>JBFYTF010000666.1:0-10929 GCA_041300865.1 Anaerolineae bacterium
GGTGCAAACTCGCCAATGCAGCGGGCGCGATCCAGCCCGGTGGGCCCCAACGCCGCGGTCGGGCAGGCGGCCAGGCACAGGGTGCAGCTCACGCAGTAATAGTCGAGCAGCGGTTGCCCGGCCGGTAGAGGCAGGTCCGTCCACACTGCGCCCCATCGCACACGGGGCCCAAACCGCCGGGTAACGACCAGCGTGTTCAGCCCGCGCACGCCGAGCCCCGCCCGGATGGCCGCCGCTTTCAGGTCGAGGACCGCCAAGCTGTCTTCGTACGTCAGCCCGCCGGCGCGCCAGCCCGCCTCGGCCAGCCACAGCGCCAGCCGGACCGCGCCGCCCGCCAGCCGCTCGTATGCCCACTTGCTCCAACGCCGGCTGCCTGCCTCTTCGATGTACATCTCCAGGTCCCAGGCCGGGTCCAGCGCCGCCAGCCCCAGGACCAAAACCGAGCGTGCCCAGCCCGGCACACCCGGAAACTCCACGGCGGGTACCACCCCACACAGGTCGAACCCCAAGCGCTGCGCCTCGCCCTTGATCTGGTCCAGGCTCAAGTCTATCGCGTCCAGTGATTCTCTCCAGTCTTGCGCGCAAGCCGGCGGCACGCGCCACAATCTGCGGGGGGGCGCTACCTGCCTCGGCTCATTCTATAGCCCATCGCCAGTTGCTCGACCGTCGGCCGCAGGAGCAGCGAGGTGAGGGCCTCCGGGCCTTTGCCCCTCAGCCGGTTCCAGGCCGTCAACAGTGGGAACAGGACAGTTAACGGCAGCGCAACGGGCCTGACGTCTGGTACGGCGGGGTTGATCTCGCGCATGACCGCCGCCACCACTGTCCAACACTACCTCGACCAGCTTTGCAGCTCGATCACATTGCCCTCCGGGTCCGCCACGTAACACCACGTCACGCGCGCCCCGCCCGCCACCTCGACGGTCACGACCTCGCCCACCGGCCGGCCGCCCGCCGCCAGCACCGCGTCCCGCGCCGCCGCTACGTCTCCTACGGCAAAGGCCACGTGGCCCAGGCCCGGCCGGTTCACCGCCGTCGCCGGCCTGTCCGCCAGCTCATCGTAGCTGAACACCTCCAGCGTCGGGCCTTGGTCGCCATGGCCGGGCAGCCGCAAGTGGAGCCCGCGCACGTGCGCGCCGGGCAGTCCCGTGCCCGCGTCCATAGCCGGGCCGGCCAGATCGCGCTCCGGGGGCACGGGTACGCAGCCGAACACGGTCTCGTAAAAGCGGGCGAGCGCCCGCCAATCGCGGGCGATGAGGTTGGTGTGCGCGTAGCGAGCCTGAAGCGCCGGGGATGGCGATCCGGCGCCGGTCGGGCTCTGCAGCACCCCGTTGCCCTCCACGGCTGCGGCTCGTGGCTCGCGCGCCTGCTGTGCGAGGTAGGTCCGGATGGCCTTTTCGGTGTACGGCTCGATGGGCAGCGTCAGCGCCTCGTCCGGTGTCACCCAGACAAAGTCCTGCGCCTCGTCGTTCAGCCAGACGTCCGTCCTGTCGGTATGGCAAACATAGTCGAAGAAGATAAAGTGCCGCGGTCGCCAGAAGGCGGGATCGAAGACAAACTCCTGCACCTGGAGAAGATAGACGTCCGAGATGGCCAGGCCCGTCTCCTCGGCCACTTCCCGGTGCAGGGCTGCCTCCAGCGTCTCGCCCAGCTCCACGTGGCCACCGGGCACGACGTATTTCCCGGCCCACTTGTGCGATCGCAGCAGACACAACCGGCCGTCGGGGTCAAAGATCAGCGCGCCGACCGTCGGCTCTGGATACCGTTGCTCAGGTGACATCAGGTTAGATCTATCATGGGATTCACGTGCTTGCAAGACCTTTCTGTCGCGGGTGGTCCACTGTTCTGGCTGCGCCTCGACGTCTGGCGCAGCGCAACGCTCCCAGTGTACCATGCACCATCACACACGTCAAGTCCGATGCGCCGCGCCTGGTACCTGCCAATCTGAGCCAGAATACCCATAACTTTTTTGGCCCGGTTGCGTCTAATCAGCGGGAAAGGTTAAAGGTAGGTTAAAACCAGTAAGGCGAAAGGGTAGTGAACGATGAGGAAAAAGCTGACCGTCGTCGCATTCGTTGGGCTGGCACTGATGCTCCTCGTTGAGCCGGCATTGGCCGCCGGAGCTGCCGGGCGCTCGGTTCTGGCCGAGCAGAGGAACGTCCAGACGCAGAAGCACATCATCTCCTTCACCGGGACCGTCGCCTCAGTAGACAGTCTAAGCAAGCGGATCTCTGTCACCATCCAGATGACCAACTACCCGTACATCGCCAAACGGGGCGACACAGAGTGGGTTTACACGACCACCAGCACCATCTACTACGTCTGGTCCGGGGATCTCCGGACGCAGGCGACCTTTAGCAGCCTGAAGGTAGGCCAGAGGGTGAGCATCAACGCCGTAGCCACCACGACGCGGATCACCGCCACCCGGGTGGAGGTGAACAAACCCCGCTACTAAGGCCGGGAGCAAGCGGGCGCTGACACGCACCCGCCCGACAAAGCTCGTCAGGATCCGGAACCGCGCACCTTCCAGGAAGCTTGGGCTTCCTGGAAGGTGCTTTATTTCGGGACCTTGACTTGCGCCATGCCGTGGTGTACATGTTCAAGCTGGGTTGCCGAGCGTCGAACCTTCTCTTCAGATGCTCCGCCGGGCGGGCAGTGCCTCGCCCACCTTCAGCCCAGACGTCCGGCACTCACTGTTGCGGCACGCACCGCTTTGTGAGGTCGAGGGTTAGGAGCTCGCCGTCCATCGTGCCCACAAAGACAAGCTCCCCGGCCAGGGCGCCGGCCGTCACCCAGTTCGCGTGCGTCCGGTCGTCGAGCTTCGGCCGCGGGCAGCGCTCCCACGTCTGTCCCAGGTTGGCGGAGCGCCAAAAGCCGGAACGGGTCAGGAGATAGACCGTATGATCGGCCTCGATGGCAGGGGACGGCAGGACCGACACCGGCGCGCTTGTGTCCTGGTCGGTGGTGTACACCGCCTGCCACGTGGGGGTGCCTGCCACCCGGCGCTCCACGCCACCCCCCGGGCCTGACCAGACTGGACTGAGGCGAAACGTGGCCGGAGGCTCTTTCGATCCCGCCGGAAGCAGGCCTGCAATGTCCTGCGCATCGCCCATTCCCACCCGCGCCCGATGCTTCCCGCGATCCGTGGAGAGGTGTAGGGACCGGCTGGTGGGCGCCCAGGCAGGCCCGCCGTGGGTCAGGGCTAGCAGGGTCCCGTCCTGGGGATAGTCTGGTGAGAGGATGAGATCGTCGACCGGTAGCTCGCGTAAGCCCACGTTCACCGGCTTCCAGGAGTCGCCCCCATCGATGGACCGGAACACCCCAAGCCCCGCCGCGGTTCCCCATATGCCGCCGGCAAAGAGGGTCCGATCCGCTGCGAATCCAGGAGAGACGGCCAAGTCCAGCCCAGAAAAACCATCATTGGGCAGGCCGCCGCGCAGCAGGACCCAGGACTCGCCGCCGTCCGTCGAGCGGTAGAGCAAGTTGTATCGGTCGTCGGGAGGCTGGCCGACCCCGACAAAGATGGTGCGGTCTTTAGCATAGCCAGGCGAGGGGCGGATGAGGGTGACGGCTCGATCCGGCAACTCGGCGGGTTCTGGCGGCGGCACCTCAGGCTGGCCACCGCTTTCGGCGAACACGAGCAGATCCGCGCCTGCCAGCCCGTACAAGCGCCCCGTCCCGGCGTCCAGCGTATAAGCGGCCGGCGGCAGCGAACCCACCGGTGCCAGGTCTGGTAAGTCGAGAACCACGACGCGGTCCCCCACGCGCACATATGACTGGCAGGTGTTGGGGTTGAGCAGGCCGAGCGTGATGCCCTCGAGAGTTGTGACCGGCTCCCCGTCCAGCGTGACCACCGACAGGGATCGGGATGGCGCATAGCCATCGCGGGCAACCTCGATGTACGCCCGTTCGCGCACCGCCGCCGGCAGCTTGCGCCGCCCGTTGCATGCCGGAGCGAAAGGAGGCGTGAGGCTCGGGTCGGGCATGGGTTCCAGCGTCGTGGCGTCGAAGGTGCGATCCGGCGGCGGGTCCACCGAATGTCCGGCAACGCTCGTCTGCAGCTGGACGGTGATCAGATTCTGTTCCAGGTCGAGGCGCGCCTCCGTGGCCGATGAGACACCGCTGCATTCCGGACAGGGCTGAGCGCTAACGTCGGGCAGCAGGTCGCCCTCGATCTGCAGGCTGTCGGGGTCCACCCGGAGCACAGTGAAAGAGACGATGAGCAGCTCGTCGGCCAGGGGATCGTAGACCGGGCGGCCTTTCACCGGTAGGTCCGCCAACTCTGCCAGGGTCTCGGCGTCATACACCTTGCCGGTGGCCTGGCTAAGCGGGGCATAGCTGGCATCCCAGATAGGGTTGTCGAACTGGGCACGTCCGACGTATAGGCGTTCGCGCCCAGGATCAAGGCTGATGGCGCCCCCTGGGGTGATGGATCCCAGCGCCCTGAGCTCGGCTGTGTCGACCACGGTGACGACTCCTTGTGGCCTGGTCTCGGCCGCGACGTACAGCCGTTGGCGGGCGGCATCCAACGCCAGGCTCTCTCTGGTCTCGTACGCCGGATCCCAGCTGCTCGCGACCGGCACTGTGGCCACCTCTTCGTAGGTTGTCGAGTCCAGAACGTGGAGCATCCCCGTGCTGTCGGTGATGTATAGCCGGCCGCCTTCAGGATCCAGCAGGAGGTGGCCCAACACCTGTCCGGCCGGAGCCAGCGGGATCTGCGCCAGGCGTGCGGGGAACGGGTGTGGCCCCAGTGGGGATCGGTCCGCGGTCGAGGTCGGTGCCGCGGTAGGCGCCGGTTGCCGGGAAGTCGAAGTTGGCGCGGGTGGCGGCTTCTGGCTGGCGACCTGGGCAGGAAGGCCCGTTGCCGGGGGTGTGCCGCCAGGCGGCAGGCAGGCGGCGATCACCAGGGTCAGGACCAGGCCGGAAAGCCAGGCAGCCCTGGCGCCGCCAAGACGACGTCTCTTGATCATCCTGCGCCTCGCCGTAGCAGGTGGGCCGCCCAACTGGGCGGCCGGGAATACAACTGCCGCCTGCTCTGTGCACACTCATTATATCGCCAAATTGGCTTGTGTGCAACGCTGGGCTACTTGCGCCACGATTCTCCAATCGGCGCCTGGCTCCCCGGCTGCGGGAAGCGAAGGCTCTGCACCGCGATCCTCCACCACTCGATGGCATCGCCGCCTTCTTCGCCCACAGGCCGCCCGGCGCAAGGTGAACCGGCTTCAAGACTGACCTTTCCAATGCCTGGACCCGTTATGAAAAACCGGCCCGGCCTCGCTGTTGCTCTCTCGGGCAAATTGTGGTATAATCGATACGATTTGACAAGAAAGAGTCTCGCGGCCGTAGCAAGCGCGAGTTATCACCAGGCGCGGGGTGGGCGCCACGTTGAGTGCCGCAGCTCGTGAGGCCCGTCCCCAGCCGGGGCGGGCTTTTTCCTTTTGCCCGGGTCGAGCTGGCGTGTTGCGTTTCGGCTTCGCAACAGGCGGCTGAGATGCTGCCTGCGGAGGAGTGAGACAGCCATGAGCCAATCGAAGAAATGGATCCTCCTGGCAACAGCAGTGACGGCCCTGGCCGTCGCCTTGTTGGTCGGGCTCCTCTTGTACTGGAACCTGGTGCCCAGGCTGTCTTCCTCAGAGGTAGGGCCGGCGGTCGTGCTGGCCACCGCGGGTGCCCTGGTGGCTGCGGCGGCAACCATGTGGACGATCCTCGAAATCATCGGGGCGAGCTTCAGGGACGTCGCTTCGCCCCGGGTAGCACACCCTCGCGCTGGGTCGGCGGCCCCTGCTACTCTGAGCGAGTTCGTGGGACGCGAGGACGAGATCCATCGCCTTGTCGACCGCCTGCGTCCGGGGAGAAGGGTGGCCATCACGGCTGTGACGGGCATGGGAGGCGTGGGCAAAACCGAGCTGGCCAGGGTCGCGGCTGCCAGGGTGGCCGACCGCTTCCGAGACGGCGTGCTCTGGGCTGAATGCGGGAAGCAGGACCTGCCGGCCATCGCCAGCTTGTGGGCCGGGGTGTGGGGCCAACAGCTCGCCGGTGGCGACGAGGAAGCCAGGGCGTCAGCCTGGCGGGCGCTCGTGGGCGGCCGGGAGGCCCTGCTGGTCTTTGACGACGTGCAGCCCGGGCAGCCGGTTGAGACCCTCTTTCCACCCCAAGGTCGCAGCGCGGTGCTCGTCACCACCCGCGACACGCAGCACCCGGCCCTGCGTGAGGCGGAGCGCCTGGCCCTCGAGCAGTTCAGCGAGCGAGAAGCGATGGACCTGGCGCGCGTGGTGCTGGGCGAGAGGCGGGCCGAGGAGGAGGCCGCGTTCGGGGAGACCGGGCGGTTCTTCCGCCTCGTAGGCTACCTGCCCCTGGGAGTGAGTGTCGGGCTGCACCAGGCCCGGGAGAGCGGCTGGGACCTGGCGACGCTGAATGGGCGGCTGGAGGCGGCGGGCGCGTTGGCAGTCCTGGACGACGAGGACCGGCTGCGCAGGAGCCTCAACGCCAGCTTTGAGGCAGCCTGGCAGAGCCTGGGGCCTCTGCAGCCGGCCTTTGCGGCGCTGGCCCTGTTCGGCGAGGGGACGAGCTTTGATACGGCCGCGGCAGCAGCCGTGCTGGGGGTGGACGAGGCGCAGGCGGGCGCGCACCTCGAGCGGCTGGTCGAGCTGTCGCTGCTAAGCCGGGCAGGCGGGGGGCCGGGTCCGGCCCAAGACGACGGGCGCACCGCAGGTCCCGGAGAAGCGCTTGCTGCAAGCACCGGCGAGGAGCCTACGCTGAGCGCCGGAGAAGGGCTGGCCGCGAGCAGCGACGACGCGCCTGTCCTGAGCACCGGAGAAGGCCAGGTCCTGAGCCAACGCGAAGCAAGTGTCCCGGGCGCCGGCGAAGAACGGTGGACGCTGCACACGCTTCTGCGGGCCTTTGCCGCGGGCAAAGGGCCACTGGGCGTGGGCGCACCGGCACGGCTGGCCGGGCACTACATGACGGTCTGCGCGCGAGCGGACAGGCTGTACAAGCAGGGCGGCGAGGGGGTGGGCCGCGGGCTCGGGCTGTTCGACCTGGAGTGGCCCCACATCCGAGCGGGTCAGGCGTGGGCGGCGGCGCATTGGCAGGAAAACGACGAGGCGGCCCGGCTGTGCAGCGCCTATCCAGACGCGAGTGTCTACTGCCTGTCTCTGCGGTTGGGCCCGCCGGAGCGGATCGAGTGGCTGGCGGTGGCTGCGCAAGCAGCGCAACGCCTCGGCAACCGGGCAGCGGAGGGGCGCCATATGGGCAACCTTGGGCTGGCCTACGCTGACCTCGGCGAGAAGCGGCGGGCGATCGAGTATTATGAGCAGGCGCTGGCAATCAGCCGTGAGATTTGCGAAGCATCCACCGCGGGCTCACCGCAATGGACGGCGGGCCGGCGGGCGGAGGGCAACAGCCTGGGCAGCCTGGGGAACGCCCACGCCGCCTTGGGCAGGGCACGGCAGGCCATTGAGCACTACGAGCAAGCCCTCGCCATTGCCCGTGAGATAGGCGACCGGCGGGGGGAAGGGAACCGTCTGGGTAACCTGGGAAACGCCTACCTGGCCCTGGGGGAGGCGCGGCGGGCCATCGAATGCTACGCACAGGCGCTGGTCATCGCCCGTGACATCGGCGACCGGCGGGCTGAAGGGCTGAACGTTGGCAATCTGGGGAACGCCTACCGAAACCTGGAGGAAGCGCGACAGGCCCTGTGCTACTACCAGGAGGCGCTGGACATCAGCCGGGAGCTCGGCGACCGGCGCAATGAGGGAATCCACCTCGGCAACCTGGGGAACGCCTACGCCGCCCTCGGGGAGGCACGGCAGGCCATCGAGTATTACGACCAAGCGTTGGCTATCGCCCGCGAGATTGGGGACCGGATAGGGGAGGGCAATCGCCTGGGCAACCTGGGGCTGGCGTACCTGCAGCTGGGGGAGGCGGGACGGGCCATCGAGTACCACGAGGAGGCGCTGGCCGTGGTGCAGCAGATCGGGGACCGGCGAGCTGAGGGGAGCCACCTGGCGAACCTGGGAAATGCCTACGTGGACCTGGGAGAGGCGCGCCAGGCCGTCGAGTGCTACGAGGAGGCGCTGGCCATCAGCCGCGAAATTGGCGACCGGCAAGCGGCGGAGAACCGCCTGAGTACGCTGGCGAACGCCCTCTGGGCTGTGGGGGAGCCCCAGCGGGCCATCGAGTACCTCGAGGAGGCGCTGGTCGTCAGCCGCGAGATTTGCGCAGCATCCACGCAGGGCTCACCGGAGTGGAGGGCGGGCCGGCGGGCGGAGGGCAACCGCCTGGCAAGCCTGGGGAATGCCTACCTCGACCTGCGGGAGGCACGCAGGGCCATCCAGTGCTACGACCAAGCGCTGGCCATTTCCCGCCAGCTTCGCGCAGCATCCACCGAGGGCTCACCGGAGTGGACGGCGGATCGGCGCGCGGAGGGGAGCCACCTGAACAGGCTGGGACATGCCAGCTATATCCTGGGAAAAGCGCCGCGGGCTACCGAGTTCTTTGAGCAGGCGCTGGCCATTGGCCGCGAGATGTGCGCAGCATCCACGGAGGGCTCACCGGAGTGGACGGCGGACCGGCGCGCGGAGGGGAGCCACCTGAACAGGCTGGGAAATGCCAGCTATGTCCTGGGAAAAGCGCCGCGGGCTACCGAGCTCTTTGAGCAGGCGCTGGCAATTTCCCGCCAGCTTTGTGCAGCATCTACAGAGGGCTCACCGGAGTGGACGGCGGACCGGAGGGGGCAGAGGGCAAACCTGGATGGCCTGGGCAATGTCTATATCGACCTGGGGCAGGCGCCGCGGGCCCTGGAGTGCTTCCAGGAGGCGCTGACCATCAGCCGCGAGACAGGCGACCGGCGCGGCGAGGCGGCGGACCTGAACAACGTGGGGACCACCTATGTAGCCCTCGCCGAGGCGCGGCAGGCCATCGAGCACTACGAAGGGGCGATGGCCATCGCCCGCGAGCTCCGGGACCGGCAGGGGGAGGCGAAGCAGCTGGGCAACCTGGCGAACGCCTACGCTGCCCTCGGAGAGTCGCAGCGGGCCATCGAGTACCACCTGCAGGCGCTGGCCATCGCCCGGGACACCGGGGACGCCAGCGCGGAGAAAATGACCCTCGGCAGCCTGGGCCTGGCCTACGCGACGCAGGGCGAGGCGGAGCAGGCCATCAAGTACTTTGACCAAGCGCTGACCATCAGCCGCGAGACCGGGGACCGGCACAATGAGGAGATCACCCTGGGCAACCTGGGGCTGGCCTACGCGGCCCTGGGCAGAGTGCGGCGGGCCATCGAGTATTTCGAGGGGGCTCTGGCCATCAGCCGCGAGGTCGGCGACCGGCGGGGCGAGGCGAGCCACCTGGCCAACCTGGGCCTGGCATACACGGATCTCGGGCGGGCTGAGAAGGCAATCGAGTGCTACGAGAAGGGACTGGTCATCGCCCGCGACATCGGAGACCGCCTGAGCGAGGGGGCCGACCTCGGCAACCTCGGAAATGCGTACCGAGCCCTGGGGAAGGCGGGGCGGGCCATCGAGCACTACCAGGGGGCGTTGGCCATCAGCCGCGAGATTTGCGCAGCATCCACGGAGGGCTCACCGGAGTGGACGGCGGGCCGGCGCGCGGAGGGGGCGCACCTGGGCAGCCTGGGGAACGCCTACTCGGCCCTCAGGGAGGTGCAGCCTGCCATCGAACACTACGAGAGGGCACTGGCCATCAGCCGCGAGATTTGCGCAGCATCCACGGAGGGCTCACCGGAGTGGACGGCGGGCCGGCGCAGCGAGCAGGTGCACCTGGCCAACCTGGGACTGGCCTACAGGCATCTGGGTGAGCCGCGGCGGGCCATCGACTACTACGTGGAGGTGCTGGCCATCGACCGGGAGAATGGCGACCGGCGTGCCGAAGCGAGCCACCTGGCCAACCTGGGACTGGCCTACGCTGACCTGCGCAGGGCGCGGCGGGCCATCGAGTGCCACGAGCGGGCGCTGGCCATCGCCCGCGAGATTTGCGCAGCATCCACGGAGGGCTCACCGGAGTGGACGGCGGGCCGGCGGGCAGAGGGCAAATACCTGGGCAACCTGGGGCTGGCCCACGCCGGCCTGGGCGAGGCCCGGCGGGCCATACAGTACTTCGAGGAGGCGCTGGCCATCGCCCGGGAGATCGGCGACCGGCGGGCGGAGGGGAACCATTCATGGAACCTCGGCCTGCTGTTTGCAGAGTCGGATCCGTCGCAGGCGGCCGAGCTCATGGGCGTGCTCGTGGCTTACGAGAAAGAGATCGGGCACCCTTCTGCCGAGGCGGACGCTCGGCGGGTGGCCGAGGTCCTGGAGCGCGCCGGCAGGCGCCGGCGAGCACTGCTCACGGCACGGAGTGGGGAGCAAAAAGCGCTCGGTTGAGAGCAACTGCGGCGAGTGGGCCTGCGTCGAACCCGGCGTGCATGCCGGACCAAAAGGAGCAAACACACATGTACGAGTTGCCCGATGGTCTCTACACAGACGTGAGGATTGAGGACGTTTTCGAGACGCTGATCGTTGTCAACCTGGGCGAAGTCGAGGAGCTGAAGGACAAGCGCTATACTGCCGCCTTTGTCCGGCTGTACGACGGCCAGCGCTGGTTCTTCTCCGCAACGACAGATGTCGACGGGATCCAACGGGAGATAGACGCTCTGGCAGAGCTGGCATCGCCAAACCCAGGCATCGAGGCGGAGGAGATCGTCCGCAAGCTCGAGGCCAACCAGGGAGGGCACCTGGCCTTTGGCGGCGACGATGACGTCTCCACAATCTCGAAAGAGACCAAGTACGACCTCCTGACCGGCTACTTGCCTGCAGTCCAGGGACAGGAGCTGGTCGTGACGTGGACGGGCCAGTACATCGACCGGCGCGTGATCAAGACCTTTGTGTCCAGCAAGGGGGCCGATTTGCAGTTTGACACCCAGCGCGCGGGAGT
>JBFYTF010000679.1:0-5286 GCA_041300865.1 Anaerolineae bacterium
CTTCATGGACCTGTCGCTGGACGACTTCCGGGCGCTCCTGGCCGCACGGCGGGGCGCCATCAAGACCTTTCTCCTGGATCAGTCGCGGGTGGCAGGCATCGGCAACGTCTACGTCCAGGACCCGCTGTGGAAGGCGCGCATCTACCCCCTGCGCTCCATCCAGACGTTGAGCGACGACGAGGTCCATGCCCTGTACCAGGCCCTGCGCCAGAATCTGCAGGACAGCATCGACCAGGGGGGCTTTGCCTACGAGCAGAACCTGCCCACAGGGGTCAGAAAGGGGGCTGGAACTGCTTCGAGGTGGGCTATCGGGAGGGGCATCCCTGCCCGCGCTGCGGGACGGTGGTGCAAAAGATCAAGACCGGGAGCACCGCGAGCTATATCTGCCCGGCGTGCCAGCGGCTCGAGGCACCAAACCAGCCTGGCTAGAAGCTGGTTCCGGCCTTCTTTGACCGCCTGGAACGACGAACTCATCCGGTTCGCCGCGGAACCGTGATGGCCAGCGATGAAACCCTGTGGAGGGACAACCAATCAGGAGGTTCCAATGGGTGCAACAATCCCCAGAACCATGGAGGCAGTTCATGTCGAGGTAGTTGGTGGGCCGCTAACGGTTCGACAGTGTCCGGTTCCAATACCGGGGCCCGGTGAAGTGCTGGTCCGCATGGCCGCCTCGCCCATCAACCCTAGTGACCTGGCATCGCTGCTGGGCACATACAAGTTTCAGAAGCCGCTGCCTTGGATCCCGGGTATCGAGGGCAGTGGAACCGTTGTGGCCGGTGGGTCGGGCCTACTCCCCCGCTTGCGGTTGGGCAAGCGTGTGGCATGCGCTTCAACGCCAACCTGTGGAGGTACCTGGGCTGAGTACATGGTGACAAGAGCCAGCCTCTGCATCCCACTTCGGTCTGATGTCAGCCTTGAGCAAGGGGCGACGATGGTGGTCAATCCTTTCACCGCATTGGCGCTGCTCGAGATCGCCAAGCGCGGCAAACATGCTGCAATCGTGAGCACAGCTGCAGCCAGTGCCCTGGGAAGGATGTTGCTGCGGCTATGCCGGCAGAATGGCCTGCCCATTATCTGCGTCGTGCATCGAAAAGAACAGGTGGACCTGATCCACTCGCTGGGCGGCGAACATGTCCTGGATAGCAGAGCAACCGACTTTATTCCTCAACTGCGGGAGCTCATGCATCGATTGAAGGCAACACTGATTTTGGATGCTGTAGCTGGAGGCCTCACAAACCAACTCCTGGAGGCCGCACCTGCCGGCAGCACCGTGCTCATGTATGCCTTCCTGTCGCGCGAAAACTGCGCCCTCAATCCACGAGAGTTCGTGTTTGCAGACAAGCGGCTTGTCGGTTTCTACCTGAGCGATTGGTTGGAAAAGAAAGGCGTGCTGCAACAGCTTCAGACTGCTGGGAATGTCCAACGCCTGCTGGCCACGACCTTCCAAACTGTGGTGCACCGGCGTCTGCCCTTGTCCTCAGTACAACAGGCGATCGATCTGTATGTGGGCAATATGAGCGCGGGCAAGGTTCTGCTGGTGGCCAACCCGCAGGACATTCCTCTGGAGAGTTGATAGGTTTCTCCGCGCTTGCAGAATCCTGGATGCTTCTGACGGTTCTGGACGAGACCCTCGCGGATTGTCTGCCCCGTGTCTGTCCATGGCGAGCCATTCAACATCTTGTCGGGACACAAGCCCGGCGGATGAGAGTATTCGGCCAGGCCGGGGCAGGAGTCCAAACCCATGGCGCGTAGAGCCAGCGGGTCCCGAGCTGGAGCACCAGGCGAGCCGTCAAGGCAAACCGGTTCTGTCCATTGTGAACTCCACTACTGGTGGTTTGGTTTCGCCCACTATGCCGGCGACCCGGCTGAGCATCCGATGGTAGGCAAGCTGGGGCCGCACTTCATGGACCTGTCCCTCGACGACTTCCGCGCCCTGCAGTCCGGTCGCCGTGGTGCTATCAAGACCTTTCTCCTCGACCAGTCGCGGGTGGTCGGCATCGGCAATGTCTACGTCCAGGACCCCCTGTGGAAGGCACGCTCCACCCCCTGCGCCCCATCAAGACTTGTGAAGAGAGGCGAGCTATACGCCCGAGCCCCGGCTTTTCGAGGATTGCCTTCCGCGAACAAGAATGGTATAATGTCCCGAGGACGAGCCAGGTGATGGGATGTGGGTTCAAGGCCTGAAGGAGATGGATGAATGGCGAAGGAAGTGCTGTTTCTGGTAGAAGACGCAGCCGAGGGCGGCTACGTCGCTCGTGCTTTGGGACACTCTATCTTTACCGAAGCCGACTCCTGGGAAGAACTTGCTCAGGCTGTTCGAGATGCTGTGCAGTGCCACTTTGAAAAAGAGGAACTACCGGATCTGATCCGCCTGCACGCCGTGCGCGAAGAGGTCTTTGCGGCGTGAGGCTGCCGCGAGACCTCGGGGGAGAGGATCTGGCTGTTCTGCTCAGGCGCTATGGCTACGAGGTAACGCGCCAGACAGGCAGTCACATTCGCCTCACCACCTCGTTGGAGGGAGAGCACCACGTTACCATCCCGCACCACAGTTTGCTGCGGGTCGGCACGTTGAGCGCCATCTTGAACGATGTTACCGAGCATTTCGGCATTCCCCGTCAGGCGCTGATGGAAGAGCTGTTCCACAAGTAGATGGCTGCCAGGTTTCAGATCGCGAGCCCTACCAGCCTGTCGACACGCTGTATGCTCGTGGCTCCTTGGGACATTCTGCTGCCTACCAGAATGGTCCTGTTCACGCAAGACCTGCACTGAGCGAAGCGGACGTATCCCTGCGGAAGAGATGACTAGCTCAGGAGAGAGCAGAGCCCGGGCTATAGCAATAGACGAGCTGTCAAGGCAAAGGGGCTTTGCCCATTGTGAACTCCGCTACTGGTGGTTTGGGTATGCGCATTATGCGGCCGATCCGGCGGAGCATCCGATGGTCGGCAAGCTCGGCCCGCACTTCCTGGACCTGTCCCTCGACGACTTTCGGGCACTCCTGGCCGGGCGGCGTGGCGCCATCAAGACCTTTCTCCTGGACCAGTCGCGCGTGGCGGGCATCGGCAACGTGTACATCCAGGACCCGCTGTGGAAGGCGCGCGTCCATCCCCTGCGGCCGATCCACACGCTGACGGACAAAGAGGTCGAAGCCCTGCACCAGGCCCTGCGCCGGAACCTGCAGGACAGCACGCCAGTCCCCGTAGCGCAGCGGAGAGGGATCGACCAGGGGGGCTTGGCCTACGAGCAGAACCTGCCCACAGGGGTCAGAAAGGGAGCTGGAACTGCTTCGAGGTGGGCTACCGGGAGGGGCATCCCTGCCCGCGCTGCGGGACGGTGGTGGTCAAAGTCAAGACGGGGAGCACAGCGAGCTATGTCTGCCCGGGGTGCCAGGAGCTTGAGCTCAGGTGACAGGCGGGTGGGGAGCGCGGCCAGGGCAGCGATCTGGACGCGACCCTAGCGGAGCTTATGATCCAGTTGCTAGAAGAGGAGGGAGGAAACATGCCGCATGAGCAGATGCCCAGTGTCGAAACCCTGAAGAAGTTCCTTGAGGCCTTCAATCGCCACGATCTGGACGGCATCATGGAATTCTTCGCCGACGATTGCACCATGGACTCGCCCCGAGGGCCCCATCCATGGGGTGCGCGCTTTGCTGGCAAGGAGCAGGTACGTGCCGGCTGCGCCGCCCGCTTCGCCGGGCTCCCGGATGCTCACTACGGTGAGGACCGCCACTGGGTCAGTGGCAACATGGGCTTCTCGGAATGGACACTGACCGGGACCGCGCCGTCCGGTGTGCCTGTCCAGGTCAGAGGTACCGACCACCTGGAGTTTCGAGACGGCAAGATCGTCTGCAAGAACTCGTTTTGGAAGATTGTCGAGGACTAGTCGTGTACTGATGGTCAGCAGCTGTGCTATCAGCAACGCTCTGCTTATCGTCGGTCGCTTCCGAACGATAGCCTCAAGCATGACCTTCTCAGCAGCGGGGCATAGGCTCGTGTATCCCAGCACGGATAACTGCACCCGCGAAGTGGTCGCGGTCAAGGCGTTCATGCTAGTGCAGGATCACATCGCCGGCATCGGCAAAGTCTAGTCCAGACGCCGCTGTGGAAAGCGAAAATCCACGTATGGCGGCCGATCCCGGCGCGCTGACCGACGGCGAGGTCGCAGCGCTATGGCAGGCGCTGCGCGACGTGCTGCAGGGCAGCACGCCAGTCCCCGGAGCGCAGCGGAGACGGAGCGACGCCGGTAGCGCGCCGTTCGAGCTGAACCTGCCCGCAGGGGCCAGAAGGGCGGCTGGGACGACCCCTACCTGTTTCACTGGGAAGAGGGGTCCCCGTGCCCGGTGTGCGGGACGCCCTTGGCAAAGATACGGACGGGGAGCACGGGGAGCTATATCTGCCCGGGGTGCCAAAGACTGTGAGGCAACAAGTGTGACCGGGAAGACAGATAGGGTAGCTCACATTGACGGCCGGATCACTTGCGGCTATAATGTGGCCACATGGTAGCCACATGTTCTGCGGAGGAAGAGAATGCCCGAAACTGTAGGGGTGCGTGAGCTGAAGAACCAGGCATCTCGCGTGATACGCGCGGTGTCTGAGGAGCTGGTCGAATACGTTATCACGCTGCGGGGAGAGCCGGTGGCCATGCTGCGTCCCCTGACCGAAGAAGAACGAGACCGGCTGCGCGAGGAGCAGGTCGACTCAGCCTTGACAGAAATGAGGAGCCTGGCCGGGGAGGTCGCAGCGGCGTGGAAGTCCGACAAGAGCGGCGTAGAGTTGGTTGCCGAGCAGCGCAGGTAAGCCATGGCAGTCATCGACGCCAGCGTCTATGTCGCGCTCATCAATGCCCACGAAAAGGACTATGCCCGGAGCTGGGCCTGGTTGGAGCGAGCAAAGGGCGAACGCCAAGCAATCATCGCGCCCGTAATCCTGATGGCAGAAGTAGCTGCCGCGCTCAGTCGCGGGGCAGGAGACCCGGCGCTCGCTCACCGAGTTGTGCAACAACTGCAACATGGGGGAGTGGTTCAGTTGGTCGCGGTTACCATGCCTCTGGCGGAGAGGGCGGCTGCCATCGCCGCGGACTATCAGATCCGTGGCTGTGATGCGGTATACGCCGCCCTGGCGAGCCAACTCGACGATTGTTTGGTTACCCTTGATGGGCAACAACTGAAGCGCTGCGCAGACATCGTGGAGGCGCGAGAACCGTAGCATCTGTAAGGCCACCAGTGTGACCGGAAAGGGCCGGCGAAACTCCGGAAGTGTCGCATCTGTGCACGGTGGGCGCCGGCCCGAG
>JBFYTF010000223.1:0-2842 GCA_041300865.1 Anaerolineae bacterium
GCATTCCATGCCTGTCCGGGATCGTGTATCCCGTCGGAATCCGATGAATCCGGGTACTTGAGCCAATCATTGGGGTCCTGAACATTGCCCGCCGACACGCAGATGAGCCGCGGGACGAGCCCGGTGCCGTCGGCGTCCGCGGCCAGTCGGTCGATGGCGGCGGACCAGGCCGAGGGGCGGCCGCGGTCGCGCCCGTCCTTGGCCGTAACCGCCATGCTGAAGACCCGTGGGCGAAAGGGCGCCGAGACCTCAGGACGAGCGACCGCCTCGCTGGTCAGATACCCATGATGGAGGCTATCCCCGGCATTGCCGCCACCCTGAGGCAAGAGCTTGACCGACTCGATTCGGTGGTCAATGACAACCGGCCAGGCGGACTCCAGCGCGGCGCTCAGGTCACCGAATAGTGCGAGCCCGGCCATCTCCGTACCATGCCCGTCAGTGTCATCCGTACCCCAACCGGGCTCCACGCTATGCAGGTCTTCCGCCGCGAGCGCATGCGACAGCAATGGGTGCCCGCGATTGACGCCGGTATCGAGCACGCAGATGACAGGCACTTGCTCACTCGGCTGGCAATACTGCGTTCGGTTCAAAAGGTCATCGAGCCACTCGCGCTGTGCTTGGGGCGCCATCTCGTCGAAGAACCCCGCGGTTTCCTTGGCCCGGCGTAGTTCGGCGATACTGTTCAGGGTCATGATCGAGCGCTTGAATTGTCCGACGGAGCCTCTGACCAGCAAGACCGTTCTCTCGGGAAAGTCGACCTGGCCTTTGGCGACGGACAGATCAAGCCCCGCGGCCAAGTGGCGGAAGTTGCTGACGGTCTGTTCCCGCTCGTCGCGGATCGGTAGCCACACCTCCCACCAAAGGGCCAAGGCCTCATCGGGGGGGAAGGCTTCGGGCGTGTCGGTCCATAGCTCCTTGATAGCGGCGGCGCGAATGCTTTGAATCGTATTGATCAATGCATGGTGGTCGCGCACATTGCCTGAGCGGTCCTTGTGTTCAACCAGGTAGTCCTGAACCAGACGTTCAAAGTGGAGCAGCTTACCGTCGGGCACGAAGACGGTTGCGACCGTCTCGGCCTGACCCTGCTGGACGTTCAGTAGCTCGATGCCGGATCGCTCCCGAGCCAGGCTCTCGAAGGCAAGCGCCACATCGGGGAATCCCGTGAAGCTGATGGTGAGCCCAAAACCGGAGTCCATCCCCGCTTGCTCTTGCTCCACCTTGGCTCCCTCGGCGACAGGTTTGATGGCCGCCAGTTGGGCCAGCAGACTGCCGCCATGGGCCGCACGGTCGCGCTCGGGCGGCTTGGAGGGTTTGATGCGCGGGGGCGGTGTCCGGAATGCCTCGGTGGAGGCAGTATTCGCCAGGACCAGGTGCGGGCGTCGGTCGCGGGTCGAGTCCGTCATGTTTCCTTCTCGACTGTTCCGTGTTTAGTTCCTTGCCAGCCGGCTCGCGATGGTCTGCCGCTCGTTGATGAAGCCAGCGATGTCGGCGTGGGTGATCGCTTTACGCTCATGGATCAGTGCATCCTTGATCGCCTCGTCTGCCGCTCGGGTAATCTCCGCGAAGCTCAGTCCTTCCGCCGCCTGCGCCAGGGTATTCCAATCGATCCCCCGAGCGGCCAAGCCGTTGAGCCGGTTCAAGAGCAGTGCGTTAATTTGCTCCTGACCGGGCAAATCATAGTGGAGCATGTCATCGAAGCGCCGGAACAGGGCATAGTCCAGGATTTCCGGATGATTGGTCGCCGCGATGATGATGCTGTTGGACTGGTCCTGCTCGATCATCACCAAGAAGCTATTGAGGACTCGGCGAACCTCCCCGACATCGTTGGTCAAACCGCGCTGGGAGCCGAGCGCGTCGAACTCATCGAAGAAATAGATACCGCGGGTGGCGGCCATGGCGTTGAACACTTGGCGCAGCTTGGCCGCCGTTTCACCCAGAAACTTGGAGATCAGTGCGTCCTGACGTACCGTAAACAGGGGGATACCAAGCTCTCCAGCGAGGACACCAGCGGTCAAGGTCTTACCGGTCCCCGGCGGGCCGACCAGTAGGAGCTTGCGTCTGGGGGTAAGTCCATGGTCGCGGATCATCGCGAAGTGGCGCTGCTCCTTGATGATCCGTTGGAGCTGGGCGGCGAGCGGCTCGTTTAGCACCATGGAGGCGAGCCTTGCCTTCGGGTAGGCCACAGATAACAGTTCGGCGAGCGGCCCACGCGGCTTGCTAATGGGGGTCGGGCCGTGGTCAGAACCAGTCTCGGGTTGGCTGGCCGCTCGCCGTGCCTTGGCATCGTCGATAAGTGAGCGCAACTCGATCGCGAGCTTGCCATGGCCGGCCCGTGCCTCGTGGGCCGCGACCTGCATGGCGACCGAGTAGAAGCGGTCGTCGTCCCCCTCCGCATGGGACTTGAGTAGGGCCTTGAGTTGGTCAGCGCTCGGCATGGATCGATACTTTGTTTACGGGTCGGTGACGATGCTCGAACGAGAGAAGCGCCGCGATCAGCCGGGCTGCCCCGATGGGGCTGACTGAGCCGAATCATAGCAGCCAAGCGGCCAGGGGAAATCTGGAATCATCTTGCAGACTCGATAGCGACCTTTGCAGGGCTAGCCGGGAAGTGCTGGGGCAGGGTGTGCGGCAGGCGGTGGCCCGGAGACACCCGAGCATCTATGGAGATTGCGGTCAATTCGTACCCTCCAACCCAGTTACACACGCCCAAGGATACGGGATCGGCAGGCGCAGCGTCACTCGTTTCCAGCCCTTGGCGGCCAAGTCACCGGCATGACCGCGGCCCTGGAGACGGCGGCCGCCGGTTACCCGGTCCACTGGGTGTGCGCCGAGGGCAAGCTCG
>JBFYTF010000008.1:0-7352 GCA_041300865.1 Anaerolineae bacterium
TATGGTGCGGCCGACCTGGTGCACGTGGGCAGCGTCCAGGTTTCGGGCGTCAGTTACAAGAACCTGGGCGAGGCCGGCGTGCAGTTCCTCCAGGAGTGGGCCGGTCAGGGCGCCCGGGCACGCGTGCCGGCGACGCTCAACCCGGCCGGCATGGACCTGCTAGCCTGGCGGGAGCTCGGCTTCCCCGAGGAGTTTGCCCGGCGGCAAGTGGCCGTCGTGGAGGCCTACGTGGCCCTAGGCGTGGAGCCGGCCGCAACCTGCGCTCCCTACCTGGCCGGCCGCCCACCGCGGCGCGGTGAGCACCTGGCCTGGGCCGAGTCCTCGGCGGTGAGTTACGCCAACTCGGTCCTCGGTGCCCGGACGAACCGCGAGGGGGGTCCCAGTGCCCTGGCTGCGGCCATCACCGGTCGCACAGCACGCTATGGACTGCACCTCGACGACGGGCGACGGGCCACGGCCATCGTCGATGTCCGCTGCCCCATCCGCTCCGAGGCCGACCTGGGAGCCCTGGGTTTCCTGGTCGGTCGCCAAGTTGGGAATGGCATCCCCTTCTTTCGTGGCGTAGGCGCGGAGTGGCAGCCTTTTCCTCTGCGAGCCATGGGCGCGGCGATGGCGGCCAGCGGCGCCGTGGCCCTTGTTCACGTCGAGGGCGTGACACCCGAGGCGCAGGGCGGCGTGGCGACAGCGCCAGGCGCCCGAGAGCTGGTGATCGACAGCCTGGCACCTGCCTACCGCGCCCTCAACGGGCCGGCGGAAAACATTGACCTGGTCAGCCTGGGCTGCCCCCACGCCTCGCTGGGCGAGATTGAGGCCGTCGCCGGGATACTGGACGGCCGCCGGTTGACGACGGCGCTGTGGATTACGACGGCGCGCACCACCCGCCAGGCGGCAGTGCAGAGAGGCCTGGTAGCGCGTATAGAGGCCGCCGGCGGGCGCGTGGTGGCCGACACGTGCATGGTGGTCGCCCCGGTGGCCGGCCTCGGATTCCGCAGCCTGGCCACGAACTCGGCCAAGATGGCCTTCTACGCTCCCTCGCACAGCAAGCTGTTGGTGCGGTTCGGGCCCATGGAACAGTGCCTCGAAGCGGCGCTGACAGGCAGGTGGCCCACGACGAGGCAGCCGGAGGCCAGATGGAGCTAAGGGGCAGGGTCATCAAGGCGGGCATGGCTGAGGGCCTGGCCCTGGTGTCGCCCGAGCCCATCGGCTTCCTGGGCGGCGTCGACCCAGAGACCGGCGTCGTCGTCGAGCCGGGCCACAGCCTGGAGGGACAGTCAGTCGCCGGCCGGGTGCTCGTCTTTCCGACGGGCAAAGGCAGCACCGTTGGATCCTTCACTCTCTATTGGATGGCGCGGGCCGGCACCGCCCCAGCCGCCATTGTCAATGTCGAAAGCGAGGCCATTGTGGCCGTAGGGGCGATCATTGCCGGCATCCCCATGATGGACCAGGTAGACTGCAGCTTGATCAGGACCGGTGACCGCGTGCGGGTAGACGGCGACAGGCTGGTGCTTAATTGGTAAACCAGCCGGAGCTCCCCATCATGGTCAAGCTTGGTGGGTCGGTCATCACGGACAAGACGCGAGCGGAGACACCCCGCCCCGAGATCGTGCGCCGCCTGGCGGAGGAGGTGGCTGACGCCCGTGCAGTCCGGCCGGGGCTGCGGTTGGTGCTCGGCCACGGCAGCGGCTCCTTCGGCCACGCCCTGGCCGCGCGCTATGGGACGCACCGCGGCGTTCACGACGCCACAGGCTGGCAGGGCTTTGCCCACGTCGCCGCCGCTGCAGCCCGGCTCAACCGCCTGGTCAGCGACCTCTTTCTGGCTGCGGGGGTACCCGTTTGGTCACTGCAGCCCTCGGCCTCGGCACGCTGCCGGGCAGGCGAGCTGCTGTCGCTAGCAGCGTGGCCAGTGCACGAAGCCCTGGCCCAGGGGTTGGTGCCCCTGGTGTACGGCGATGTCGCCCTCGACGAGGTCCAGGGGGCGACTATCATCTCCACAGAGCAGATCCTGTCGGTGCTGGCCGCCGGGCTCACGCCGGCACGCCTGATCCTGGTGGGCGCGGTGGACGGCGTGTTCGAAGCCGATCCGCTTCGCGAGCCAGGGGCGCGCTCCATTGCCCGCATCGGGCCCGACAACTGGCCGGCCGTCCGCCTGGCGCTAGGGGGCTCGCATGCCGCGGACGTTACCGGGGGCATGGCAGCCAAGGTCGAAGGCGTCGTCGCCCTGCTGCGCCGGCTGCCGGGCATGCAGGCCGTGATCCTCTCCGGTGAGCGGCCGGGGGCCCTGCGAAACGCCCTGCTCCAGCCTGAAGAGGCGGGAGGCACGACGATCGCGTGGCGTTAAGACCAGGCTGTGGGGGCCAAGCGGATCGGAAAGTAATCAAGCTGACTTGCCGGTTTGCCGAAAAGGTGCTATGATAGCCAAGTGCGCCGGAGGCGGCACCGGTTGATGGAAAAAGCGACGGCGGTCGCGAACCCGAACATAGCCTTCGTCAAATACTGGGGCAAGACCGATGAGGATTTGAATCTTCCGGCCAACCCCTCGCTTTCCATGAACCTGGCGGCGCTGACGACGGTCACCACAGTCGAGTTTCGTCGAGATCTGCCGGCCGACCTGGTGACAGTCGACGGACGGCCGATGGGCGGCGCCGCCCTGGCCCGGGTGCTGGCTCACCTGGATCGGGTACGTGCCCTGGCCGGCATGGACCGCAGGGCGTGGGTCGCCAGTCGAAACGACTTTCCGGCAGGTACCGGGTTGGCCTCCTCAGCGTCGGGTTTCGCCGCACTATCCCTGGCCGCCACGCGGGCAGCCGGCCTGCAACTGGGCGAGGCTGACCTGTCGCGGCTGGCCCGCCTGGGCTCGGGCTCGGCTTGTCGTTCGGTACCCGGTGGTTACTGCCTTTGGGAGGGAGAGGACGACGAGAGATCCTTTGCCAGGCAGATAGCGCCGCCTGAGCACTGGAGTTTGACGGACGTAGTCGCCATCGTCAGCCGCGAGCACAAGCCCGTCGGCTCGCACGACGGGCACAGCGTAGCGCCCGGCAGCCCGTTCTATGCCGCCCGCCTGGCAGCGGTGGCCGGTTGGCTGGAGGCAGTGCAGCAGGGCATTCGCGAGCGTAGCCTGGGAGTGTTAGGGCCGGCGGCTGAGGCCGATGCCATGGCGATGCACGGTGTGATGTTGACTTCGCAGCCGTCCCTCATTTACTGGGAGGCAGGTACCATTGCGGTACTCAAGGCAGTGCAAGCCTGGCGGCGCGAGGGGTTAGAGGTCTATTTCACTATGGACGCCGGCCCCAACGTCCACTGCCTCTGCCCAGCGGCACGGGCCGCCGAAGTACGGGAACGGCTCCGCCAGCTGGGTGTCGCCGAGGTTGTCGTCAGTGGGCCAGGGCAGGGCGTGCGCCTGGTGGATCATTATCTGTTTTGAATCCATCGCGGGAGGACTCTCGATGCAGTATAGTGATGCAGTAATGGATCATTTTATGAACCCACGCAACGTGGGCATCATCGAAGATGCCGATGGCGTGGGGCGAACCGGGAATCCGGTCTGTGGCGATCTGATGGAAATGTCCATCAAGATCGAAGGCGAGGTCATCTCGGACATCAAGTTCCGCACCTTTGGCTGTGGTGCCGCCATCGCTACCAGCTCCATGGCAACGGAGATGATCAAAGGCAAAACCATCGACGAGGCCCTGGAAGTCTCGAACCGCGCCATCGCGGAAGCCCTGGACGGGCTGCCACCGGTCAAGATGCACTGCTCGGTGCTGGCTGCCGAAGCCCTGCGGGCCACCCTGGCCGACTACTACCGGCGCCACGGTCAGCTGGAAAAGGCCGCCGAGCTGCTGGCCGAGGATGTGATCAAGCCCGTGGAGTCGCCCGAGACCCACCATCCGTTGCACTGGTCCGATTTTGCTCGAATGGTCCGGGTCCTGAATACTGCCTACCCGGAAGCCGAGCCGCTGGACTTGACCATGACCAAGCTCTTCAAAATGATCCTCCAGCTGCCCGGCTTTGAGGACAACCCCGACGCGGTCGGCGAAGAGCAGTTGGAAAAGATCCAGATGGCCTGGCATGAGGTGAGGTCAGGCTAGGAAAAGGTTAAACCCACATGCTGTTGATAATCGTTTCGCTTCTCATAGCGCTGAGCATCCTGGTTTTTGTCCACGAGCTAGGACACTACCTGGCTGCAAAGCGGTTTGGGGTGGTGGTCGAGGAGTTCGGCTTTGGCTATCCGCCTCGACTGCTCTCCTTCTGGCACACCAGGGGCAAGGTTGTCATCGATGGCCAGCAGATCGTCGTTCCACGCGACTTTCGCTTGCCCGAAGAGCTAGAATCAGGGTCGCTGGTGACCTATGAGACGAGCACGGACGCCAAAGGGCGCACGAACCTGAGCCGGATCGAGAACGTAGAGGCCGGCGTCGAGCTGGCCCGCACAGGCCGGGTCGAGCTGGTGGATCCCGGCACCCTCTTTTCTCTGAACGCCATCCCCTTTGGGGGCTTTGCCAAGATGTTGGGCGAGGAGGATCCTAGCTCTCCGGGGAGCCTGGCCAGCAAGGGCAAGCTGCCCCGGATTATCGTTCTGGCGGCGGGCGGCGGGATGAACTTGCTGGCTGCAGCCGTCTTTTTTGCCCTGGCATTTGCGGTGGGCGCACCCGCCGTCGCCGAGCCTGAGAACGCCATGGTCAGCTTTGTGGCTCCGAACTCCCCGGCCGAAGCCGCCGGCCTCCAGGAGGGCGACGTCATCCTCCGGGCCGACGAGACCGAGATCCTGGACATCGAGACGCTGCAAGCCTACACCCGCGAACACCTGGGTGAGCCGGTGCTGCTGGCCGTCGAGCGCGACGACGAGCTGATGGAGGTAGAGGTGGTACCCCGGGCCGATCCGCCGCCCGAAGAGGGTCCGATGGGCATCGGACTCAGCCCGCGCACGACCATCAAGAGCTACGCCTGGTACGAAGCGATCTGGCTAGGTCTGAAACAGACGGTGACGCTCACCGGCTTTATCTTTACGGTGCCAGTGCAGCTCGTACAGGGCCTCATCCCCGCCGAAATGGCCCGCCCCGTGGGTCCGGTAGGCGTGGGCCAGCTGGTGGGCGATGCCGTGCAGTACTCTCTCGATACCGGCTGGTGGTTCCCTGTGATGCAGATGATGGGTAGCCTGAGCGTGGCCCTGGCCGTCACGAACCTTCTGCCCCTGCCCGCCCTGGATGGCGGCCGCATACTGTTCGTCCTAGTGGAAGCTGTGCGCGGCAAGCGCGTCGATCCCTCGAAGGAGGGTCTTGTCCACCTTATTGGCATGATTCTGTTGGTGGCCTTGATGCTGTTCATCACCTGGCAGGATGTAATCAACCCCGTCCCGAGCGTGGACTGGGGTAGTTTCTTCTAAACCGAACTCGAACTTGGTTTCCCCGGCTCAGGCCACGGCCTCTCCCGGGCGGCCTGAGCCGGGTCGCACTCATTCACTTGACGACGAGGAAGTCCGTTGAAGAAATGTAGCCGTTGCGGGACGGAGCTAGTCGAGGCGCAAAGAGTCTGCCCTCACTGCGGCAAGCCTCAGCGCCGACCTATGCTGGTGCGCTGCCGCCGTTGCGGATCCATGGCACGCCAGGGTCTCGAGGTATGCCCACACTGTGGAGAAAAGCTGCAGAGCGATTGGCTGCGGCCTTTGCTCGTGGGCGCCGGGATCGTTGCCGTCGTGGTCCTCTGCCTGGTCATCGGTCCACCGGTTTACCGTGGCCTGACCGGCTTTGAGCGTGACGTTGCGGTAAGCACCGTGCAGGCGGCCGCCGAAGACATGCCGGTGTTTGTCCACGTGCCCACCCTGACACCGTCGCTGACGCCATCTGTCACACCCACGCCGACGAATACACCTACCCCCACGCCGACGCCGACCATCACGCCGTCGCCGACCTTGACCCCCACGCCGACGAGTACACCTACGTCCACGTCGACGCCCACGATCACGCCCACTTCTACTCGAGTCTGGCCGACATGGACCCCCGTGACGCCTACCCTGGTGCCGCCTGCCGCTACTGCTACTCCAGCGCCCAACCTAGCAGCTCCCGAGCTCTTGATGCCCCGGAACCGCGACGTGTACGACGGCGAGAATGCGAGTATCGAGCTCACCTGGCAGAGTGACCACCGCCTCACATCCGATGAGTACTTTGAGGTTGCGGTCCGCTACGTTTCAGGGGGGAGCCCGGTGTCGGTGCCGGTTTACGTGCAGCGGCCGTCGTGGTTCGTCAGCCCGATGCTCTACGGACAGGCGGATCAGGAGTCGCAGCGCAAGTACTCGTGGAGTGTGCGCCTGGTGCGCAAACGCTTGGGGGCCGGCGGCAGCGACGAGTACGCTCCAATCAGTGGGTGGAGCGAGGAGTGGGTCTTTTACTGGAAATAGAGACTCTGCCAGGCCGCGGGCGGCCTGGCAGAGTTCTGATCACTCAGTCTCGTTCCCGCGAGGAGCTAGACTTCGCGAACGTCCAGCATTCTCTGGCCTTCGATTTTGGACAGTGACTCCAGGAGACTGTCGCGCTCCACGTTCCTCACCTTGAGCACCAAGCCCCACTTGGTGGGATCCTCGGCCATGAAGGTGCCGCAAGCCGCAATGTAGCCTCCCTGGTTGGCGATGGCCTGGGCCACCGCAGCCAGCTGGCCCTCTTTGTCTGGGATCTCCATGCTGAGGCGGATCCCTTTTTGCCGGGCAGAAAACAACTCCATGAACGTGCGAAAGATGTCGCTCTCGGTGATGATGCCGACCAGCCGGCCATCGCGCATGACCGGCAGGCAGCCGATCTTGTGCTCCAACAGGAGGTGTGCGGCCTCTTCGATGGGGGTTTCTTCGGTGGTGGTGATGACCTTTTGGACCATCACATCCTTGATCTTGATCTTGTCCATCAGCGCGTGGAGCTCCCACACACTCAGCAGGGTGACGCCCGAAGGCTCGGCCTTCAGCAGGTCGTCTTCGGTAACCACGCCGACCATCTTCCCGGCCCTGTCCACCACGGGCAGATGTCGCACCTTCTGCTCCTGCATGTAGCTGTGCGCCCGCGAGATCGTCTCGTCTTGCGAGATGGTCAGAGGGTGCTTTGACATTCGGTCGCGAACTAGCATCTGGGTTTCCTCCTTGGCCCAAAGTCACGGCCGCAGGGTGGCCCCTTCCTCAGTGGACGAAAGAGTCGCTCAGCCCCCGGCACTACGCGCTCGGCTCTAACGCTGTGCCCACCTTACCTTGCAGACGGCATACTGCTCGAGGTCAAAGTACTCGACCTTGATGCGGTGGTTGCCTTGCGAAACATCGACGTCTGCGGTATAGGTGCGCACAGACGTGGCATGCCACTGGTCGATGATCGGGGTGTCGT
>JBFYTF010000010.1:0-14816 GCA_041300865.1 Anaerolineae bacterium
GGCAGCGACCTTCGTCGACTCCTTTGCCAGCTTGCAGCAGCATCACCTGCCACCCAGATTGCCGGGACCATGTCTCGGCTCACCTGCCTGACTCTCTACTCCCCTAAAATCAGAATTGCTAAGTGTTCGCCGTTACCGAACTGTCCAGCCGTGCGGAAATTGCACATCCATGCTTAGCGCGTCAGAACCTTGAAGGCGAGGTGACGTCCCATACCCTGCCCCAAGGCCAGGGCAAACCAGAGACTCGCCACCATATCAACGAGATGCACCTGGCTGAGGTCACCCAGGCGAACCGGCCGCAGGCCGACGTCGCGGATCAACTGCTCCACGATGGCGTCGGCATTGCCACTCGGCCCACAGTAGAACAGGTCAGCCTGCACATCTCCGAACCGCGGACTCTCAAAGTTCTCCCATCCTAGGCTGTTGAAGGCCCGGTACACCTTGGCGGCCGGCGCGTGGACCGCAAAGGCCGCCGCGCTGTTCATCACGGCGCCGCCCATACGGTTGGCAGCGTCGATGACGATCTTGCCGTTCAGAGCCTCTGCGTGGGTCTGGATGGTATCGTCCATCGCCTTGCCGGGGATAGCAAACACTACCACATCGCCAAAGGCAATTGCGTTGCTCGGCGCGCTGACGGTTGCGCCCAGCTCTTGTGCCAATGCCTGCACTTCGGAGTTGGCCACATTGCGCACACCGAACATCACTTCGTGGCCCGCCCGGGCCCACTTGCGGGCCAGGGTGCTCCCAATAATCCCGGCGCCCAAGACTGCGACTTTCATGGTTTGCTCCTCTCTTTGAGATGCCGCCACGGGTACTCACTGATCACTTCAGCGGGGAGGGGGCTGAAGGAGAGCGCCAACCGAGGTCGCACCAACCGGGCCGGCAGCGACGTCACGCGGGCGGGGACTGCCCGTGCCGGTTGGTCCGGCTTTGCCGGCCGCATTGGCTCAGGCCCGGTGGGGTGGCGGCACGTGAGCAGGAGCATCATGAGGGCGAACAGGCCGCGAAGCGGCACGGGCGCCGGCGCCCGCCCCGCGAGGTGACTCGGACTCCTATGCCCCATCGCCCAGGCACTCATTCATTCTCCAGCTTCCTCTCCCGCGGCGAGTAGGCGGGAGTATAGCACGACGGCGCAAGCCTGTCAATCTGATTTCGCGCAGCTTCAGGAGTGAGCAGACTTTGCCTGTAGCCGAAGCACGTGGCCGTGCCCCGCAGTGTCGACAATGCTCCCCCTGGGGTCTGCTTCCAGGCCGGAGCCTTCTTTCTTGACACGATGTGGCTTTCGCGGTATGATATGGGCCAGCAAGGTATGCATGCCTTCCAACCTACAATGCCAGGAAGGGAAACGACCGTGATTCACTCATCCGTCCTCGACCGCATGCAGGCCACGCTTCAGGCCTGGGAGCAAGCCGCCGACCCGCGGATGGTCTTCTTGAGCTGCTACCAACTCATGACCAGCAACGTGCAACAGGCCATCCAGGCCGGCGAGTTTCACGACGGGGTCTGGGTGGGTGCCGTCCTACAGCGCTTCGCCGGCTACTACTTTGACGCGCTGGAGGCCGACGCGCGGCAGGATCCCGACATGCCGGCCGTGTGGCGGCGAGCTTTCGATGCTGCATGCCAAGCCGAGACGGCGCCGGTGCAGAACCTGCTCCTCGGCGTCAATGCCCACATCAACTACGACTTGGTTCTCACCCTGGTCGAAACGCTGGAGCTCGAATGGGCACAGCTATCGCCTGACCAGCGCCAGCAGCGCCAGGCTGACCATGATCGCATCAATGACATCATCGGGCGCACTGTGGACAGTGTGCAGGACCAGGTGCTCGAGCGACACACCCCCTGGATGGACCTGGTGGACAAGGTGTTTGGCCCGCTGGACGAGTGGTTCGTCTCGCGCGTCATATCTCAGTGGCGCACGCGGGACTGGGCCTATGCCATGCGCTGGCTAGAGACGCCCGGGGCCGAAGGGCGCGAGGAGCTTCGCCTGCAACTGGAGCAGCACACCCTGCGGCTGGCCGACGTAATCCTGTTGGGCCAGGACTGAACGTAGACCGCGCCTCCACAGTGGGGAAGAAGGATCCCACCGTTGCCCGGAGCCGGTACCGCACTCGCTGCTGGTGAAACGACCTCAAGCGTGGTGCGGGCTTCCGGCTCGCAGCCCTGGGGGAGATCAAACACCTTCCAGGAGGTTGCTAGCTCCTGGAAGGCGCAGGGTTTGGAACACGGGCGAGCTTGTCCGGGCAGTCAGGCAGGCATTACTGCCCCGGTGCCCGCGGCCTAGTAGCGGGGCTTGTCAACCTCCACCCGGCTGGCGGTAATCGCGGTCGTGCTGACAATGGCGTTGATGCTGACGAGCTGGCCCTCCTCCAAGTCGGCAAAGGTCGCCGGCTTCCGGACATCCCCTTCCCAGACGTAATAGATGGTCGTGTCGGTCGTTTCCACCCACTCCGTGTCACCCCGCATAAAGATGTATGGGTTGTTGGTCATTTGGATGGTGACATAGATTCCCTCATCGTCCTCGTCGACGTCCTCGCTGATCGTGCCGGTGAAGGAGATGATGTGGTTTGGGGGCTGAACCGGCTCCTGCGCCAGGGTCATGCGCGCGCCGGATCCGGCAAGCAGTACCAACGCCAACCCAACCAGTGTAATCGTCGTCAACGTCTTGTTCATGATGCACCCTCCTTGAGTTTGGTGGCCGTTTGCGGCCCGTCATGGCCTTCTGCCCGGACGGTGGCCTGCTACCGCCAAGACAAGGTTAAGGAAATACTTACTTTCTTCTTAACCAAGCACTAACCTTGTAGACGGTACGTGACGCGGAAAGTTATGGGCTGACAAGCGGCACAGGTTCGATCTTGTGCTACGTCTTGGGGCTTAGGCTGTCTAGACCCGCAGTACCAGCGACAGGGATCTTGACGCACACGTGGGGTTGATCTAATGACATCCCCAGTCACCGGGTGCCGGCCGTGGACCGGCACGGGGGAAGTGAGCGCGCACGGGCGGTGGGCGTAACCAAGTGCGGGCCCGCCTCGCCTGTGCCCTTAGCAGTCTGCGGTCGCCGCGACGTTGTCTGAGCATGGCGCGAGCTCCGGGGCAGGCGCGGGCTGCGCAGCGGACGCGCGTGGGACAGGGCGCAGCGCACCCAGCCAGACCCCCAGCAGCGCCACCGCTGCGCCCAGGACAAACGAGGGCGTGATGACTTCGCCCGTCAGCAACACGCTCATGACCACGCCCACCAGGGGCAAGAAGATAAAGGCGTAGGTGGTCTTGGTGGCCGGCCAGCGGGCCAGGACAAAGAGCCACAGGTAGAATACCAGCATCGTGCCGAGGACGACCAGGTAGCCGAAGGCGGCCCAGGTGGCGGCCCCTGCCGGAAGGCTCCACTTCTCACCGACCAACAGCGAGAGGCCGGCCAGCACCAAGGTGCCTACAGAGAGGGCGATGGCGTTCGTGGCCGCCGGGCTCGCGGGCGGGAAGAGCTTGAAGATGACGGTGCCCTCCGCCATGACAAGGGGAACCGCCACCAGGGCCAGGATCACAGGGATTGTCAGCCCCGCGCCCAGCCCGCCACCGGCGATGATGGCAATGCCACCAACCGCAACCAGCGCACCGAGCACCTTCCGGGCGCTCAGCTCTTCGAGCCCGTGCGCGGCTGCCAAAAAGACGGTCGCGAGCGGCACCAGGCCCAGAAAAATGCCGGCCATGCCCGCCTCGACGCGAACCAGGGCCCAGTAAATGAGCGCATAGCTGAGACCGATGCCAACGCCACCGTACAGCAGGATACCCAGCAGCGCCCGGCCCCGGGGCAGGGCAATTCGCTGGACCAAGACGACGCCCCAGAAAAGAAGTGCCGCCAACGCAAAGCGGGAGGCAGCGCCCCAGAATGGCGGCAACTCCAGGTTGCTGAAGCGCACGGCGACGGCGTTGCTACCGGCCATTAGCACGAACAGCACAAACGCGATCAAGGGGGCGTGGGTGCTCATCCGGGCCAATGTGCTCCGCAGGCTGCTCTTCGATAGGACAATGCTTCTCATGGTTCCTCCCCGGGCGAGGGTCCGCCCCTCGCCACCGCTCGCCGCGCACCGGGCCGAGACCTCGGGGCGTGCAAGCCACCAGACCAACTGCCGGGCCTGCCACTGCCCACGTGCCGCCCTTCGGTGGGGAAAGAAAACGCTCACGCCAGTATACACCCGTAGAGTGGGATTGGGCCATTAAGATTCCATTAATAATGGGCAGGCAACTTTTCCGCGACGCGGTTACTTTGCCTAAACCCCCAAACCAGAGTACAATTCGGCCACGCGGCGCAAGTCATCGCCTGTCGGTGGGGCTGTGGCCTGCCGCACAGTCCTAATCGCCTGCCTCGTTGCCTGTGAGAGGCAGATTCGCAAACAAGACCAGCCAACAGCAAGTAAGCCAGCCGTGGAAAAGGTCACATCCATTGCGTAGCGCCATTGCGGCTGCGGTGAGATGCCAACCTGACCGTGCTGAGCCGGCACGGTCCAAGACCGGGAAGGAGCACACTTCCATGACAGCGTCTGTTGCTGAGGCACCGTCGAAAAGCGGCGTGCCCTATCGCCCGAGCCTGCGGGACATGGTCATGTTGGAAACCCCCGTGGCCGTGAAGGTGTCGCCTGGCGGGCGCCGCATTGCCATGACCATCCGCACCACCTACTGGAAGGAGAACCGCTACGAGAATGTCTGCCACGTCCACGACGTGGCGAGCGGGACGACTTACCCCCTCAACCGGACGGGCAGTGCCCTTCAGATAGAGTGGCTCGATGATGACAGCTTGGGCTTGCTCAAGCAGGAGCGTGGCGAGGACGGGAAGGCCCAGGTGTTCGTCTACGAGGGCCTCACGGGTGACGGATGGGCAGTGACTGACCACAAGACCGGGGTGGACTGGTTCAAGCCCTTTGCCGGCGGGCTGCTCTACCGGGCGCGCGACGCGGAGCGCGACGAGAACAAGCCCCGGGCCAGCCGCTTTGGCAAGTTTACCCGCGTGGAGCAGGAAGACAGCCCCTCGGCGTTGTACTATGTAGGCCTGGAGGAGCTGCGGCGGTACCAGGCCCAGGTCAAAGCGGCGACCGAAGACGAGGCCAAGGAGCTGGTGGCGCCGGTGATTGAGCTAAGCCGCCTGCTGCCAGAGCGCCTGGCGATCCGCGAGGTTGTCCCTTCACCGGCGGGCGACGCGCTGTACGTGAACACCTGGAAGCGGGAAGATTGGGTCTTCTTCCGCGACACGCGCGTGTACTGCATCCGCCTGGACGCCCGGGCGGCGGTGGCCGAGCAACTTTGCCGCGAGAAGGCCAGGAGGGAGGAGAAGGAGGAGCGCACCGGCGAGGAGGTGACCGAAGGCACATCCGCCGAGCGAGACCTGGCGTACCTGGGAGACATCACGCGCCTCCACGTGCCCCGCGCCGCGTCGGTGGCCTGCGTTGCCCCTGATGGTCGTCAACTGGCTGTGCTCTACCAGGAACGCGACGACAAGATGTACACGCGCACGGACCTATGGCTCATCGACACGCAGGCGGCTCTCGACGCGTCCGATCCGGACGCTTTCCTGGGCGCGATGCGCAACATCTCTGCTGCCCTCGACCAGGAGCTGCTGGAAGTCTACTGGGTGGCAAGCGGGCTATTCGCCGCCTGCCCCGAGGGCACGCGCACGCAGGCAGTGCGCCTGGCCGGCGACGGCCAGTTCGCGCGCCTGGACCTGCAAGGTGTGTCTCCGCTGCCGGTCCTATGCGGCTTCCACGCCGCCGCGGTGGCCGAGCAGATCGCTCTCATCGGCGCGAGTGCCACGACCATCCCCGAGGTCTATCTCGCTGAACCGGCCGGCGACGGTGGGCAGTACCGGGTAAGGCCGCTAACCGCTTGTGGCCAGGCCGTCGACGGCTGGGAACTGGGCACCGTGGAGACCATCCGTTGGACCAGCCGCGATGGGACCGAGATCGAGGGTGTGTTGCGGAAACCGGTGGATTTCGATCCCACCCGCAGATACCCACTGGTATTCGTTGTGCACGGTGGGCCATCGTGGTTCTCAGCAGAGATCTTGATGGGCGGCGAGGAGCGTGGCTACTACCCGTCGGTGCAGTTCGTGAACAAGGGTGTGTTGGTCCTGAAGCCCAACTACCGCGGCTCCATCGGGCGCGGCCAGGCCTTTGCCGAGCTGAACGTGAACAACCTGGGCATCGGCGACCTGTGGGACCTGGAGAGCGCCATTGACCACCTGGCGGCACTGGGCTGGGTGGACGCGGAGCGCGTCGGCTGCATGGGCTGGTCCCAGGGCGGCTACATTTCGGCCTTTGCCGGGCTACATTCAGGCGCTTTCCGGGGGGCTCCGTCGGAGCGGGTGTGTCGGATTGGTACACGTACCACATTAGCAACGACATCCCCGATTTTACCGTGGACTATCTCTCTGGCTCGCCTTTTCGCGAGCGCGAGCGGTACGTGCAGACGGCTCCCATGAGCCGGCTGGCCGAGGCCCGCACGCCGATGCTCATCCAACACGGCTCGGAGGATCGCCGGGTGCCGCTATCCAACGCCATGGAGCTGTACCGTGGCCTGAAAGAGATGGGCGTGCCGGTCGAGCTGTTCGTTTTCCCAAGCATGGCCCACCCCATCACCAAGCCGCGCGAGAACCACGCCGTCATGCACCAGAACCTGGCCTGGTTCAGCCACTATCTGCTCGACGACGAGCTCGAGCTCGAGTAGGTCAGAACGCAGCCTTCTCATCAACGAAGGCTTGCTCTGGATCCTGCTTCAGTCCGGGTTGCACGCCGGCGCGGGATCGGGTAGAATGCACTCGAGATCCTATTGAGGAGATGAACCATGCAGCGCAGCGCCATCAGAACGGCCGTCCTGCCCCTCTTGTTCGCCTTGCTGGCCTCGGTGCCGGCCGCCTGTGGCCGCGAGTCGGCGGCGCCGGCAGCGACCATCCCCCCTCCTACCGTGGCGACCCTCGCGGAGCCGGCGGCCACCCCCCAGGCGACGGCGGTCCCGTCCCGGCCCGCGGAGGATAGCCAGCCCACCCCGAGCCCCGCCCAGAACACCGTACTGTCCGCCTTTGAGACGGCTGACTTTTCCGGGCCGGGCACTTGTGCGCTGTGCCATGAGGGGCTCACGGACCAGGCTGGAGCCGACGTGTCGCTGACGACCGATTGGCGCTCGACCATGATGGCTAATGCGGCCAAGGACCCGGTCTGGCAGGCGAAGGTGAGCTCGGAGGTGGCACGCTTTCCTGAGCTGCAGGCGGTGATCGAGAAAAAGTGCATCACCTGCCACATGCCCATGGCCAAGACGCAGGCCGAAGCGGCAGGCCAGCCAGTGACCGCGCAGGGTGACGGCTTCTTCGACCCGGCCCACCCACTGCACGAGCCGGGGATCGAGGGCGTGTCGTGCACGCTCTGCCACCAGATCGGCGATGTGGGACTGGGCACGATGGACAGCTTTTCGGGGGGGTACAGCGTCGACACCGGCACCGAGCCACCCGACCGGCAGGCTTTTGGCCCCTACGAGCAGCCCTTTGCCCGCCCGATGCAGATGCATACCGGCTATGTACCGCTCCATGGTGCCCACACGGGAGCAGCAGAGCTGTGCGCGACCTGCCATAACCTGTACACCCCCTACGTCGACGCCCAGGGCAACGTGCTGGGCGAGTTCCCGGAGCAGACGCCCTACACCGAGTGGCAGAACAGCAGCTATGGCCAGGGCGTGCCCTGCCAGAGCTGCCACATGCCCCAGACGAAGGGCGGCGTGGTCATCTCGACGATGCCCGGCCGCCTCGGGGAGCGCCAGCCCTTCTTCCGGCACTGGTTCGTGGGCGGCAACGCGCTGGCACTCCGCATCTTGGCCGGCTGGGGTGACGAGCTGGAGGTCACAGCGGACGCCGCCCATTTCGAGACCACCATGGCACGCGTCACCGACCAGATCGAAGGGCGGACGGCCAAGCTGAAGCTGGAGAGCGTTGAGCTGGAGGACGGGGTCCTGACGGCGCGTCTCGAGGTGGCCCCCCTGACCGGCCACAAGTTTCCGACGAGCTTTCCCTCGCGACGCGCCTGGCTGCACGTGACCGTGGCCGACGCAGCGGGCATGGTCGTCTGGGAATCGGGCGCGCGAAACCCTGACGGCAGCATCGCGGGCAATGCAGCAGACTCCGATCCGTCCTCGTTCGAGCCGCACTACGATCTCATCAGCGAGCCCGACCAGGTGCAGATCTATGAGCCGATCATGGGCGACAACGAGGGACAGCTGACCTACACCCTGTTGCGGGCGGCAATGTACCTGAAGGACAACCGCCTGCTGCCGGCCGGCGCGGACAAGGCAGAACTCCCGGCGGACATCGGGGTCTATGGCGAGGCGGCGAACGACGACAACTTTGTGGGGGGCAGCGACCTGGTGACGTACGAGGTCGGGGTCGGAGAAGCAACCGGCCCCTTCACGCTGAGCGCGGAGCTGCTTTACGAGCCCCTTTCCTATCAGTTCGTGGCCGACCTGCTCGCGGACAAGACGGAGCTGACGGAGCGGTTCGGCGCGTACTATGCGGGGACGGACACGGCCCCGCTGCTGGTGGCTGCCATCGAGCCCGCGACGGTCAGGTGATCAAGGGCGGCCGAAGCCGGCACTCCATGACTTGGCCCCCGCAAAGGGTGCTCCGCGAGGTGGAGCTGTGGCATAATGGCCGCAGGCCGAACAGGCCAAGATCGCACCCAACTTGACGCCCGGGATGTGGGCAGACCTGGTCCCACGACGAGCATTGCAAAAACGGCTGTCGATTAGGGCCAAGAGGCCCGAAGGCGCCAGCAAACAGGTGAAGGAGTAAAGATGAGGCTTCTAGCTGCAAGTGTTGTTGCCCTGGCACTCGGTGTCGTTGTCACCCTGGTTATGGTGCAAGCGTCGTCTGCCAACGCCGCGCTCGTGCAGGAACCGGCCTGGGAAACGGCGGCCGCCATCTATGAGGACCCGGAGGTGGTCATCGCCGACCCCGACGTCGCCCAAGATAGTGCCGGAAATGTGCACGCCATTTGGTCCTTCTACAAAGACATCGCGCCTGGCGACCGGACCATCATGTACGCGTTTCGCACCACGGAGGGCGCGTGGTCCGCGCCGGTCATGCTCCCAGACGCTGGGACGGGAGCCACGAGGGATCCGACGCTGCTCATCAATATCGATGACACGGTCCACGTCCTGTGGACGACGCACAATCCTGACGTGTACACGGTGCACACCTATCGCTTGCCCGGAGGCAATTGGCAGAACCCGGAGATTCTGCCCTACGGCAGGGAGGATGTCAATGCCCGGGTTGCCCCGGATGGCACGCTGCACGTGATGGACAGGTACTCGAACACGCATTTGTGGCTTCCCATGGGCGGGAGTTGGCTGACCGAAACCGTCCCGATCAACATTCGCGACTTTGAGGTTGACAGCCAGAACACCATCCACGCCATCGGCAGCCAGGCTGCTATCCTGGTCTACGGCTACAAGCAGCCTGGCGCTCCGTGGGTCACCGAGACCACTACGTACACCGCGGCTGCCTACCCGGCCATTGCCGTTGGTCCTGACGACGGCGTGCACGTGGCCTGGCTCGATGAAGTGGAGTATCCTTGCCAGCCCTCCACATGCACCCGGTACGATCTCGTCTACGGCAGGGTGGACGGCGGCGGCCTGGGCTTGATGATCGATGTGGATAGCCGAGCTGTCGAGGTGGATCAGCAGCCCTTCCAGTTGGAGGCTGCGGGCAATGGCGTAGGGCACCTCATCTGGCAGGACGTTCCGCTGCCCGAGGAGGTCTTCACCGACACCATCCGCTACGCCGAGAGACTCGGCAACGGCACGTGGGGCTTGAGAGACGCTCGCCCCGGCGATCTGGGGCGCATGGCGGTCGCCTGGAATGGCGATGTTCACGTGCTGTGGCGCGATTCGGTCCTGCAACACCAGTGGCGACAGGCTGGCTCGGGCTGGTCCGCGACGTACGAGCCCAACAACGCCGGTTTCGACATCCTCTGGGCCGGCGGCGTCGATGTAGCGCCGGGCAACCGGGACGCGCCCGATGGCCTGCACGCCCTACATCTGCTCTTCTCGGCAAACCAGCAGGCCGTCTACAACGTCTTTCGCGGGGCAGAGACCCCACCCATACCGGCCACGGCAGCCTTCTCGGCTTCTCCGACGAGCGGCAGAGCTCCCCTGTTCGTGCAGTTTACGAATCAATCCACGGGAGATTTCGACACATGCCAGTGGTCCTTTGGCGACGGGGGGACGAGCAATGATTGCGCGAACCCGAGCCATACCTATAGCTCGCCGGGTATCTTTGACGTGAGCCTGACGGTCAGTGGGGCGGGTGGCACCGACACGTACACGGAGGCGGAATACGTCGACGTCTTTTACGCTTTATATCTGCCCCTGGTCGTGGGCAACAACCCGTAGCGCCGGCTCACTCCAAGGCAAAACCCTGCGCGGCGAGCACCCGCTTTAGGTGGGTGCGCACGGGTTGCGAGACGCGGCGGGCCGAGTGCTCCGTCCAACCATAGTCCTCCATCTGCCCTTCGCCGCCGGGGATGGGCACCTGCCGGCCGTCATAGATGCCGGTCGCGACCATGGCCTGGTCGTAGGCCAGCAGGGCCTGCGCCTCAGCGCCGGTGTCATACTTCTCCCAGTGCAGCACTGCCCCCAGCGGCAGCCGCGGCCTGGGCTTGGGCCGCGCCGCGGGCCAGCCCAGGGTCATGCCTGACACGGGGAAGACCAGGCGTGGCAGCTCCAGGAGCTCGATGACCTCGGCGGGGTGGTTGCGGATGGCGCCGATGTAGCACATGCCGAGCCCCAGGGACTCGGCAGCCAGGGCCGCGTTTTGCATGGCCACGGCGGCGTCGACCACGGCCACGACCAGGCTCTCGACGTGCCGCGCCACCTGCTCGTAGCCCCGCATCTCACAGACACGGTCCAGGCGGTTCAGGTCGGCGCACCAGGCGAGGAATACAGGTGCCTGGCGGATGCCCTCCTGATCGCCGCACAGCTCGGCGAGAGCTGCGCGCCGGTCTGGAGCGGTGACGGCCACGACGCTGTAAGCCTGCAGGTTCGACGACGTGGAGGCGCGCTGGCCGGCGCCAACGATGGTCTCGACGACATCGCGGGGCACCGGGTCGGGTTTGTACTTGCGCACCGAGGCATGGCGGTGGATCTGCTCTATGGTTGGTGTGCTCATCTTGGCTCCTCCCCTACGTGATATGCTCCGGCAGAACATCGCGCCGCAAGACGTCCTCTTCCGTCTCGCGGCGCCGGACGACGGCCGCCTGGCTGCCGGTGACGAGGACCGTCGCCGGCCGGGGCATGGCGTTAAAGTTGCTCCAGGCCCTACGCTTTGCGCGGATCCCAATGCCCCCGCGCCGGCTCAGCCGGCAGGGAGCAGCTGCCGCAGAAAGGTCCCGGTGACCGACTCTGGCACGTGGGCAACTTGCTCTGGCGTGCCCTCAGCCACGATCTGCCCACCCGCGTCGCCACCCTCCGGCCCCAGGTCGATGAGCCAGTCGGCAGCGACGAGGACGTCGAGGTTATGCTCGATGACGACCACGGTGTTGCCGCCATCGACCAGGCGCTGCAGCACGGCCAACAGGCGGGCGGTGTCGGCCGGGTGCAGCCCGGTGGTCGGCTCGTCCAAAAGATACAGCGTCCGCCCTGTGGCCCGGCGGCCGAGCTCCTTGGCCAGCTTGACCCGCTGTGCCTCGCCGCCCGAGAGGGCCGGTGCTGCCTGCCCGAGCTGCAGGTACCCCAGCCCGGCTTCGACCATGACCGACAGCCGCGCGGCGGCGGCCGGCACGTCTTGGAACAGGGGTAGCGCCTCTTCAATCGTCAGGTCGAGCACCTGAGCGATGTCGTGGCCGCGGTAGGGCACGGCCAGGATTTCGCGCTTGAAGCGGCGGCCATGGCAGACTGGGCAGCGCACGTGCGCCTCGGGCAAGACCTGCATCTGCACTGTGAGCACACCGGCGCCCTCGCAGCGCTCACAACGGCCACCCGGCACGTTGAATGAGAAATGCCGTGCCGTCAGCCCTCGCTCGCGGGCCTCGCGAGTAGCGGCAAAGGCCCCGCGGATGGCCGTGAACGCATCCGAGTAGGTAGCGGCGTTGGAGCGCGGCGTGCGGCCAATGGCGCTCTGGTCAATGGTGACCACCTTGTCCAGGTGCTCCCAGCCCTCGATGGCGTCGTGCTCGCCTACCTCGTCGGTCGCACCGTAAAAGTGGGACCGGGCCGCCCGGTCCAGGATGTCGAGCATCAGCGATGACTTCCCCGACCCCGACACGCCGCTCACGGCCAGGAACAGGCCCAGGGGCAGGCGCAGCGTAACGTTCTTCAGATTGTGCTCCCGGGCGCCGCGGATAACGAGCTGCCGTCCATTCCCGGCCCGTCGCCGGGTAGGGGCCGGCGTGGTCAGCCGGCCGGCCAAGTAACCACCGGTGACCGAGCTGGCGCTGGCCGCCACCGCCGACGGCGGCCCGGCGACCACCACCTGCCCGCCGTCCCGGCCGCCGCCGGGCCCGATGTCGACGAGATGGTCGGCCGCCGCGAGTACCTCCAGGTCGTGCTCGATGACCAGCACGCTGTTGCCCAGGTCGCGCAGCTGGGCTAGCACTCGGATCAGGCGGGCCGTGTCGCGGGGATGCAGGCCGATGGTCGGCTCGTCGAGGACATAGAGCAGGCCTGTCAGGTCCGATCCCAGCAGCGCCGCGAGCCGTAGGCGCTGCGCCTCGCCGGGCGATAGGCTGGGCGAGGCGCGCTCCAGCGTCAGGTAGCCAACCCCGACGTCCACCAGGCGGCGGATGCGCTCCGTCAGATCGGCGACGACGGGCTCGGCGATGAGCCATTCATCGCCGGACAGGGTGAGGCGCAGGCCTGCCACCCAGGCGGCCAGGCTCGAAAGTGACCGGCGCGAGATGTCCACGATGTCCCGTCCCGCCACGGTGACCTGGCGGCTTGATGCCCGCAGCCGGGTCCCCTCGCACTCCGGGCAAGGCCGCTGGCGCATGAGGTGCTCCATTTTTTCGCGGTAGCCGGCATCCTGGGCGTGCTGTGCATGCCGCCGCATGAGGTTGGTCACGATCCCGTCAAAGTTGCCCTTGGTTACCGTCTCCGGTGCCTTGACGCCCGGAAAGTGGCGCTGAAACTGGGGGCTGTTCACCCCATAGAGCAGCAGGTCGCGCTGGACGGCGCCCAGCTTACCGGTGGGCAGGGCAGGGTCAAAGGGAAAGCCATAGTGTTTGCCGGCGGCCTCGAGGGCCGTGGCATAGCGGTGGGTCAAGAAGGTGTCCCAGCCGTGCACAGCACCCTCCAGGATGGAGCGGGCCGGGTCGACGATGGCATCGACGTTCGGCTCGTGCACGACTCCCAGCCCGGTACAGGTAGGGCATGCCCCGGCGGGCTTGTTGAACGAGAAGTGGCCCATGCGCAGCACTCGGATGGGGCTGTCGCAGTGGGGGCAGGGAAAGTTTGCCAGGTCGTCGTCCGGGTCGGCCGCCCCCGACTCGCCCGACCCTTCATCATCCAGCTCGCCGCCCTCGACGTCGTGAGGCGGCGGAACGTCGCGCCCGCACGACGGGCAGGGCCGGTGCCCGAGCCGCGCGAACAGCACGCGCAGGTAGGTGTAGACTTCCGTAACAGTGCCGACCGTCGAGCGCGGACTGCGATTCGTGGCGTGTTGGTCGACGCTCACGGACGGCGACAGGCCGCTGATCGCATCCACCGGGGGCCGGCTCAAGGCGTGGGTCACCAGGCCCAGGGACTCCATGTACTGGCGCTGGCTTTCCTTGTACAGGGTGTCAAACACCAGGGTGGACTTGCCCGAGCCGGACACGCCGGTGAACACGACGAGCCTGTTTTTGGGAATCTCCAGGCTGACATTTTTCAGATTGTGCAGGCGTGCGCCTTTCACGACGATACTGTCTGGCATCTGACTGCTCCCACCTTTCACGCGTCCCGCCTGTCATTCGCAGGACCGGTGCGACAAGGCATCTCCACCCCGCTACAGATAGCGCCGAGTACGCTGCCGGTAGCCGGCGTATTCCGCACCGAACTGCGCCAGAAGGCTCGCCTCTTCCTGCGGAATCTCGTGAAGATGCTGAAAAAGGGCCGCGGCACCCGACGCTGCCAGGAGCCACCGCGAATTGACCAGAAACGAAATACCCAGGCTGATCAGGGCCCAGCCCAGGTACATCGGGTTCCGACTGAAGGTGTACGGCCCACGGGTCACGAGCTCCTCTGGCCGGTCGATCCGGACATCCCCGGCTGCCGCCATCGCCCAGGCGATCAGCCCCACCGCTGACGGCAAGAGCAGCAGGCCGGCGAGACGCCGGACATGAGCATCCCGCCCGATGGGTCTGCGCGCCACAGCCTCGAGGGCTCCGCCCAGAAGCAGGGCAGCCACGTGGGCCTGCGGGATGGGCATGTTGGCCCAGAAGTTGCCGGTGAAGGGTGACCCCTTGTGAGGCTCAAAGGCCCCGCCGCTATCAGTTCTGTCTTTGCCCGGTGGCTCCCCGGCGCCGGAGTAGGTTTCTTGGTTCATCACCGGATCATACCAAAGGGCAGGACTTTCGTCAAGCCTGGGGCGGCGCCCCCGGCCGGCGGGGGAGCCGATGTTCCCGTATCGGGCGCACGGCCGCTTTCACCTGTGGCGCAAGATGCGTGTCCCGGACCCTGCACCGTCCCGACCCTGGCACCTGCCCTCGCGGGCGGGGCCAGGGTCGGGGCGGTGCTGGATCCGTCGGGCGCCCTCCATCGGTTCAGCAGGCCTTCAATCCATGCCAGTTCTGGAAGTTGCCCATTTGTGTGAACATTGG
>JBFYTF010000026.1:0-6039 GCA_041300865.1 Anaerolineae bacterium
CCCAGGCATGGCGGGACCAGGCGTTGTGCAGGGCCATGCGGCGGTAGGAGAAACAGCCGCCGAACAGGTCGATGCCCAGCTCGCGGATGCGGGTCGGTCCGTAGTGGGCCAGGATGTCGGCGAAGATGGCCGCGAGGCGCCCCGTCTCCAGGTGATGGCAGCGCAAACTGCGCACCAGAGTCTTCGGCGCCCAGGCGACGCGCAAGGGGAATGGCAAGACCACGGGGCTCAGATAGTCGCCGCGCTGGCTGGGCCGGCCGTAGCGGGCCACCACTTCCGCCTCTGTCAACTGTTTGGTCATTTCACTTTTTCGTCGCAGCGAATGCCGAGGAGGTAATCAGAAACCGAAAGGCCCAGGCTCCCGCCCCGCGCTAGATTCGCGCTGGCGGTGGGATAGCACTGGCAGCCGCACATCCCGCCCACCAGGCAGGCGAGCCACAAGAGTAGGATCAATCGCCCCCTTGCGGCGGACGGTGCCCCAGGTGGCGACGGCCAGGCCGACGGCTTCCATGACAACCAGCAGGATTTGAGTAATCTGTTCATCGTCCACCAGCCATCCTGCCTTGCCGGCCGCCCAGGCCAGGCCGACCGTCAGCAGGCCGATAATGGCGCGGGAGCGCCACCAGGGCTTAGCGGCTTCCGGCGTGATGGTGGGCACCTCGGCATCCTGATCCAGCCAGGCACGGTGGACCTCGCGGGTCCGCTTGCCGTAGATGCCATCGTCTTCTAGGTTCTCACCCAGTATTTGGTAGCTCAGGCCGATCTCATTGAGGCGGCGCTGAAGGGCGAGGGTTTCGGTCCTGGTCATGGCGTGCCCACCAGGGCCGGCAGGGCCAGGCTGGCGGCATCGGCGCCGGTGAAGCGCACGCGCTTACCGCCGTCGCCACGGCGGGCGGTGAATTTGAGGCTGGCGCTGCGCGGGATAGGCCCGGCGGCCAGGCCGTTGACATCGCTCTTGAGGGTGACGGTGGCGCCATCGAAGACCGCGGCGGTGCCGGTGGCGCTGACGCACTGGATGAAGATTTCCACATCCTGCTCCGGCAGGCCGTCCTCGTCGTAGCACATGGCCCAGGCGGTAGTTTGGCCAGCGGCGGGCGCGGGGACGACCACGGCGGGGCCTTCTTCGACTTGTTCCTCCAGGCGCTCGTGCAGATCGCCGAGCAGGTAGCCGGCGCTGCCTTCGGCATAGTCGCCCGGCAGGGCGGCGGCCCAGGGGTCGCTGGGCGCGATGGCCGTCTCGACTTGCACGGTGGCGGGAATGGCGCCTGTGCCGGTGAAGGTGAAGGCGATCAGGGCGAAGTTGGTTTCCGCCTGGGCCGGGGCATAAGTGTGGTAGCCGTTGCCCTCGTGGGTGCAGGCGCCAGCCCCGACCGAGCCTGCCGCCTGGGTACCGGCATCGCCGGTAACGTACACCGTAACGGCGCCGGTGAAGGCGCTGCCATCGGTGGCGGATACCATTTGGGCGCCGATGGATTGGCCGGCGGTGTTCTTAAGCATCAGTGCGCCCTCAGATAAGTGTTGCAGCCGCGAGCCCAGGCGGCGAGGAAGCCGGAGACCAGCACGGCACCGCCGCTCGTGACCCAATGCCAAGCCTCCGCCGTGACCAGCACAAATGCCTGGGTCAGGGTGGGGGCGTCACTGCTGACGGCGTGGCGGGCGTCCAGGACAGTCAGGCTATGGGCTTGCGTCAGCATCAGCGGGCCATCGTCGCCGACGGCATGCAGGGCGGTCTCCACTTGCAGCGTGTGGGCGTGGGCCAGGTCCAGCGTGTCCGAAGTCAGGGCGTGGGCCGAGTCTGCCAGTACCAGCAGGTGATCCTGGCTCAGGACTGGCGACAACGAGGACACGCCATGGGCGGCATCGGTGACGGCCAGCAGGTGGGCTTGTGACAGGGTGGCGGTATCCGACAGCACGCCGTGCAGGCCCTCCTGCACCGCCAGCACGGCCGCCTGAAGCAGGCCCGGCACGGTGGATGACAGCACATGGGCGCCGTCGGCGAGGGCCAGGGTGAAGGCGACGGACGGGGCCGGCGTGGTGGACGTGACCGAGTGGGCGCCGTCGGCGAGGGCCAGGGTGAAGGCGACGCTAAGCACGGGGGCCAGCGAGGACACGCCATGGGCTGCATCTTGCGGGGCCAATACCTGCGCCTGCACCAGACTGACGACGGTGGATGTTACCGCGTGCTGGCCATCGCCCACGCTCAGGGCGCTGGCGGTGGAGAGAAGGCAGTCGTCAGAGCTGACCGCGTGAGCGGCATCTTGAGCGGACAGGGCGTGGGCTTGGGTGAGATCGGCGCTGTCCGAGCTGACAGCGTGGGAGGCGTCTTGCGCGGCCAGGGTGCTGGCTTGAGCAAGATCGGCGTTGTCTGAGCTGACGGCGTGAGTGGACTCTTGCGCAGCTAGGGTGCTGGCCTGGGCGAGGTCGGCAGTATCGGAAGAAAGGTCGTGGGCGCCATCAGCCAGCCCGGTGATGACATTGGCCTGCGTCAGAGCAACGCCATCAGAAGTCAGCGCGTGAGCCCCGTCGCTGAGGTCTGTCAGCGTGCGTGCCTGTATCAGGTCGAGGGCGTCCGATGTGAGCGCATGGGCGGCATCATCAGCGGCGAGGGTGAAAGCTACGCTTGGCTCGGGAGTGTCCGAAGTCAGGGAGTGATCGCTGTCCGACAGCGCCAGCAGCGAGGTAGTGGATAGGACCACCTCATCAGAACTGACGGCGTGAGCACCATCGCCAAGCCCCGCCAGGGTATTTGCCTGGGTGAGGTCCAATGCGTCTGAAGTGACCGCGTGAGCCCCGTCGCTGAGACCGTCAAGAACATTCGCCTGGGTGAGGTTAGGCGTGTCGGAGGTGACCGCGTGCAAGCCGTCGCCAAATCCGGCCAGGGTATTGGCTTGTGTTAGGTTCGGGGAATCCGAACTCACGGCATGCTGGCCATCGCTCAGCCCATCCAGGACATTGACTTGGGTCAGGTTCGGGCTGTCTGAACTGACGGCATGATCCGCATCCTGCGCAGTCAGGGCATTGGCTTGGGTGAGATCGGCATTATCCGAACTGACGGCGTGGGCGGCGTCCTGCGTGGTCAGCAGGCTGCTGTAACTCAACACCGGGCTGTCACTGCTGACGGTGTGGGCGCCGTCGCTCAGGCCGCTGAGGGCATGGGCCTGGCTCAAGGCCGGACTGTCCGAGCTGACGGTATTCCAGGCACCGGCCACGGTCAGGGCGCTGGCCTGGCTCAGGCTGACGGCATCGGAAGAGACGGCATGGGCGGCATCCTGAACGACCAGCAAGGTAGAACTGGACTCGAACTGAATGGCCAGGGTAAAGCCCAGATCGCCCTGCGTTCCTGCGGTAGCAATCTGGCTGTAATTGAGGTTGTAGCCGGCGCTGTCAAAGCTGTCAAAACTGGCGGTGAATTTGTCGGCGTAAGTGGTCTGGTAGGACTGCATCAGCGCCGTGTTGGTGCGTGAGCCGGTGTCCGAGGTGCCAGCGGCATCCGCCGACCAGCCGGCGACGCTGCCGGAGGTGGTCCCGTCCGTCCAGCCGACGGAATAACAACAGTCCTCGGTGGTCGATTGGCTGTTGTAACTCTCCATGCCGGTCTGGACATTGAACAAAAACTGGGGCTGGAAGCCAGGCCCTTCCCAGCTTTTGACGCCGGTACTGGTCGGGATTGGCGTATCGCCCAGATGCACATCCTGCACGCCGCCGAGCAGGAAAAAGATTAAAGGCGAAGCGTCCCCTACGGCCCGCGTGGTGACGGTAAAGCCGGTGCTGCCCACGGAGGTCACTTCGTAATAGGCGCCCGCATCATTAGTCAGTACCGAATCATTGCGCGCCCAGGAGTCAATATTCGAATCATTTAAGCTATCCACTAATAGGCAATTATAATGCCTCTGGGTGATGGTGTTGTTTTTATAGGTAAATAACCCGAAATTAGGAATAGCATCGCTACTATCGTTTTCAGTGCCAATATCCCCTGTGGAAATGGTAGCGAATAAGCCGACCTGTGGCGTGAAGCTGGCGCCCGTATAGACGGCGGTGCCGCCAATGGAGGCTGATGCTTCTATTTCTCCTACTTTCACTGACACCCCGCCGCCGAACAGAACAGCGGTATAACGGAAGGCGGCACTAGCCGTATCGGTGGCGGTGATCCTAATGCCATCGGTGATGGCGCTAATTGTGCCTTGATAGTCGGCGGCGTTAGTGGCAATACCAGCCGCCACGAATTCTATTGAGGAAGCGAACGATTGGGCATCCGTCCTGCCTGAGTTGTCCTCATCATTGTGACAAGAGCTATAGGTAGTGGCCCCGTCATAAAAGACGATGGAGTTGGAATTGTGGTTGGTGTCGGTATTGGTGGCGGTCGCCATCGACATCATGATAATGGCGCCATCCACCGTGCCGAAGCCGCTTGACGTAATGTCAAACGTCCCGGTGGTGGCGATGGCGCCATTAACGACGACGGCTTTCTTGGCCATTGGCTACTCGTAGGCCCGCATCACGACGACGTTCAGGGCCAGTTCACGCACAATGACCCAGCCCGCCGCTTGCAGGCGCTCGAATGGCGCCGACCATCTTTCGACGACCCATTCGCCGCTGGGGCAGTCATCAGCCATTGGCGCTGTCCGCCCGAATACCGAACAGGGCATAAATCCCCGACTTGTCCTGGCGCACCCGCTGTTCAATCTCGTCCATCAGGCAGGCGAAATCCTGCCATCTCGCCAGTTGCGCCAAGGTGTTGCCGGTGGCGGTGATGTGGTCCCGCACATCAGCCAGTTGCAGCAGCTCATGGCCAGACAGGCTGAAACGCCGTTGCACCTCGGCATTACGCTCTGCCACCGTCGTACCGGGGATGGTGCCGCGCAGGTAGGACCAGACCGTTTGGGCCAAGGTGGCGGGGGTGATCTGCCAGGAGCGAGGATTGCCGTTGTCGGCGATATAGCCGCCGTACTCGTTGCGAGCGACCGCCTCCGGCGCGTTGACGGCCAGCCAGCCATCCCAAGCCGCCTGGCTCAGGCCAGACTCATCGCCGCGCCAGCGATCCCACAAGGAGGAGTAGCGTGTCGTGTAGGCCATGGGCTACTCCTTAAGTGGCGTCGGAGATTTCAACATCCCAGGCGGGCACGGTGACGGTGCCGCCCGAGGTCAGCACTTGCTCGGTGCAGGTGGTGACATACAACAGCACGGAGCCGGTCGTCAGGCCCAGCGCCACATGGGCGGCGGTGCCGGAGTCGGTAATGCTGGCGTTGGCCTGCTGGGCAATCGTGACCTTGCGGCCAGGGGAGTCGCCGTCACCCAGGGTAAAATCGCCATTGCCGGCGCCCGGGGTCAACTCCACCGTGGCCAGGTCATAAGTGGCCGATGCCTCGGCGTAGGTGGTGGGCTGGGTGGAACAGACGAACAGCCGGTCGGCGTCGTCGATGCGGGCCAGGAACACATCCAGTACCGCGTCAGGGCAAAGTTTGGCCATGGGATTACTCCTCTACGCCGATGGAGGTGGCCGACACGCCGAGGCGGCCGGGCTGCACGGTCAGGCGGGCATCCAGCACCACGCGCGGGCCGGTCTCGACCTGGCCGGCGGTGTCTTTGGCCCAGCCATAGCGGCACCAGTTGGCGCCGATGGCATCCGGCACGGTGAGGGTATCGCCCTCCACCAGCACATAGCCGTCGGATCGTAGGGATTTCTCAGTCACTTCAACGCGCATCATCGTCTCCGGCAGGGTGGATAGCAGGGAATGGGTGGGGTGTAAACATGTCAGGCTACTCGGCAGAAGTCAGAAGGGTAAACAGGCGCCCAGCTCCACGGCCAGGGTCACCGCCAGCAGGGCGGCGGCGGTAATGGCCAGGGCCTCGGGGAGGGGCCAGCCGGGTGGGCGGCGCAGCCAGGTGTCAAGGAATCCTTGACTGCTGCGGGCGGGGCAACTGGCGAGGAATCCTTGTGAGTTCACTTGTGAGTTCATTGGCCAATCAGGGCCAGCATGGCGATAACGAACACGACAGCCGCAACCCAGCCAACAGCCGCCAGGCCAATCATCCCCAGGT
>JBFYTF010000035.1:0-5703 GCA_041300865.1 Anaerolineae bacterium
ACGGCCAACGGCGGCAACCCATGGGCGGACGTGGCGCGCACCAGTCTCCTCCTGACTGTCGGCGCCCGGAACGCCCGTGGCTTGCTCAGCCCCCTGACGCAGCTCGGGATGCCGATCTACCAGCGCACGTATCTCGCCCACTATCGCTCCTTGGTGCCGGACCCGGATGGGCTGTTTGACCGCTGGCTGCCGGTTATGGCCGCCGCGCGGCTCAACGAGAACATTGCCGGCGAGCGCGAGGAGCTGCTGAAACTGGCGCAGTGACTCCGGCCTGCCGGCGCGGATCGCCGCGGGGAGGGTGTGGTCTGAGATGGCAGGGCTCCCCGACGCGGTGGACGCGACCCGTCGTCTCCACGCCCGGCACCCGTGTAGCTCGGACTTATCATCGAAGGGACGGGCGCCAGCTTCCCGAAGTGCCCGGTTTACGAGCGCGAAAATCGATCCCCAATGTGCCATACGCTGCCGCGCTGCTTGACTGCGGGGCGCCGCTGAAAACGTCCGCCCGCCACGTGATCTCGAAATCCGCGAACCCGGCGGCCACCACGGCCTGCTTCAACTCTGCCTCCAGCAGAGCGCCTGCGATTCAGCCGGTCCACAGGTCGATCTTGAGCCTGGCGCTCGCCGGAACCGCTTTCCGCACCAGGATGTCGCCGATCTGCAGGTGGCCGCCCGGCTTGAGCACCCGCTCCATTTCGGCCAGCGCGGCGGCTTTGTCCGGGACCAGGTTCAGTACCCCGTTGGAAATGACGACACCGGCCCAGCCGTCGGGCACCGGCAGGGCTTCAGCGTAGCCGTGGCGGAACTTGACGTTTGCCAGGCCCGCTTCCGCCGCAGCACTCCGGGCCTTGTCGAGCATGGCCGGGGTCATGTCCACGCCGAGTACCTGCCCCTCCGGTCCGACCATCTTGGCGGCGATGAGGCTGTCCATCCCCGCACCGCTCCCCACATCCACCACCCGCTCGCCGCGGCGCAGCGGGCCCAGACGAAAGGGGTTCCCGGTGCCGGCAAAGGACTCGATGGCACCCTCGGGGATACCCACCAGCCACTCGTCCGCATAGCCCAGCAGGCGGGTCAGCGGCCGGCCGGTGTGAAAGTGGAAACCACGCGCAGGGTCGAGCGCCACGCACTCGTATTCATCCTGGATCGCGGCGCGCAACGAGTCCAGATCCGGCGATGTGCTCAGGAATATGGGCGTGATCATGGCTTGTTCTCCAGTCCTCAGGGTCCGGTGCGGTCCGAGGTTGGCACGGGCGGGAGGCGATTGGGGTCCGCCTCCCGCCCCCTGGCTTGTGTCGACACACTCCGGGTCACGGTGCCAGGCTGACGGTCACGGGCACGGGGTTGCGAATGATGTCCAGCACCGGCGAAGTATCCTGCACATACTGGCACAGCGCCTCTACTCGTTCGCGCGGTGCGTCGCTCTTGACCTGGTAAGTAACGCGGATTCCTTCGTAGCCTGGCCGCACGTCCTTCGATAGGCCGACAAAGGCTCGCAGGTCGAGCTCGCCTTCCAGGTCAAAGCTCAGGCTCTCGACGTTGATACCTTGCGCGGCGGCATTGTAAACAAAACCTGCCGCCAGGCACGAAGCCAGGGCATGCAACACGGCTTCGACCGCATTGGGACCGGTGTTGCCGCCAATGAGCACCGCCGGCTCGTCTCCCTCCAGGATAAAGGGCCGATGCCGTGACGTGTCCTCCTGGCCGGCGCCATAGAAGCCCTGGATCGTGGTCCGGCTGCGGGCACCGCTGATCCAATCGTTGTGCGCCCGAAACCGGAAGCGCGCCAACGCCGGATCCCTCTCGATGGCGTTGATGGTACCCACCAACTGCTCAACGTCCACGCCATTGATCTTGGTTCGAGTTGCTACTGACATCTGCTTTTTCCTTCCTTTCTATTTGAACGTCCTCGAGATGTCAGCATTATATCGGGTCGAACTTCCCGAAATCTTCCCGGGCGCGACCAGAGCCATAGGCAACGCGGAGGTCACCACCGACCGGGGGGCCCGCACATCGTCGGCTGTCGAATCGCTGCAGCTTCGAAGGAATGAGGCTGGTGAAATGAGGGCTTCAGTGCCCGCAACCTCGAAATCTGGTCAGGGGTTCAAAGTCGAACGGGGCGACTCGATTTCGGCCAAGAGCCGTCCCGCTTCCGACAGCTTGGCTTCGGGGTCCTGAGCTGCTGGCAAGCGCCCCCAGAGAAGCAGCGTCTCGGCCAGGTCCAGTTTCTGTCCCAGCTCCCTGAAAAGGCCGGCGGCCTGGGCCAGGCAGGCCTCGGCTGCGGCCAGCTCACCCCGCGCGGCGTGAAGCTGACCCCGGAGACGCAAGGCCATGCCCTGCCCCGGCAAGCTGTGGCTTGTTTCAGCCAGACGCTGCACCGAGTCGATAGCCTCCGCTGCCAGCTCCACATCGCCTGCAGCCAGGTAGAGAGCAGCCAGAGGAGGGTACAACTGGAGGCTGCACGTGCCACATAGCCGGCGGCTCGCTTCCAGATCGTGGGCTGCCTGCGCCATCTCGGAGGCGCCGGCCAGGTCGCCGGCTGCCAGACGGTTCCAGATGCCGGCGCCGTAAAGGCGTGTCAGGCAGTGGTCCCGCACCGCCGCCTTGCCCGCGGCTTCCAGGCCCTGCTGCACCACATCCCAGCCCGCCTGGAGGTCGCCCTTGGTGGTCAGGACATTGGCCTGGCGGGCCAGGGTGAAGGCCTCGCCGGCGGGCGAGCCAATGCGTTGGTGCAGCACCATGGCCCGCGCCAGGTTGTCGGCTGCCGGCGCCAGGTAGCCACGTAGAAAGGCCATGCTGCCCAGGGCATAGTGACAAACGGCCACGCATCTGGTGTCGCCCAGGGCCGCGGCATGCTCGGCCACCGTCTCGATGAACTCCTCGGCTTGGCGGTAGGGTGCATCGCCATGAACGTGATATTCCCACAAGCACAGGTGGCCATCGGTAGCGACGACAACGTCCGGGGACCAGCCCGCCGATCCGCGGCTCAACTCGTACCGCATCCCCTCGTCCCATTGACCCAGGGGCAGATAGGATAGGGCCAGGATCTCCCTCGCCTGCGCCGCCTCGACCTGGGCGCCCGTCGACTCGGCGATGGCCAGCGCTTTCAGCCCGTGCCCAATGGCCACTTCCAGGGCATTGAGGTGCCAGTCGTAGAGAGCCTGGGTGATGAGCAGCCGGGCCTCGTCGACTTGGTCGCCGCCCAGCTTCTCGCGAGCCAGGGCCAGGTGCTCGGCCGCGACCGGCATATCGGTAGTCATGATGGCCCCCAGGGCGATCTTGCGATGCAGCGTTGTCGCGGCGTGCGTCCAGCCTGCACCTTCTTCGAGAGTCGAACGGGTGAAAAGCACTTCCAGTGCCTGCAGCGCTGCCCGGTAGGCAGACAGGCTGCCGGAGACGTCGCCGACGGCGCGATGCACGTCGCCGGTCCGCTCCAGCACCTCGACCAGCAGTCGAAGCAGGTCAGGCGCGACGGGCTCACCCAAGAGAGACAGGGCCTCGCCGTAGCGGAGCAGGGCGTCGTCGTGGGCGTACACCGACTCGGCGCGATTGCCGGCCAGGAGTAGATAGCGAACGGCCTGCCCGGTGTCGCCCGCCAGCCGGTAGTGGTGGGCAATGGCTTCGATGGGCCTGGGTTGTCCATCGGGATCGAGTTTCTCGAGCACCTGGGCAACGCGGCGGTGAAGCGCCAGCCGGCGGGGTCCGCTCATGTCTCGGTAAATGGCCTCGCGGAACAGGGGATGGAGGAAGGAATAGCTCAACCCCGTCTCCTCGACCAGGCGCGAGGCCAGGACCTCGTCCAACGCATCCAGCACCGACCCGGAGCCCGGCGCAGACATATCGTCATCACTCCAACTGGCTTCCAGGACGGGGAACGGAACCTCGCGGCCGATAATGGACGCCAGGTCGAGCAAGTGGAGTGCTCCCGGGGAGAGGCGTTCCAGCCGCCCACCGAGAAGAGCCTGTAGGGATTGGGGAAGCGGAGGCGGGCCGGGGAAAGGAGCCCCTTCCCCGGGAGACAAGTGCCAACGCTCCTCCCGGAGAACAACATGCTTGGCGGCGGCCAGCTGCTGGACCAGCTCGCGGGCAAAGAGGGGATTGCCCTCCGACAGGCCGTAGAGCTCGCGGGCCAGGGCCGGATCCAGGCTGCCGCCCGGCAGGGCCTGGGCCAGCAGCTCGCCGTGTTCCGCCTCGCCAAGAGGCTGCAGCCAGAAGCGACGCATCAGGCTCTGCCGCTGCAGATAGCCGGCCATGCCCTGCAACAGCGGTGGGGCACCCGGCTCCCCGGCCCGCCAAATCCCGACCAGGAGCAGGGGCTGACCGGCGGTGTGGCGGGCCAGGTAGTGAAACAGCTTGAGCGATCCCTCGTCGGCAGCGTGCAGATCGTCCACGATCAAAACCACCGGCGTGCTGCTGAACCGGGCCGCGAGAAAGCGCAGCACGCCCGCGAACAGGGCATGCTGCGCTGCCACCGGGTCCGCATCCGTGACCGGCGAAGTGGTTGCCGGCAGTTCAGGGATGGCCGCTGCCAGCTCGGCCGGGATCAGCTCAGCCCCGGCCAGATCGGCCCGTAGGGCCATGCGCAGCGCTTCAACAAAGGGTGAGTACGGCGAGTGACCTTCCTGCTCATAAGCGCCCCCCATGAACACCTGGTACCCGCGCCGCCGCCCGAGGCGAATGATCTCGTGGGCCAACCGGGTTTTGCCGATACCGGCATCTCCTTCGACACCAACCGCCGCCCCCTTCTGCCCGGTCAGGCCATTCAGCAGCTCGTTGATGGCCACCATCTCCGCCCCGCGGCCGACGATGGGCGGGGCCGGAGCCAGGTCGGCATCGCTGCCTGCCTGCAGGGTGCCGGAGGGCTGCACCGCGATCTTGTAGTCAAGGATGTCCTGGTGCAGGCGAGCCGTCTCGGGAGAGGGCTCGACGTCAAGCTCCTCGGCCAAGACCCGTGTGCACAGCCGGAATTGGCGCAACGCCCGAGTGCGGCTGCCCTGGCGAGCGTAGGCCAGCATGAGGCCGCGGTGGGCAGCTTCGCGCGTCGCGTCGCGGGCCAACACCTGGCGGAAGGCGTCGGCCGCCTCAGCCAGGAAGCCGCCGGCCAGGCGCAGCTCTCCCAATCGCGCCAACAGATCCAGGAAGAGCTCCTGCAGGGCCTCTCGGCGATCGAGGGTCCACTCTTCGTACAGGTCGGCGGGCAGCAGCTCTCCCCGGTACGCGGCCACGGCACGGCGCAAGAGAGCCGGGTCGGTGCCACCCCGTGCTCGCGCCTCCTGGGCCAACGCTTCGAAAGCCTCCGCATCTGTGTGCACGCCGCCCGGAGCATCGAGCGTCAGGGTCTCGTCGCGGAGGGCCAGGATTTCTTCGACAGGGAGGGAGGGCGACGTTGTGGCAAACGCTTGCCGCACGTGGTGGATGGCCTTGTACAGCTGACTTGCGGCGGCTCGCGGCGCCAGGTTGGGCCACAGGAGATCCATGGCCTGATCGCGATGCAGGCTGTGTCCCGGCTGGAGCGCCAGCAGCTTGAGCAGGCTGCGAGCTTTGCGGCGGGTAAAGGCTGCCTCGGCCACTGGGCGCGGGCCCAGCCAGACCGAGAAATCTCCCAACATGGTCAGGCACAGACCGTCCGGATGCGCATCTTCGGTAGCCGGTGAGGATGGAAGAACGTCTGAATCAGCTGAAGCTCCGGCTCTCAGCATCGTATCC
>JBFYTF010000057.1:0-9432 GCA_041300865.1 Anaerolineae bacterium
CTTTCGCTCATAGTAACTCCTTTACAGACGATGCCCCCGCGCAGACCCACCGTGGTCAGGCTTTGACTGCCTTGCCCGCGTCTTTGAGGGTTTTGGACAAATGGTCTCTTTGCTCGTCGACCATATCCTGCCCGCGTTGTCGTAGTTCTCCAGCCTGCTCGTGTACATCGTCCGTGATCTGGCGGGCTTTGTCGCTGGCCTGCGCCGCCGCGCCTTCCACGGATTTGACCGCCTGATCGCGCAGTTCGGCACTTTTCTGCCGGATTTGGGCGCGTGTCTCCTTCCCCGACTGCGGCGACAGCAACAGCATCGCCCCCGCGCCGGCAAGGCCGCCCACCAGCAGTCCGGCCAAAAGGCCCCATCCACGATTAACGATGTTCCCGGTTTTGTGGTGATGATTGTCCATTCTATCCTCTCCTTCTTCGCTCAATCAGTCGCTGTTAGCCGCAACTCCGGGTGACAAGCTTCTCCACGCGCAAGGGTCGCTTGTCACCCGGCCTGCTTCCTGCCGTTCAGTGTAGCCGCCCGGACCTTGGGGCCTGCCGCCCAGGGTGTCAGAGGGAAAGGCCGTCAGCGCCCCGTCGCCCCGAAGATGAGCGTGAAAATCGCCAGCAGTAGGTCATTGTTTGGCACTTCTGCTTTCAAACCACCAGGCGATTAAAGAAGGAGCGGTAGCGCTGCAAGGCCTGGCGTAGATCTTCGGTAGAGACATCAGCGCTCTGATTCCACTGGCTCTCCAGCGAGCTATGCTCGTGGGCAAACATCTGGGTGATTTGCTCAACAACCTCAGATACTAGCGCATCCGCCTGCTGGACAGCAGAGCGCGGTTCATCCACAAACTTGCCCTGGATCTCGTTCCAGCGCGTGCGAAAGTGCTCTGACTCCTCGCGGCCAAGTAGGGCCGCCGATGATCCGGCATTCGTGGCGATAGTAGGGGCTTCGTGGGTAATTGCCTCGGCCATTGGGCCCATGGTGGGGCGCGGCCTGCTCATCCAGGACTCGTCAGCAATCGGTTCGCGCACCGGGTCCCAGGTTGGCAGCGCCTCGGCCATTGGAGCCTCGTGGACAATCGTTTCGTCCATGGGGCCAACGGCAGCAGCGGTCCCGCCCATCGGCGTCTCGTGGATAAGAGCCGCGTCCACCGGGACCCTATCGGCAAGAGGATCCGAGCCTTCTACCGGGCCGTTCGTGTCGTTTTCGGTTCTCTCAACAATATCCCAGGTGTTGAAACGTTCTCTATAATTCTGTTCATTCATATCTACTTCTCCTTTACACCGACTGGCTCGGTTCCGAGGAGGTCCTCGAACAGAGACCGGTAATGAATCATTGCCTGCCTTAATTCTTCAGTATTTGCCTGATGCTGCTCGTTTTTGACCGCGATCTCCCGCGCAGCGCGGTAGTTGGTCACTAGAACAGGATAATTGACCGATATATCGGCCGCCCGCTGCTCAAAATCAGATACTGGATAGTTGCGCATCTGCATGACTTGAGTGATCAGCCGGTCGGCATCTCCGATCGCCTGTCCCGGTTCGTCGACAAACCTGGACTGGGCAGCAGTCCAATCAGCCAGACAACGCTCGCGCTCGCTTGCAGAAAGTGGACGAATATCCAAAGCCTCAATATGCTTCCGCCGTTCTTCCAGCTCTGTTTGTGCTTTTTTCTCGCCACCCATGGCCTGCACAGCGAGATCATACTCAGGTCCCAACTGATCATGGAACCGCTCCGAACGTCTACGTCGAGCAAAAACCAGACCTAATATGCCGCCTACTATCACCAATACCAGAACAACGGTGATAATCATAGTTGTGTTAGTCACAAGACACCTCCTTTTTTCAGTATTTGGGAATCACAGGTTCTCCGGGCTTGAACGAATTGCTGCACTCCCGGATGCTTGGCGCGAGGCATTCGGCCCGCAAAAAAGCGAATCCGTGATCCGATTCTGGCGGGCCTTGGCCTCTTTCACTTGGCCTCTTTGAGCCGACGATCGAATTCCTCTTCGGCTTGCTCGCGGGTGTAGCCATACTTCTGCTGGAGCAAGCCGATTACTTGATCGGCCTTGCCCCCCGCCTTGTCCAGGTCGTCGTCGGTGAGTTCGCCCCACCACTCTCTGACCTGACCCCGCATTTCCTTCCACTTGCCTTCGAATATGTCCCTGTTCATCCTATGACCCTCCTATTTGGCTTCGAAATTGGAGTGCAGCAATCCGTATAGACACGGAAACCTCTGGGCTGCCCTCAGCTTGCGTTCGTGCTCCGGGCAGCGCCGCGCGCTGGCGTTCTCATTTAATCCTTGCTTTGCTTCTCCGAAAGGAACCGGTTCACTTTGGTGCCGCATTCTGGGCAGACACCTTTGGCCATCGGCCGGCCCTTTGACGTCTTGACGACTGTACCTTGCTTGATCGTCCGCTTCGTGCGGCACTTGACGCAATAACCTTCGAATTCCATCGTGCCTCTTTCCTGTTCTGCTTTGGCTTTGACGTGCCCTGCGATCCATCGCCTGGCTGTGGGCCGCCTGCGCTCCACTCGTCGCTGTGAACACCCAAGATACGAGTTCGAGATCCGATTCTACTCCAGCCTGTCCATCACACATGATTGTACACGCTAGGCACGTCAGAGTCTATCGGTAAATATCCGATTCTATTGTCGGCGGCAGGCTTGCTCGTTTGTCGGTGGTTGTCCTACATCGCACCTGCGGGAGGAGCAGAGGGACGAGGGAGTAAGGAGAAGCTAATCAATCAATCGGTTCTGCATGGCGTAATGGATCAGCTCCGCGGTGGTTCGCAGATTCATCTTTTCCAGGAGGCGCGCGCGGTAGGTGCTGACGGTCTTGACACTCAGGGAGAGTTCCGCGCCAATCTCTTTGACGGACTTGCCGGCCGCGATCAGGCGCAGCACCTGGAATTCCCGGTCAGACAACGTCTCGTGGGGCAACCTGCTCGAATCGCCCCCTATCTCAAAGGCCAGTTTCTCCGCCAGGAATGGGCTGACGTATCTCCCACCCCTTACCACCTTGTGGATGGCCTTGACCAATTCGTCGGGCGCGCTGTCCTTTGTCAGATAGCCAGAGGCGCCGGCCTTCAGGACGCGCAGCGCATATTGGTCTTCCGAATACATGCTCAACACCAATACGGGCAGTTTGGGTCGCTCGGACCTGAGCTGCTTGAGAATATCCAGCCCACTGCGGTCGGGCATCGAGATGTCGAGAACGACGACATCCCACGCTTCAGCCCGGACCCTGTCCAGGACCTCTTGCCCGTTGGTCGCCTCGCCGGCGACCACCATCTCGGGCGTGTCGCCAATAATCTGTTTCAACCCTTGTCGCACAACCGCGTGGTCGTCGGCGATTAGGACTCGTATCATAGAGCCTCCTCCGCCTTGGTGAGCGGCAGCTTGATCACCATCGTGGTTCCCTGGCCGGGTGTGCCCTGGATGGCAAAGTCACCGGAGCGCAGCAGGACCCGCTCCCGCATGCCCAGCAAGCCAAATGACTCGGAGCCTCTCACTTCGCTTTCCGTGATACCCCGCCCATTGTCTTGAACTCGGAGGCTCACGCACCCCTGTTCCTCATCAAGTGTGACATCCACCCGCGTAGCTGATGCATGGCGTGCGACATTGGTCAGGGCCTCCTGCAAGATGCGAAAGAGGACGGTGGTTTCCTCGGCGTCCAACGCCACCTCCTCCAAACTCGAAGTGAATCTGCAGCGAATCCCGCTGCGCTTTTGGAACTCTTGCAGCTGCCACTCCATCGCCGGCACCAGCCCCAGGTCATCCAACATGCCCGGCCGCAGCTCGGTGGCGATGCGGCGCACACCCTGGATGGTCGTGTCCACCAAATCCGACATGTCTCGGAATTTCTGCAACAGGTCCTTCTGTTTGGGGCCGCTGTGCTTTTGGAGCCAGGCCAGATCCATCTTCAGGCCGGTCAGGGCCTGGCCCAGCTCGTCGTGAACCTCGCGGGCCATGCGGGCACGGTCTTCTTCGCGTCTCGTTTGCTCGTGCTGGGCCAGGAGGAGCAACTGCGCCCGCGAGCTCTCGAGCTGGGCAACGGCCGCTTGCAGGTCGGTGGTGCGCTGCGCTACGCGTTCTTCCAATTCGGCGTTCAGTTGTTGGGCCTCGGCATACAGGCGTGCATTGTCCACCGCCAGCGCGGCGCGGCGCGCCAGTTCTTCGGCCAGGGCCAGGTCGCCCCCGGTGTACTGGCGCCCGGACTCGGCCGAGACCACCAGGGTGATGGTGCCGAGCGTGTGGCCCCGCGTCACGAGGGGCACGATCATCGCCGACTTGATTCCCAGCGACCGCACGACCTCAATCTGCTCGGCGTCCCGGGCGATGGCGGCTAGCAGCTCCTCCGATGCTTCCGCATAGAATTCCGGCCGGCCGGTGCGTAGCACGTGGGCTGCCCCTGGCGGCACGTCCGGGTCGGGGGGATGCCACCGCAGCAGATCGTTGGCCTGGGCCAGTTTTTGTGGGTCGGCGTGCGCCACGGCCACGGGCTGGATGGGCTGACCTTCTTCGGTGATATGTACCACGCACCAGTCGGCCAACAGCGGCACCACCACCTGAGCGATGTTGGCCAAGCGGCTGGTGGCGTCGAGCGAGGCGGCCAGCACCGGGCCGGCGTCGGCCAGCACGCGCTGGGAACGTTCGACCTGCTTGCGCTCGGTGATGTCGGTGCTGATCTCCACGATGGCCGGGGAATGGGCGTGATCTTGCCACACCGCCCGGCGGCTGGTCACCACCAGGGGCGTGCCGTCGCGCCGGGTCCGAACGAGCTCACCTTCCCAGCGGCCTGCACTCAGGACCTCAGCTTCGATCGCCTCCCACGGTTGTGGGAACTGGGTGCACAGCAGCGTGTCGGCATGTTTGCCCAGGGCCTCGCCGCTTGTCCAGCCAAAGAGATCTTCGGCTCCGTGGTTCCAGAAGAGGATCACACCCTGCCTGTCGCGCAGGATGATGGCGTCGTGCACCAGGTCCAGGAGGGGTGCCTGTTCGGCGAGAACCCGAAGGTTTTTCTCCGAGGTATTCGACATTCAAACCTCCCAAAGTGGTGGAGCCGGAACCGTCCCAAATGCAGTATAGCACGCGGTCAAGCCGGTTGTCAAATGGCGCGCAGCTGGCTCTGGGAGGATGACCCGGCGCATCCCCAGACCCCTGCTTTGACCACGTTCACGTACGCTTTCGCCAGGTGCCAACTTGCACCCGGCTCATCTCGGGGCAGCGCCTAATCCACAACGCTCGCCAGGGCAGCAACCATTGTAGATGCGATCAGCTTGCTTGTGTCAGACACCGCGTCGCCGGACACCAACGCCATCTCGGCGGCCAAAAGATCACTGCCCTGCCTGAGGTTATCCGTGTCGGTTTTTGTGAGGTGGGCCAGCTTCCGGTGCCAGGTCAGATCGCGCACCGCCATTGCCAGCTGGCTTGCCCGGCCCGTCCTGAGCTGGTCCCCTATGCGCGCCTGCCGCTGCTTATAGTCCTGCGGCAGTAGATGGGGTGTGCGCTGCAGGATGATCAGCACCTGTGGGAGCCTGGACCGGGCCATGGCGAACCTCAGGCCCGCCTCGTCGGCTCGGCCGACGGGGATCTGCACCGTCAATCCCGACCCTGCCATCTGAATCACATAGTAATTCTTTGGCCCGTCCATGAGCTCCTTGCGATCGATGCTGGTAATTGCCCCAGGCCCATATCGGGGATGCACCACTTTGTCGCCTACTGAGAACTGCATCGCATTTCCTCCTTCAGCTTTTCCGTGCATTCGGAACGGTCCTACCAGTCGATGATCCTGGCCGGAAAAGAACAGCGCGGACCAGAACGAGTCTGGTCCGCGCTGCGGAATGTTGGTTCGCGCGCCAGCGTTGCCGGCCCACGCGGGCCGGCTGGCGGCTTACCTGCCGGTTCTACCAGCCGCGCCCGCCGCCTGAGCGGTTGTCGCGCCGGGGTCGATCGGCCTGCGGCTTGGCCTTGTCGACCTTGATCTCGCGGTCGTCCACGGACTTGCCGTTTAGGGCACTGATGGCCGCCTGGGCAGCCTGTTCCGAGGCCATCTCGACAAAGGCAAAGCCCTTGGGCCGGCCTGTTTCGCGGTCCGTGATGACGTTGACCGATTCGACCTGGCCATACTCGGCGAACATTCTGCGCAGTGCGTCTTCCGTGGTGTTGTAGCTCAGGTTACCAACGTATAGTTTCTGGGTCATGAGTTCACCTACCAGCCACGCACAGCCACATCGGCTGCTTGCAGGCCCTTCGGGCCCTGCTGGACGCTGAACTCGACGTTCTGGCCTTCTTCCAGGTTCTTGAAGCCTTCGCCGCGGATCGCGGAGTGATGGACAAAGACGTCGGGGCCTGTCTCCTGCTGGATAAAGCCATAGCCTTTGTCTCCGTTGAACCACTTTACGGTTCCAGTTGTTCTTTCAGACATTTTACCTCTTTTGGTACATTTGTTAGGAAGAAGGCACAGCCGGTTTTGACATAGAAAGAGCACCCAGACTCGTAACAGTCTGGGTGCTCATCATCTTTGACGGAACCAGAATCTTACTTCATCCTACGCGGACATGATACCACAGCCCAAAAGTTCTGTCAAGTTGCCGTAGAGGTGCGACACAAGCCACGCTGCCCGGCCTCAGTTCCGTCTAAGGTTGTTGCCCGCTTACCTCCCCGAGGGCTCTGCCGCTCCTTCGAGGGCCTGGGTCGCTCCACGCTCAAGCTTTTCTCCGGCGGAGGGCTCCAGGCGCGCTGCCCGTTCCATCGCCGCCGTCTTCTGCAGGTAGTCGTGCGCTGCCAGGATGCGCTGGTACTCCAGCGGGTGCATGTGCTGCATCTCTGCCTCCGACATCAGGCCGGTGAAGATGCTGCGGTTCTTGTCCTTGATGCAGCCGTGATACATGTGCCAGGTCAAGATGGCCAGGGCGGCCAGGACCGCTTCCCAGCGATGAAGGGCCTGGGCCACAGGAAACACCTGACCGGGCAGGGCCGTAGTGACCAGGAGCGGGAACCACATAATGAACCCGGTGGCGCCCATCACGATTTGACCCCACAGCAGCGCCCAGTACTCGAGCTTTTCCTCAATGGTGTAGCGGTCGAACTGTGGCCTCTCTCTGGTCAGGCCCGCGTTGAACATGATCATCCCCACCAGGTTCTGCACATCTCGAAAGTAGGGCCACATGCCGCCACGTTCGCGTTTGACGAACCATATCTCCAGGATTCGCCACACGTGATAAAGAGACAGGACGGCGCACACGATTGCTGCCAGGCGGTGGATGGTGCGGAGGGCGTCAACGCCGCCAATGAGGCTAACCAGCAAGGCAACCGGGGGTAGGAAGCTGAACGTCTGGAGAAGACCGGTCACAGCCAGGGTGCCAAAGGACACCATCAAGACCACGTGTTCGATCCGTTCAGACCTGGTGAAACGAACAAAGACCCGGGTGCCATCAGGGTTCACCTGCATACGGTCTGCCAACGAACGCGCCGTCCGGATTCTGCGTTGCAGCGTCTCCCGCTTGATTTGCTCGACCGAAACCTCTTCCGCGTGGACCTCGCTAGTCTTTGCTGTCGTCGCCAAAGCTGTAAGCCTCCAGTTCCTTTTCTGCCAGGGCTCGCACCCTCTGCTTTGCGTGGCGCTTGTCGAGCCGGCGCCTGTTGATGTCAAGGCCGATGTAGAGCAGAAAGAAGCCTATAACCAATGGGATCAAGATCCGGTAGGCCCAGTTCACGATCACCAATCCGGGTGTGTGGTCCCATTCAGGCAAGTAGTGGCTGAGCCAGGCAGTCGGAAACCTGATGGACGCATTCTCGTGGCATTGCTGGCACGTCCGCTGCAAGTTCGTCGGATACACAGTGGACAGGGTGTCTTTTGGGCGCCGGATATTGTGGATGCCATGACAGTCAAAACAGACTGCCTTGGCGCTCCCGGATGCGTTGGATTGATGGAGAAACAGGTTGACCGTGCGACCGTGAAAGTCGTCCAGGTAGGTGTCAAACACGGCCGTGGAGATGTCGTACTTGGCCATCATCGCCTCGTTGGCGTGACAGCCGCCACAAATAGCGATGCTGTCGTTCCGGTAGGGTGCATCGCGCGGACCACGCACACTGTGCACCCCGTGGCACTCGGTGCAGGTGGGCACGTCTGGGTTGGAGTCAACTTCCAGGGCTGCACCATGGACGCTGGTACGATAGGTCGAGTAGGCCGCCTTGTGACACGAGCCGCACATATAGGCGACCTCGGAGCGCGGTTGGCTGCTCAGGCGAACGATTTCGTGCGCCCCATGGCAGTCCACGCACACCGGTGCCTCCCGATTCCCACCTTGAAGAACCCTTACGTGCGCGCAGTCAACTGCCACCTCAAATTCATGGGCGTGGCAGGAACGGCAAGCCTCGTTGATAGACAAGACCATTTCTCGCCGATCGGTAAAGCTCAATTTCGCCCGCAGGGGCACGTACTCGGTGTCTGCCGATCCCCCCTGTTCGGGATGGCACGCGATGCAGATTTGCTGTTCGTCGTGGTGAGGATAGCGGGTCAGGTCAGTGTGGCAGGCAACGCAGTTCAAGCCGGCCGGTCCGTGCACGGACAAGTCATAGTCCGACTTTTCCACGTATAACGACAGCAACTCTCCATTCTCAAAGGTCCCGATAAAGTCGGGATCTCCGTGGCACATCAAGCAGTTTTCGTCTACCTCTGTCTGTTGGTGCATGTCTGCGCTGGCTCGCGGTGCGTCGCAAACCAGCCAGAAGACTCCCCCTACCAGGAGCCCCACAAGACACCTGGCCAGAGTCCTGGACCTCGATCTCAATCTTTCGTGCCGGCCGGGTTCCGTTCGCATTTGGCGCATCACCTGTTGAATTGAATGGAACTGCGGTACTATCAATTGTTGGCACACACTGTGAATCGCACGGACTTCTCGCGTGAGACAACGTTGCCGGGCTGCGAACCCAGTTTACGATTTCTCGCGCTGCACAAGCTCCTCCCCTCGGCGAGTAACAGGCTGGGTTAGGCGCCGGACAATGCCCGGACGCGCCAACGCGAACACAACCACCCGGCCAAAGTTGTGGCCTCTCCCCGCTGCCCGTAACCGGGGCGCCGGGCGACCCTCTTTGGCAAGAGTAGTGTGCACCTGTCCATTGTAATAGACGGGTGGGGGGTTCAAAGGTTACGACTGATTTGCCTGGCTCCTTTCGGCACTGCCAGGCGTGTGACACGCTCCGCCCAGAAGAGGTCTCCACCCGTAGCTTGCTTAAGGTTCCCATAAGCTCGCCATAAGCGTCACGTAAAGACAGGCCATCCCTGTTGTGTTATCCTGGACATGTCGTGCTTTGCAGAGAGAGGCAAGGAAATGGAGGTTCTCGTGAAGACACTGCTCAAACTCGCGCTCATTGTGTTTATGCTTATGGCCCTCACTTTGGCGGCCTTTGGTGCCGGGCTGGCAATAGGCCGCTCGAG
>JBFYTF010000079.1:0-9325 GCA_041300865.1 Anaerolineae bacterium
GGCGCTCGTAGACCAGGCCCAAGCCCTCATTGTAGTCCGTCAGATACCGCTGCCACGCAGCTTCTGTCATGCTCCAGCCAGTTCTCCCGGTCGGGATGCGGCCATTATACCATCTCCTCCAAGGTGAGGCCAATTCCGGCGGAACGCTTTACAGCCGGCAGGCGTTGTGGTAGAATGCGCCCCCAGGAGGTGCCGTGCGCGTTTACGTCAGCAGTCTGGGCTGCAAGCTGAATCAAAGCGAGGTGGATGCCCTGGCGGTGCGCTTGCAGGCAGCCGGCCACGAGCTGGTCGCCTCGCCCGCCGAGGCGGACCTATGCCTCCTCAACACCTGCGCCGTGACCCATGTCGCGGCGCAAAAGTCGCGCCAGGCAGTCCGCCGGCTGCATCGCGACAACCCTGCGGCGCGCCTGGTGGTCACCGGCTGCTACGCGGAGCTGTCGCCAACCGATGTCCGGAACCTGCCAGGCGTGGAGATAGTCGCCGGCAACCGGGCCAAGGACCGCCTCCTGGATGACCTTCTTGTGCCCCGCGCGCCGGTTTCCGCGCCCACTCCACGCCCCAGGACCCGCGCCCTGGTCAAGATCCAGGATGGCTGCGACAACACCTGTACCTACTGCGTCATCCGTCTGGCCCGCGGCGAACAGCGCAGCCGCCCGGCGGACGAGATCCTGGATGAGGTGCAGGCGCGCCTGGCAGCAGGCTACCAGGAGATCGTCCTCACGGGCGTGCACGTGGGGGCCTACGGCCGTGACCGCGCCGGAGGCCGGCTGGAGCTGGACCTCTGGGGCCTGGTGAGGCGCATCCTGGCCGAGACGGCGGTTGCCCGGCTGCGCCTGTCGTCCGTTGAGCCCTGGGATCTGCCCGCCGAGGCGCTGGCCCTGTGGCAGGATGGGCGCTTGTGCCGGCACCTGCACCTGCCGCTGCAGAGCGGTTCCGCGGCCACCCTGCGGCGCATGGGCCGCCGCTACGACCCGGCCGGGTTTACTGCCCTGGCCGCCGCGGCGCGAGCGGCCATCCCCGACCTGGCGCTGACCAGCGATGTGATTGTTGGCTTTCCCGGCGAGACCGAAGCCGAGTTCGAGGAGAGCCTGGCCTTGGTGCAGGCGCTGGGCCTGGCCCGGTTGCACGTCTTCCCCTACTCCTCCCGTCCGGGAACGCCGGCTGCCGCAATGGCAGGCCAGGTGCCGGCCGGGGTAAAGGCGGAGCGGGCTTCAAGGATGCGCTCGGCCGGTACCGCCGCGGAGCGAGCCTTTGCCGGCCAGTTCCTGGGCCATACGGTGCGCGTGTTGTGGGAGTCAGAGCGCTCGGGCATCGGTGGCCGCGAGTGGCACGGCTTGACCGACAACTACCTGCGCGTCGCGAGCGCTCACGCCGGCGAGCTGCGCAATACTTTCGGCCTGGTGCGACTGGTGCGGCCTGTAGAGGGCGGGCTGTGGGGCGAGATCCTGGAGTAAATCAAAAGGGCGGGGAATGGGCGCTTGCCCATTCCCCGCCCGCCAAGGGCAGGTCAAGCCACTGCCGCGGCCGGCTCCGTGGCCGTGGCTAGGTCCATGGGCAGCATGACCCCCAGGACCCGCTCCATGGCCATGGTGTGGCTGCACACCCCCCGGGTGGCAAAATAGTGGCAGGTGCAGTGCCAGGCACCGTCGTTGTAGCTAACGGAGTGACTGGCGTGGGAACCTCGGAAAGAAACGTGGAATTGCTCGAACCGGATACGATCCGGTTCCTCGGCGTAGCGCTTTGACTTTTCGATCTTGCCGATCATACCCGAATCCATGTCCACCTCCTCGTAAAGAATGTGTTTGGCCCGATAGGGCGCGGGAAGATTGCTGTAGAAAACAAACAGACGCCACAGCATAGTTGGGCTCGGGCGTCTGTATTGGCTCGGCTAAACTCCGCGTTCTGCGGGGCAAGCATTCTCTCGCTCATAAGCATCCCCAGTATACCATAGACCGGGTCGTTTGTCAACGGCCGCGCGCGGCGCGATGCCAGCTTCTTGGCCTCCGCTACCCTCCGATTTGGACCCGAAAGCCGTACGACAGCAGAAGGTCACGCAGGCACGCGACATCCTCTTCGCGCAGCGCGGGCCGGCCACGGAGGGCGTATTCCTGGCCGAGGCGATCGTACTTGCCCTCGCCCAGACGGTGGTAGGGGAGCAGATGGATGTCTTCCATAGTGCCGAGCCGTCGCAGCAGCTTGGCCAGGCGATGGAGGCTCTGGGGACTGTCGTTGTAGCCCGGGATCACCGGCCGCCGAACCACGAGCGGCTTGCCAACTCGGGACAGCCGCGCGAGGTTGTCGAGGATCCGCTCGCTGGACGTCCCGGTCAAGTGGCGGTGCAGCGCTGGGTCCACCTCTTTGACGTCGTACAGGATCAGGTCCAAGAAAGGAAGCAGCGCTTCCCAGACCGTCCACGGTGCATCCCCGCAGCTCTCGATGGCTGTATGGATGCCGCGTGCCTGAGCACCCAGCAGCAGGGCACGGGCAAAGTCGGGCTGGGCTGTGGGCTCGCCCCCCGACAGCGTCATGCCCCCACCGGACTGCTCGTAAAAGGGCCGGTCGGCCTCCACGTCAGCCAGGACTTCTCCGGCAGTCAGCAGCCGGCCCACCTGCTCCAGCGCGCCGGAGTAACACTCCGCCACGCACCGGCCGCACAGCTGGCAGTTCTCAGCGTCAATCTGGCGCCGGCCTGCCGCATCCTCGCCGGCCACGGCCCCCTGCGGGCAGACGGCCACGCAGGCCCCGCAGTGGATGCAGCGCTCCTCGCGAAGGACGATCTGCGGGTCGAAAGGCTGCGACTCGGGGTTGTCACACCACAAGCAGTGGAGCGGACAGCCCTTCAAGAAGACGGTGGTGCGAATGCCCGGCCCGTCGTGCACGGAAAAGCGCTGCAGGCTCACGATCCAGCCGCGCACCATCTCTTCCTGGCCTTCTAGTGGCATGGCATCAGCCGGAGGCGTGGTCGACCTGCTGCTCACCCCACCAGCGAGGCAGTGCCTGGGCGGCGGGCTCGCGCAGGACCTCATTGGCCAGGTGGGAAAGCGGGGTCGGGTCGGGGTTGATCTCGACCATGGTGGCACCGTTGTCCAGGGCCACGAGCGGCAGCGAGGCGGCCGGCTGTACCAGGGCCGAGGTGCCGACGACGAGCATCAGTTCGCAGCGCCGGGAGCGCGCCATAGCCTCCATCAGCACTGCGCCGGGCAGCGCCTCCCCGAACCAGACGACGTCGGGGCGGGCCAGGGCGCCACACGCCGGGCAATGGGGTGGGATCTCGGGCAGCGGGTCACTCCGGTCCTCCCAGGGCGGGCGGCACTCTGCAGTGCAGCGGAGCCGCCAGATGTGCCATGCAGCTCCAGGACCCGGCGGCTGCCTGCCAGGCCATGCAGGCCGTCCACGTTCTGTGTCACGACGATCAACTCGTCCAGGGCCTGCTCCATGTCCGCCAGGGCCTGGTGGGCAGCGTTGGGCACACAGGCACCGATGATGCTCCGCCGCCAGGCGTACCACTGCCACACCAGGGCCGGATCGCGGCGAAAGGCCTGGGGCGTGGCCAGATCCTCGGCGCGATAGCTGCGCCACAAGCCGCCTTGGCCACGAAAGGTGGGCACGCCGCTCTCGGCCGAGATGCCCGCGCCGGTCAGGATCACGACGCGCGTGGAGCCGCGAAGGGCGGCTGGGCCGCGCCCAGGCTGCCCCTCCTGGGAGTACGGTGGATCAGGTTCGCTCTGTCCGTGCATCGTCTTCCCCTCTGCTGGGCGATATTATAGCAAAAGGGGGGCCAGGAGCCAAGCTTGCTCGCCGTCCTCGCGCAGAGAGAGGTGTTGCCAGGCGGATTGTGCCACGGCTTGTGCTGCAAGCCACTGTGTTGCGGGCCGCCAGTAAAACACGGGCGGCGTGGGCAGAGGACTAGGGCCCGGGCGTGCCCTCGGCCTCCGGTGTGCCGGGCAGTGGTGTGGGCGTTGCTACCAGAAACGAGTCCCGGGTGCGCGTCACCAGGTCGTTCACGGTAAACTCGGAAACGCGGACATAGTAGGGTGACTCGGAGGACTTGACGACGTAGCTGTTGTCCTCAGGATCCTGGGCTCCCACCGTTAGCACGTAGGTCTTGGCCGCGTCGCCACCCGTCTCGATGGCCACCACAGCGGCCGGCGCGTCCATGCCAAACTCCGGCCGCTCTTCTCTGCCCAGCGGCGCGAGCATGGACACCGACGTAGCCCGGTTCAGGACGGTCTGGAAGCGGCTGGCGTCGAAACTGTCCTCGCCGGCCAGGCCGTCCATGGTCCACTCCTCACCCTCCTTCACAAAGTGGAAGGTGCCGTTGGCGTTCTCCAGGGTCAGGGAGACGGCCTCCTCGACGGGTGCCGAGAAATAGGTGGGATCCACCCATGCCGTCGCACCGGTACCGGCGTCCTCAGCGCTGAGAGCTGAGGACAGGTAGACATCGTCCTGGCCTTCGGCCCGGACGTGCACTGCCTGGAAGCTGGGCGAGCTGCCCAGGTAGAGGACATGCTGACTGCCGTCCGCCAACTCCATTTCGACGCGGCGGTTGAACTCGTCGCCGGCAACCTGCAACCGCGCGTGGCTGCCGCTCGTCTGTGTCACTCGCCGCTCGGCCTCCAGTCCGACGATCGCCTGGAGCAGCGAGGTCACCTTTTCCTCCTGGACGGGATAATCGCCGGCCTCAGGCAGCACCCACCGGCCCTCGGTCCGAGCCAGCCTCACGCTCTGGTCGTCGTTGCCGGTGATGGTCAAAGCCACCACTTGTTCGGCCTCCAGGCCGGGGAAGAGGGGCGCACCCACCTCACCACCGGCCGGCCGCGGCCAGAACACGGCGGCGGCCAGGACCAATTGGACTACCAGCAGGCCGACGAGCACCTGGTTCAGTCTACTCATGGGAACCTCCCGCCGCGATTTCCTCGTCTACGAGCTGCATGGGCTCTTCGCTGCGGCGCCGGGTAAAAGACAAGACGCCGATGATGACCAGGGCCAGGATCACAAGACCGTAGTTGACCATCTCCCAGATCGACTCCTGCCCAGGGTCCATTTCATTCAAGAGGCGCGCGTAGGTGCCGCGCGAGCGGATCCCGAGCAGATCCTCGTCCTCGGCCGCCCAGTCGACGGCGTTCTGCACGAGCTGCAGGTTTTGCAGGTAGCGGTCGGCCGACAGGCTCTGCGAAAGCTGTAACACGGCGTCATCGACGAACTCGACGCTGCCCAGGACCACCAGCCGCGACGTATCGGGCGAAGTCTCCACCATGCCCTGCGGGCCCTCCACAGTGCCGGTCACCAGCCCAGACGCCGCGAAGGGCGATCCTTCATCCCGGAAGTAGCTCTCGAAGGAGCCGCGGATCGAGGCGGCCAGGGGCCGAGCCGCTTGCTCACCCTCGACCGGAAAGCCATACTCCGGATAGACATCTGGCTGGGGCAGCACTTCAGGGTTGCTGCTGAGCCACGACCCCTCGGTCGACTCCAGCAGGATCTCGACCTCACGGCCCTCGTTTTTGACCTCATCGATGATCAGCGGAGAAACCCAGTGCATCGTCACCGCAGCCAGGTTGGACACGATCGGGCTGTCGTCGCTCATGCCGTCCGGCCGGACATCGACGAAGTAGGGATAGGCTACTTCCTGGACCTCGATGACCTGCATGCCGCCTACGTCACGCTGGACCTGTGTCGGGAATGGCTCGTTCTGCGGATCGAGCACCATAAAGTCTTCGACCTGCACCCCGTAGCCGGCCAGCATTTCCGACAGGTTCTCGGGCAGCCGCTCGACCGTCAGGCCGCCGAACTGTACCTGCGACAGGGCATAGTTGCCTGCTATCAGGACCACCGCACCGCACCGCATCAGGTACTGGTCGATGGCAAAGCGCTCCTCGTCGGTCATGTTCTGGGGGGCGATAACCAGCAGCACGTCCACCTCGCCCGGCACGCGGCCCGTCGTCAGGTCGACCGGCAGCAGGGTATAGTCCTGGCGCAACTGCTCCTGGATCATGTTCCAGCTCGAGATCGGGTTCACGGTGCCGCCAAAGGGGCTCTCCTGTGGCTGCAGCACCGGTTCCCAGATGCCCACGGTTTTGAGGAAGCCGGGTGCGGCCCGCTTCAAGCTGGCCTCGATTTCGCCCCGGATATCGGCCTCTGCCAGGTCACCCGTCAAGTAGAGCAGTTGTGTCTCCTCTCCGACCTCCAGGAGCAGGTGCAGGTAGTAGCTCTCCTCCGAAAAGAGAGAGGTCGAAATGGGGTAGAGGCCGTAGTTGTTCATCAAGGTCTGGCGGCTCAACGGGCTGTTGGAGGCGTCGGGATCGATCAGCTCGTAGGTGAACTTGCCTCCCGACTCCTGTTCCATCTCCTGGGCGACCTTGGTCACGACGTCGGGCACCTGGGCCAGCTCCTCTGGCAGCGAGGCGGGCGTGATGAGGGCCGTGAGGCGCACTGTGTCGTCGAGGCTGGCGAATAGGGCGTCCAGGGTTTGGAAACCATAGACCACTTTCTTGATGGATCGGGTCAGGTCGTACTCCAGGTTCCGAAGGCGAACCTCGGGCAATCCGGTGGCCCGGGGCTGCACTTCGATGAGGTCGTCAAATCCCAGGGTCACATGTTGGTCGCCATAGCGCACCAGGATGTCAAAGTAAGAGTTGATGATGGACGCTTCGTAGCGGTCGGAGATGCGGAAGGGGCTGGGCCGGATACCGTAGATCTGGTTCGCCTCCGCTTCCAGCTCCTCGTTCTCGCTGGGGTCGACGATCTCGACCTCCACCTTGCCGTCCGACACGATCTCGTACTCGCGCAGCAGGTCGCGAATGCCGGGTACCAGGGGCGCCAGCAGGGGGTGGGTCCGCTCGCTAAAGTAGCCACGGATCAGGAGGGGCTCGTCGAGGTTCTTAACCAGGTCCTTTGTCACCGGCGAGAGGCTGTACTCCCGGCTGGCGGTGAGGTCGGCCCGCAGCGCACCCAGGGGGAACAGCCAGGCGTTGATCAGTGCCAGGTTGACGACGACGAGGAGCGCCGTCAAGATGACCCGGCGCCGGTAGGCCGCCGTGCGTTGGCCGCGGCTCCAGCGCTTGGAGTCCAGAGAGAGCACGTTGAGCGTCAAGAAGATGCCCGTTAGCGACAGGTAGTAGATCAAGTCCCGCAGGTCGATGACGCCCCGCTCGATGCTTTCGAAGCGGCTGCCCGTGCCGATGCCCCGCAGGATGTCGCCCACCGTGTCGCCGACCAGGCCCGTCACGCCGTTCGTGCCCACCAGGTAAAAGATGCCGCCCAGGAGCGCGGTCAGGATGAGGGACACGATCTGGTTGTCGGTGCGCGACGAGACAAAGAGGCCGATGGCCGTGTAGGCCGCGGCCAGGAGCAGGGCCGCCAGGTAGCCGCCCACGACCGGTCCCCAGTCCAGAGGGCCGAGGAGTGAGACGGTGATGGGCAGGAACAGGGTCAGGGCCAGGGCCAGGGCCACCAGGGCCATGACGGCCAGGAACTTGCCTAACACCAGCTCGACGGGGCGCACGGGCATGGTCAGCAACACCTCCAGGGTGGCTGCCCGCTGCTCCTCGCTCCACTGGCGCATGGTCAGGGCCGCCACAAGAAAGAGGATGAGCACCGGCATCCAGGTGAACAGCGGCCGCACGTCGGCCAGGTTGCGGGCGAAAAAGCCCTCCACCCAGAAGAAGACAAAGAGGGTAACGGCCAGAAAGGCGCCCAGGAAGATCAGGGCCAGGGGTGAGCCGAAGTAGGTCTTTAGTTCTTTGCGTGCCAGGGCCAGACTCTGCTTCATAGCTGTACCCCTTCCACGGCCGTCGTGGCCAGCTCATTGAACACGGCTTCCAGGGTTCGCACCTCGCGCCGCAGCTCCTTCAATGGCCAGCCACCGTCGCGGGCCAGGCCAAAGATGGCCGGTCTGAGGTCGGTGCCGTTGCCGCCGGCCACGGGCCGGACACGGTAGGCGACGCCGTCGGCGGAGGGAACCTGCTCCACGGTGCCCGCACCGTGCAGGCCCCGCAGACTATTGGTGACGTCGGGGGCACCCGCGTCGAGCACGACGAGCACGTCATTCGTGCTTTCCAGGTCAGCCAGCCGGGCGTCGGCCTTGATTTCGCCATTCATCAGGATGATCACCCGGTCGCAGACAGCCTCCACCTCGGAAAGGATGTGGGTTGAGAGGAGCACTGTGCTGCTTTGCGCCAGGCGGCGGATGAGATGGCGCACTTCGACGACCTGCGTCGGATCCAGGCCGATGGTCGGCTCGTCGAGAATGAACAGCTTTGGCTCGTGGAGAATGGCCTGCGCCAGGCCCACTCGCTGCCGGTAGCCCTTGCTCAGCTGGCCGATGGGGCGCGTCAGGTGGTTCTCCAGCGAGGTGGCGCGGATAGCGCGTGAAAGGCGCAGGGGTTGGTCATCTCTCGGAATCTGCCGCAGATCGGCGATCATGCGCAAATAGGCCTGCACCGAAAGCTCGGGGTAGAGGGGCGCATTCTCGGGCAAGTAGCCGATCCGCTTCTGCACCTCCCGCGGCTCGGACACGACGTCCAGGCCGTCGACCGTGGCCGAGCCGCTGGTGGGCTGCAGGTAGCCGGTCAGGATCTTCATCATCGTTGTCTTGCCGGCCCCATTGGGACCCAGCAAGCCAATGATCTCACCGGCGTCGATGTGAAAGGACACGCCCTTCAGGGCCTCCACAGGCCCGTACGCCTTGCTCAGATCTTGGACATCGATCATCTGGACACTCCTCGTCGCGACGGCAAGACCAGTGCTAATCTTCAGCCGGCGACTTGTCCGCCTTGGGCTCGTCGCTCTTTTTGGGCTTGCGACTGGCGGTGCCGGTGCCGTTGCGACGGTTGTCCGTCACGTAAAAGCCAGATCCCTTGAAGATGATGGCCGGTTGCCCCAGGAGCCGGTGCACTTGCCGGTGTCCGCGCGGGCAGGTTTCGGGATCCGCCTCGCCAAATCGCTGCAGCTTGTCAAAGTGAATGCCACACTTGCGGCACTCGTATTCATAGATCGGCATCTACTTCCCTCCCAAACATGGCCGGGGAGTCCGGCCGTCTGGAGCTGGTATCCTAAGGGATAACGCCTGACGCGTCCACTTGGTTCCCTTATTTGTCCGGCCAGATGCACAGACAGGGACTCTACCCTTCAGGATGTAGCCCCTGTCTGTGGCCGGCTCGTCGGTGCTCGGGCTCGGGCTGGCCAGGCCCGAGCACCTCGGGCTATGCCTAGTACTCGGGCATCGGCGGGCCTGCCGGTGCCTTTTCCTTCTCAGGGATGTCGGTGATGAGCGCTTCGGTCGTCAGGATCATGGCCCCGATGCTCGCCGCGTTCTCCACCGCGCTCC
>JBFYTF010000092.1:0-3816 GCA_041300865.1 Anaerolineae bacterium
CCCAGGATCAAGCTGGCAACCAGTGCACTCCGGCGCGACTGGAGCCGGTCGAGGGCAAAGCCACGCCAGCCCAGCTCCTCGGAAAGGCCGGAGATGATGAGGTTGGCCAGGACGAGCTGGACCACCAAGCCTGGGTTGGCAAGCTGTTTCAGTATATCAAGTAGCGGGGGCAAGTCACCGCCGAGGAGGCTGTATGCCAGGCCGGACACGGCGTAGGCCAGCGGAAAGATCAGCACGATGACCGCCCACCACGGGCGGCCAATGCGGCGGACGTCCACTACGCGCCGCCAGAAATGCCGCCGCCCGGCCCGATCTTGCGTCCGGTAGGTAAAGAGGATGCCCATCAGCGACGGGATGAATGCACCCAGGACGACGAGGAGCAGCGCGGGCTGCTCGCCCTGCCACAGGATGGCCGGTGCCCAGAGCAGCCAACTGGCGGCGTAGGTCGCCGCAAAGAACCACCAGACACTCGCCCTGTTGGTCTTGGATTTCCTCTCCATCACCTCTCCTTATCGCCAGCGGGCTCGGACCTGTTCTGCAGCGAGCTGCGGTTGGCCCCTTCGAGCATGGGCTCGTACACGGCCTCCATGCCAAGCTCGCGCAGGCGTTCCCGAGTGGGCCAGCCGCGCTCGATGTCCCAACCATGGAGTGTGTAGAATTCGTCCTGGACGGGCTTGAACTGCTCGCGATCCAGGGCGTACCGTCTATCCAGGAAGGGGTTCTGGTACGGTTCCGTCTGTTCAAAGTGGGGCAGGACCATTTCGTCCATCTGCCGGTCACGGCCCCAATGCCGGACCTGGAGCGCACGCTCCAGGCAGCAGATCCGTTCGGCGGCCCTCACAAAGTCCTCCTCCGACCAGTCAACTCCGGTGCCGGCACGGAAGAGGTGGTACTCGATGGATGGTCCGTCGATGTCGCCGACGCCCTCAACGTCTTGCAGGTGCCAGAATAGGTCGGGCTCGCTCTCACGGTAGATCAGTGGGAAATGGGCATCGACAGGTAGGCAGTCTTTGATCACCGAGCGCAGCGTCTGGTAGGTTCCGGCGCGTGCTTTGCCGTTGTAGCCACCGAATGGGTCGACGGCGTCCGGTGAACCGTAGACGCGCTGCCCCAGGGCTCGGAGCCGATCCAGCGCAGCCTCCCGCACTGCGGGGTTCTCCTGTCGGGCAGCGGCCTCGGCAGTGCCGGCGGCCCACAGGTACCCATGCCCGCTGTTGAAGGGATCGCGCGTGTCCGATAGCCATTGCAGCGCTGAAACAAGCCAATAGGGAAAGGTCACCTCCCCCCAGCCGAAGGGATCGCAATGCGCCGTGCATCCCCACCCTGGATACCGCCGCTGCGCCAAATCCTCGCCCAGGTGGAGAGTTCTGGCAGCAGCCCAGCCGCCCTCCGCCAGGACATCCCCCAGGCCCTCACGACAGGCGATGATGCGCAAGAACTCGGCCCAGAAGGCCGGGGATTGCCAATCCATCACCCGGCCGTCAATCGCGGAAATGAGGCCTGCTTTCTGGCAGGCGATCAGCCACGGTAGCATGCCTCCCAGGATGTCAAACTGGTTCAGGCCGTAGCGGTTGGACAGGACGTTGAGTTCGAAGGCGGCGTGCCGGCCCAACTGCCAGCCAAAGATCGATTTCTTCTGCGGTGGATCGTCGTCCTCGTACCCCAGGAAATCACACCCCACGCAGGCCCAATCCCCGCTCCATCTGCGGTCGTACGCGACGCCGGGCATGCCCTGCAAGTGGGCCACGCAGGGGGTGATACAGCCTTCGGTGCAAGCACGGCATAGGGCCGTGCCGTTGCCCTCGACCGCCAGGTCCTGGTTGAGCCGTTTGATGTCCCCGTAAAAGTTGAGCGGTCCGCTCTGGCCATCCTCGGCAAAGGCGCGGGCGAGCGCCATGGAAATGGCCCGGACCTTCTCTGGCGCCGCCATCGACACCTTCCCCGAGCCGGTGACAGAGATCGCCTTGAGCCTCTTGGATCCCATGACCGCGCCAAACCCGCCCTGCCCGCACGCCGAGGAGCTGGCCGTGTGGATGGTCGCGATGCGGCTCAGGCGCTCGCCGGCCGGGCCGATGACCAGGGAGCGCACACCCTTGCCTTCCGCCCGCTCCAGGGTCTGCAGCGTGTCCATGGTGTCCAGCCCCCACAGGTCGCCGGCTGGCAGGATGCTCACCTCGTCGTCGCGGATACGGACCCGCACAGGCGCCTCGGCGGCGCTGGTCACCACAATGCCATCAAATCCTGCGCGTTTGAGCTCTCCGCCGAAGTATCCGCCAACGTTGGAACGTGTGAACCAGGGATGCGGATAGGCCTGAGGGCTGAACGCGCACACACTGCTCCGACCGGAGTAAGGGGAGCCGGACCCTGTCAGGGCTCCGGGAAAGACCATCAGCGGATTTGAGGCGGCAAAGGGCCCAACCGGCTCGGCATACTCCTGCCAGCAGATGCGGGTGGCGATCCCGCGAGCGCCAAGGTAGGCCGGCACGCAAGGCTCTGTCGCCTGTACCTCGATGCGCATGTCGCCAAGGTCAATGCGCAGGATACGATTCGCCCAGGCGTGCATCCTCCGGAAGCGCGCGACCTTCCTGACGACCGGTTTCACTCAAGTGCTCCTTGCAGCCAGAGACCTTCTGACAATTTCCCGTCAGCTCGGGTCTATGCCGCTCCCGCCCACAGGGCGAAGCCGGACGGGAGCCAGTTGGCCAGGTAGTGGCATGCCACTCCAGGCCAAAGGGTCCGTGTTTTCATGTACACGATGCCGAAGAAGCACCCGGCCATGGTCTGCAACAACACGGCAAAGAAGACAAACACCACGCCTGCTCCTGCCAGCTCGGTGGCGTCTAGCACCAGGTGCGTCGTCCCAAACAGCACTCCTCCCCACAGTATCGCGTTCCGTTGCCCAGCCGCCCTTTCCAGCATCGACTGGATCACTCCGCGGTGGTAGAACTCCTCCAGAAAGGCGTTGTTGTAGAGCAGCAAGACGAGCGCGCCCGTGGAGAGCACTTCGATCCCTACTACGACCTGATTGGTTACATACGCGACGGCACCACTCGCCAGCCCAAACCCTAGGGCAAAAGCGGCCACCCCGGGTGAGCAAGTCCGCCAGGTCAAGCCCAGGTCCCTCAGCGTCCATCTATCCATCTTGAGCACGATGAACAGCGGCAGGACGAGGTACGGCACGGACAGTAGTGGTACCTGGATGCACTCACGGATCGTTCTATTCGTTACCGCCTCGTCCAGCCAGGGAGACAGCACAAACATCCTTAGCACAGGGATGATCAAGGCCACGCCCCAGAGCGCGATGACCCGGTGGATCTCCCGGCCGGGCGTCTCGCTCTTGGGCAGGGGCGGCGGATACTCGCCGATGGTACTGTGCAAAAGCCAAATCGACGCACCGATGATTATGCTGTACGCTGCGCGCCAGAGTACATCCATCTCACTTGCACCGGCGGTGTCCACATCGCGCCTGGCTGGCGGCGGCCAGCCAACGGCTCATCCCACACCGGCGCGCATGGCAATGACCATGGACACCAGGAGCAGAACCGTGGTGGCCACGGTAACCAGCCACAAGCTCCGATCCATGCGGAACATCGGCAGGCCCATGAGCAAGATGGCGCCGAAGAAGAGCAGGAGGTAGGGCACCAGGATGGCGGGGCGCGCCGGTGACCGGAACTCGACCGGCCAGATATACTCCACGGCCACCATGAATGCTACAAAGGCGATGTACACTGCCGGGCCGAGCCAGTGCAGCAAGCCGGCCCCGGCGCGGACGAAAGCGACGAGGGCCACGGCCGCCGGGATGGCGAGCGCGATAAT
>JBFYTF010000100.1:0-14916 GCA_041300865.1 Anaerolineae bacterium
CCGGGCAACCGCTGCTCGACTATTACTGCGTGAGCTGCACCCTGTGCCTGGCCGCCTGCCCGACCGCGGCGTTGGGGCCCACCGGGCTGGATCGCGCCCGCTGCATTGGCGAGTTTGCACCGGGCGCGGAGATGGTCGAGCTACAGAAGAGGCTGCTGCACTTTCCCACACCCCACACCCGCTTGCAGTGCGCGGCGTGTGTCACCGCCTGCCCGGTGGGCAAGCGGCTACCCACGCGCTTCTGGGGGCTGGATCCCATCGAGGGTTAAGCTGCGCTGTTGGGCCGGGTTCCCAAGGGATGACAGTCAAGATGCCGAAAGGGATGCCTTCCTCTCATGGCTCCAGGCCTTCGGGTACGCCGTTGGGAAAGACCTCCTGGATGGCTGCTTCTATCCGGCCGATCCGGTTTTCCGGATTGGGGTGGGTGCTAAAGAACTCGGGCGGACGTGGCCCGTCGGAAGCAGCGGCCAGGACATTCATGACGTCGATCATCGCCCGGGGATCGTAGCCCGTATCGGCCATGAGCTCGACCCCGAACGTATCCGATTGAATTTCGTCTTCTCGGCCGAACTTCATGTTGATTAGCTGTCCGACAATGAGGGCTATCTGGCCCGCTGCCTGGCTGCTCGGATTCTCCGGGTCATAGGTGGCGATGACCACCGCCCCTGTTAACCCCTGGGTAAGCTCCATCTCGGCGATGCGCTCCGCGCTGTGCCGGGCGATGACGTGCACGATCTCGTGCGCCAGAACGCCGGCCAATTGCCCCTCCGTCTGCAGCTCGTCGAAAAGCGCGCGGGTGATGAACACCTGGCCCCCGGGCAGGGCAAAGGCATTCACCGTCTGGTCATCGGCCAGCAAAGAGAACTCGAAGGGATAGTCCGCCTCCGCCGCGACACTGTTGCGGACCAGCGCCTGGCCGATGTCGTCCATCAGGGCCTGGCTCTGCGTATCGGGATCGAGGCCGCCGAATTCGGATTCCATCTCCGGGACGGCCTGCAGCCCGATAGCGATCTCTTGCTCTTTGGTGATGCTGATGTACTGGTCCTCCTCAGTCACGGGGTTATAGACCTTCGAGCCAAAGAAAGAGATGAGAGCAAAAACAGCCATCGCCAGGCCAATGCCGATGCGCAGGCAGCCTGCGTTCATGCCTCCGCGGGGGCGCGCCCGCTGGCGAACTGTGGAGCCAGATGGAATGCGTATCACCAAACCCTCCTTGTGTTCTGATTGACCCGAGATCTAGGCCGCGCTGTTGTACCGTGCCGGTCGGCTGCTCTGTGCGTCGCCATCAAGCGGCCGGCTCGACAGGCACATACTCTTCCTCTTCCAGAAGCTCGTAGGTGAGCCCAACGACGGCGCCAAAGGTCACGTGGGCCAGCAGCAATATCCAGGTGCGTAAAGGAAATACCCAGGGGAACAGAAGCGACATCGTCCAGAAGTTGATCAGGTAGAATGCCAGTCCCAGGAAGGCGCCGCCCAGCGTGCTCAGGAGCCATCCCCAGCGGTGAACGACGAACGCCACGATGCAGGCATAGAAAACGGACAGCAGCAACAGGACTACCAGTGCTACCAGGGGAATCAGCAAGGTGAAAGACTCGGGGGGTGGGATCACCGATGGCCCAAGAACGAGGGACGCGATCAGCCGCACGTACACCCACGGGTCACCGAGGATGAGCCACGGCAGGATGATACTCACCAGGAAGAAAAGCAGCCCACCGAGGATCCCTGCCCATATGGCGGCCTTCCAGTCGACGACTTGACGCATTCCGAACCGAGGCTGGCTCATCCAACTCCCCCTCTCTGCTTACGTGGCAGTGCACCCCGATAGGGATTCCTGGTCCAGGTGCTTTTGACCTCCACTGCCCCTGCTCTGTCCGGCTACTCTAGTGACCGCTGAACACCCGAAGGCGGCGTCACACGGGCAGAATTTACTCTGTCTGCTCCATTATATCACCAACTCGTGGTTGTTCTTGCCGGAGCTGGTTAGATTTATGTTGCGTATGGTTGGTTTGGTTGGAGATGTCTCGCTTGGCAGCTCGGTCTCTTGCAGGCAGAACCGTAGCTGGCATGGCGGGGGGCGGCCACGACGAGGGAATGAACCGGCGCATGGGCGCCGTTGCCGCTAGCGTCGAGAGTCCTTGACGGCCAGAGGGATGCTCGGCGAGCGCCCCTCTCAGAAGATCTGCCCGTACTCTTCCGCTGTGGCCATGAGCTCGGCCTGCTCCGCAGCGTCCATGGGCGCAAAGCGCTCGGCAGCGTCGAGGATGGCCGGCAGCAGGCGAGCGTCGCCGGCACTGATCGCGCCGGTTACCGGCTGCGACAGGGCAAAGCCCAGGGCCTGCTCCACAGCGCGCGGCTCATCGAACGGCTCGTACCAGGTGTTGTAGCGCTGCTCGCGGCCATCCCAGGGTCCCCGCGCCACGGCCTTGATGGCCATGCTGCCCACGTCTTTAGCCGCCGCCCGCTGCAGCAGGGTCTCTGCCTGCCGCCGGTACTCGTCGTCGGCCCACATCTTGAAATTGACGGGGAAGAGGATGCTGTCCATGTCAAAGCGGTCGAGAGCCGACATGAGGACCGCCGGCGCCTCCCAGCCATGGGAGGTGATGCCGATGTAGCGGGTGAGCCCTTCACGGCGAGCGTCCACAATGGCTTCCAGGGAGCCCCCCGATGCAAAACACTGCTCCAGCTCGTCCATCGTGGTCACGGCGTGGAGCTGAAACAGGTCAAAGCGGTCGATGCGCAGTCGCTCCAGGGAGCCGTGGAGCTCGTCACGGGCCTCCTGCCTGCCGCGCAGCTGGGTCTTGCAGCCGACGAAAAAGTCCGCGCGATGGCTTTCGAGCCACGGCCCCAGGCGCAGCTCAGCCTCGCCGTAGGATGGTGCCACGTCGATGTGGTTCACGCCACGTGCAAGGAGTAGCTCCATGGTCTCGTCGGTCTCACGCTGGTCGGACCAGCCGACGGCAAAGGCGCCAAAGATGACAACCGTGCTCATGTGCCCGGTGCGTCCAAAGCGGCGTGTCTGCATGATGCCCTCCCGTTCATTAGATCCAGGTTGGAGCCAGTATAGCACGCTTGCCGACAGGCGTCAATGGCCGGCAGGGCCTGACTGGTGCTTGCCGGCGACGAAGCAGTGGCTCCGCGTAGGCCTGCGCTCTTTTGCAGGGCGGGCCGGCAGCCGGCTGTCAGCCCACCCGATAAGCTGTCAAGCACCCGCGTGCGAAGGGCGCCGCTCTTGAGGCAAGCATTGCGGTGTGCCAAAGCGTGGACAGGGGGTGGCCATTGGGGCTATAGTGCAGAGAGCAGCCCGAGGAGCAAACCCATGAAAGTCAAGATGATCCTGCCGGCCCTGACCGAAGCGCACAGCCCATACTGGCGGCCCATCAAGTACTCGCTCTTTCCGCCGCTGGGCCTGGCCACACTCGCCGGCTACCTGGCCAGCGACGACGAGGTGGACATCCATGACGAGCACGTCGAGGGGCCGGCCGGCCTCGGCGAGCCGGACGCACAGGGCGAGCCAGACCTCGTGGCCATCCAGGTCTATATCACCTCGGCCCGCCGCGCCTACCGGCTGGCCGACGGCTACCGGGCCAGGGGCGTGCACGTGGCGCTGGGCGGTCTGCATGTGACATCGCTCCCGGAGGAAGCCGCCCGCCATGGCGACACCATCTTTCTCGGTCCGGCGGAGGAAGCCTGGCCTCGCTTTCTGGCCGACTTTCGGGCAGGGTGCCCTGGCAAAGTGTACCGCTCCCGGGTGCGCACGCTGGAGAACCTGCCCCCCGCCCGTCGGGATCTGATCAAACGGCGCCTCTACCTGGTGCCCAACTCCCTTGTCGTCTCCCGAGGGTGTCCCCATGCCTGCGATTTCTGCTACAAGGAGGCCTTCTACCAGGGTGGGCGGTCCTTCTACACCCAGGCGGTGGACGATGCCCTGGCCGAGATCGAGCGGCTGCCCGGCCGCCACCTCTACTTCCTCGATGACCACCTCTTTGGCAACGCGCGCTTTGCGGCAGCGCTCTTTGACGGAATGAAGGGCATGGGGCGGCTGTGGCAGGCCGCCAGCACCGTGCAAACGGTTCTGCGCCCGGGCCTGCTGGAGAAAGCCGTGGCCTGCGGGCTGCGCAGCCTGTTCGTCGGCTTCGAGACACTCGAGTCCGGCAACCTGCGCTCGCAGCACAAGGTTCACAACCTGGACCAGGACTACCGGGCTGCGGTCCGCCGCCTGCACAGGCTGGGTGTGATGGTCAACGGCAGCTTTGTGTTTGGCATGGACGGTGACGACGAGACGGTGTTCGACCGCACGGTAGAGTGGGCCATCGCCCAGGGGATCGAGACTGCCACCTTTCACATTCTGACGCCTTACCCGGGCACGGTGCTGCACACACGGCTGGCCGCCCAAGGGCGGATCACGACGAGCGATTGGGACTTTTACGACACGCGCCACGCGGTTTTCCAGCCGTCGAGAATGGAGCCGCACATCCTGGAGGAGGGCTACCGGCGCGCCTACGAGGACTTTTACCGCTGGGGCTCAATCCTGCAGGCCGCCGCGGTCAAGTCGTCGTGGACCGAGCAGCTGCGACACGTCGCCTACGCCGCGGGTTGGAAAAAGCTCGAGCCGCTGTGGGACTGGGTGATCCGCGCCGGGCGCGTCTCCGGCATGCTGCCACTGCTCGAGACCGTGCTGGCCGGCCAGGGTCGCCGGCGTGCTAAGGGAGAGCCAAGCCCCGGGTCCACTGCCATGACAGTGGGCACAGAGCCACGGTGCCGGCCGGTCCTGCAAGCTTCGGAGCTGCACGCGGTCGGGGAGCAAGCTCAGAGGCCGACTCGAGTGTGAATGCGATGGCCACCCGGCAGCAGCCATGATCGGCGCCTCAGAGCATCTGCGCTCGTGCCCGCACTTCCGCCAGCTTGCCGTCGTGACCCTGTCGGCCAGGACCCAATCGCGGTCAGCGCCGCCAATCTACACTTTCCGTTTTATCCCTTCACCGGCGCGGGTGCCTGGATCGCGTAGCCGAGCTGCTTGAATAGCGAGACGGTGTCTTCCGCGCTCCACCAGTCGACGATCTTGCCCTGGCGGATGCGCACGAAACCAAATTCGGCCCACATCGCTGTGCGCCCGTACCGGACGTTGTGCCCTTGGTTCTCGGCGTGATAGGCCACCAGGTCGCCGGATTCTATCACGTTCACCACGCGGGCTTGGAGGTCAGGCCACTCCTCGAGGTACTCGCGGGTGCCGGGCTCAAGTAGATGGTAGGGAAATTGGAAGCCTTGCACCAGGCCGCGCTCTAGGGTGATCTCGTGCTCTCCTTCTGCCCGTCGCACCCAGACAGTGAGCGAAGTGCCCAGCGCGCCCTGGCCCCAGGTAGGCTGACGCAGCTCGTCAAAGGTAGTCCACGTGCGCTCCCCGTCCAAAACCCGCAGGATCTCATCGCCGACCATGAGTTTGCCCTCGGCCGGGCTGCCCGGTTTTACTGCCTGGATGGCGACCTTGACCCCACTGCTGTCGTCGATCATCACCCCCATGCCCACGTAGGGAGTGCCGTGGCCGACAAAGTCCTCGCTGAAATACTTGGGGAGCAAGTCCGGGCGTTTCTGGTTGATTGCTTCATCGAAGTAGCCACGCAGGATACTGCTATTGGTTTGGGTCATTTCACGCTCCTTTCTTTTCCTGTAATTGGCGTTTCAATGACTGGGTCAACGAGGGATCATCAACTGCAATTCGTGGGACCTTGAGCACAGCAATGTGGCTGCAGGTGCTGGTGCACCGGCAGTATCATTATGCAACACAGTGCACTTCCTGTCAAGTCGCAGGGCAATAGCTGTTGCCATTCTCATTTTGGGGGGTAGAGCAGTTCTCCGCGCCAGTTAGGGAGCTGCGTACGGAGCCTGACGAGTAGAGCGAGAAGGCCAAGTGCCCGGAGTTGCGCACGAGACAGGCGTGAAGCAGACTGGCGAGGGCTGCGGTGCAAACCGGCTAACATCGCCTGGAACTTCACGGGCTTTGCCACTGTTCATCCCTCCAACGTCTCCAGCACTGCCCTTCCTCCTCCTCATCACCCCCTATCATATCACATAAACCATACTGAGAATGGCTTGGAGTTTCGTGAAGGGGATTGCCCGTTTCTCCAAAAGGCTGTATAATCAAGGGTGATCGGGTTCGCCAGAGGAGGGACGTATGAGTAGCGCTGGGGAGACGATCAAGGTCCTGATCGTAGACGACCACGCCATTGTGCGCCAGGGCCTGCGAACCTTTCTGGAACTGCACGATGACGCGTCCGAACTGCCCATACAAGTGGTAGGCGAGGCCGCCAATGGCGTCGAGGCAGCGGATCAGGCCGAGCTCTGCCAAGCCGACGTTGTCTTGCTCGACCTGGTCATGCCCGAAATGGACGGCGTCCGGGCCACTTCCGAGATCCTCAGGCGCAGCCCACACTCGCGGGTGATCATTCTCACTAGTTTCGGCGACGACGAACGGGTGTTGCCGGCCATTCGGGCCGGCGCGCAGGGGTACTTGCTCAAGGACATTGCCCCCGTTGAGCTGGTACGGGCAGTGCGCGCGGCCTATCTCGGCCATGTCCAGCTACACCCGAACATCGCCCGCACACTCTTGGCAGCGGTTGCGGCTCAGGGCGCGACCACCGCTGTTCGCCCGGCCTCGTCCACGGAACTGACGCCGCGCGAGCTCGAAGTCCTGCGCCTCATCGCCGCCGGATTCAACAACCACGAGATCGCCGCGAAGCTGGTCATCAGCGACAAGACGGTCAAAACCCACGTCAGCAGCATCCTCGGCAAGTTGCACCTCGAGGACCGCACGCAGGCTGCCATCTACGCCCTGCGCCATGGCCTGGCTGCGGATGAGAGCTGATGTACTACAGAGCCGGCATGTGGCTGATCTATGCCGGCGTGGTGCTGCGCGTCGTCGTGCGCTACGCTGGACTGCCGCAGCTCAGCCAGGTTGTGCTCTTGTTCGTGGGATACGGGCTCCTGCTGTTTGTCGAGCCCTTCCTGAAAGTCCGGCTCTCTTCCGACCAACCGGGATTGTCGCAGGCAGAGCCCGGGGGGCACATTGAGCAGCAGCGCTGGCTATCAGCCGCCTACCTGGGCCTGCAGACTGCGTTGGTGGCGGCAATGTTCTCCATCCCGCCGCACTCGGACTTTTTCGCAGGCCTTTTCATTCCCCTCAGCCTCCAGGCCGTGCTGTTCTTCGGGCGGCGCGTTGGCTTTCTGTGCATCGCCGCCTTTCCGGTTGTCATGCTTGTTGCTTTGATCGGGGGTGGTAGGGACTGGCGTTTTGCCCTTACGATGTCGCTATTCACCGGCGGCTTGTGCTTGCTGTTCGGCAGCTATGCCCACCAGGTTCAGAAGGCGGAGGGGGCACGCAGCCAGAACCGGGCCTTGCTGCGCGAGCTACAGGTCGCCAACCAGCAGCTGCGGGGTTATGCCGCACAGACAGAAGAGCTGGCGGCCGAGCAGGAGCGCAACCGGCTGGCCCGCGAGCTACACGATTCCGTCACACAGACGGTGTTCAGCATGAACCTGACGGTGCAAAGTGCTCGCCTGCTCCTGGACAAGGATCGGGGCCGGTGCGCAGCGCAACTTCTGCGCCTGGAGGAGCTGGCGGCGGGCGCCATGGGAGAAATCCAGGCGCTGGTCTCGCAGCTCGAGCCCGCACCAATAGCTGACCTCCCGGCGGAGGGGCTGCCCGCGGCATTGCGCCGGCTGGCCGCCGATCGCCAAGTCCGCGATGGGCTGCAGGTGGCCCTGGAGATCAGGGGCGAAGGCGCTCTCAGCGAGGCGGAGGCATCCGGGTTGTACCGCATTGTCCAGGAGGCGCTGACCAACACCGCCAAACATGCGGGCACCCGCGAGGTCAGCGTCCGTCTCAAGCTGGGCGCGGATCTCAACCTCGAGATCGAGGACCACGGTCTTGGCTTCGATCCACAGGCAGCTTTGAACTATCCGGGCCACCTCGGCCTGGCGGGGATGGCCGAGCGGGCACGGGAGATAGGCTGGCAGCTGTCCATCGACTCCCGCTCGGGCCTGGGGACGCGTATCTGCGTGCAAGGGAACCCGCGGCGAGGGCAGGGATGACACGCACCCGGCGGCCTTCCCGCGTTCAGGGCAGCACCCTCTTTGGCTACCTTGTGTTGGGCGTGGCCGCCCTGAGGATCCTGATCTTCTATCAAGGCCAGCCGCAGGTGCTGTCCGCCGCCGTACTCCTGGCGGCCCACACCCTGGTCTATGCCCTGGGACCCCGCCTGTCTGTCCGTTTCCACTGGTTCCGCCTGGTCTTCTTTCCGCTGCAAACAGCGCTGGTGCTGGCCCTGACCAACCTACGCCCTTTCCTGGATGCTTCCGTCATCCTCTATCTCCCCCTCTTCCTGGGGGCATTGCACGCATTCTCCGTCCAGGCAGCCACCGCCTGGATGGCGCTTTTCGCGGCGCTGCTCACCACGACCCTGGTGTTAAACATGGGCTGGGCCGCCGGACTGGCATTCGATCTGATGGTCCTGGGCGGATGCGCCTTTCTCGTGTCGTACGATTTGCTCTCGGCCCAGACACGGGCCGACCAGGCCGAGAGCCAGGTCCTGCTCGCTGAGGTGCAGCAAGCCCATCAGAAGCTGAAAGAGTACGCGGCCCAGGCCGCAGAACTCGCGGCGGCGCGTGAGCGCAACCAACTGGCGCGCGAGCTGCACGATTCGGTCAGCCAGACGATATTCAGCGTCACCCTCACCGCCCAGTCCGCTCGCCTGCTCCTGGCGCGCGATCCATCGCGGGTTCCCGAGCAGCTTGACCGGCTGCAAGGCATGACCGCGAGCGCCCTGGCACAGCTCCGCTCCCTCATCGCCCAGTTACACCCGACCAGGAGTTCGTGATCCACGACGTACGTCTCGGGTCGTACGACCGCAGATGTACGCTCTCCTTCCCAAGACTGATCCGAGAACCCGCCTCGAGAACCACACCCACTCCCATCCGTGGCCCGATGCGCGACGGAAGCGATGTGTGTATACTGGGGGCATGGACAGAGACAGTGCTTCACCAGGTGGTTCCGCCGCCGGCTGGCCGGCACGGCGGGTACTCATCGTCGACGACAGCTCACAGGTGCGACACGAGCTCCGCATCCTGCTGCCCCTGGCGGGCAACATCGAGATCGTGGGCGAGGCGGCGGACGGCCTGGAGGCCGTCCGCCTCGCAGAAGCGCTTCAGCCGGATGTAGTCTTGATCGATCTGGGACTGCCTGTCCTGGACGGCTATGAAGCGACACGCCAGATCAAGGCGCGCCGCCCTGCCTGCCGGGTGGTGGCCCTGACGGTACATGGCCACGAAGGGGCACGCCAAAGAGCCGGCGAGGCCGGCATAGACGTTTTCCTTGTCAAAGGGGCAGCGCTCGCGGAACTGATGCAAGCGATCCTGCAAAATGAGACCTTCTCGGTCTGAGTGAAGGAGGGCAACATGCAGCGGCAAAGCATCTCGGACACAGCAGGCAGCGCCCCTCGTGAAACCGCGCGCCTGTACTATCTCGATTCGTTGCGCGTCCTGGCAGTGTTCATGGTCTTTTTGTTCCACGCCTCCATGCCCTTCACCCTTGCCCAGTCAGAGATTGCGAACGCCGAAATCAGCATGCCCGCCACGGTGTTTTTCGTTGTTTTCCTCGCTCCGTGGGGCATGCCTTTCTTCTTCCTGCTCGCCGGTGCCGGCGCCTGGTTCGCGCTGCAACGGCGAACCGCGCGTCAGTATGCCACCGAACGCTTCCGGCGCCTGTTCGTCCCTTTCCTGGTCGGCTGCGCGCTGTTCACGCCCCTCCAGGCCTTGTTTGAGTGGATGTTCCGGGTGCGTGTGGGAACGTTCCAGGGCTCCTACCTGGAGTTCTTTTTTGTCGAGCGCTTCAGTGGCTGGAACCCCACCCTGTTTGGCTGGATGGGGTACCATCTCTGGTTCCTGGGCTACCTCTTTGTCGGTGCGCTCCTCCTGCTGCCGCTGTTCAACTGGTTGAAAGAGGAGCCCGGCCAGCGCCTCGTCTCAGGATTGGCCAAGTTTTGCGAGCATCGGGGTGCTATCCTGCTCTTCGCCCTCCCTCTCGTCGCGGTCCAAGTGGGACTGCGCCCATTCTTCCCGGAGGAGCGCCACTGGGCCGACTTCTGCTACTACCTGCTCTTTCTCCTGGCAGGCTACGTCTTTTACGCCGACGATCGCTTCCTGCACGCCATCCGGCGCGATCGCTGGCTCGCGCTGCCGGTGGGACTCGCCGCTATGCTGGCCATGCTGGCTACGGTCGCCTTCGGCGAGGCGGAAACCCTGTTCTCCGACCCCAGCAGCCCGGGGTTTCGCCTCTTCTGGGCGTGTGCCGCCATCGATGCCTGGTGCTGGTCGCTCGTCATGCTGTACGTAGGCATGCGTTTCCTCGATTTCAGCAACAAGTGGACGCGCTACGGCCAGGATGCGATCGTGCCCTTCTATCTCGTTCACCAGCCGGTGATCTGGTTCTTGGCCTTTTATGTCGTGCAGTGGGACGCGGGCGTCACGCTCAAGATGCTGGTCGTCACCGTGGCCTCTTTCGTGGTGTCGCTGGCGATTTACGAGCTGCTCATCCGGCAGGTGGCTCCGCTGCGGGCTCTGTTCGGAATGAAGGGGGCTGGCAGGCCGCTCGGTGCAGAGCCCAAGGAACCCAGTCCGGCCCTGCGTTAGGGCTGTTCGCGTGAGCCGGCTCGACGCCAGGAATGGAGAGAGCCTGGCACGTCGACAACCCTACTCAAAGTGGCCCCTGTCTCAGGTGGCCCGGGAAAGAGAAGGAGGAAACACATGGGAACGCAAGCAGCAGTCAGCAGCACGGTGGACGAAACCGTTGCCCTGGATGCCAGCCAGGCAGTGCCTGCCGCCGCGGCGGTCTCTGCCAAGGCGGTCGCCCGCCTGCTTTTTGTCGACAACATCCGCGTCTTTCTGACGATCCTCGTCATCCTGCACCACCTGATGATCACCTACTCCGGAACCGGGTCGTGGTATTATAACGAGGGCAGCGACGACGGCATCACCCGCTTCGTCGGTGGCATGTTCTGCTCGGTCAACCAGGCCTACTTCATGGGGCTGTTCCTGCTCATCTCTGCCTACTTTGTGCCCGGTTCCTACGATCGCAAAGGTCCTGGCCGCTTCCTCAAGGATCGTCTCATGCGCCTGGGAATCCCCCTGGCCGTGTTTAGCTGGGTGCTCCATCCGCTGTTCGTGTACGTCGGCCTGGTCCTAGCCTACGATCTCCAGCTGTCCTTGTGGGAATGGATCACCACCGAGTACTTTACCAAGTACGGCCAGCCCGTGCTCGGCGCGGGACCGCTGTGGTTCGTCGAAGTCCTGCTCATTTTCTCCCTGCTGTATGTGTTGTGGCGGCTCGTCTTCCGCGATCGTCCAGCTGATTCGGCTGTCGACGCCCCCTTCCCCGGCAACGGAGCCATCGCCGTCTTTGCCCTACTCCTGGGCGTGGCCGGTTTCGCATTTCGCCTGGTCTTCCCCATGGACGATTACCTGTTCAAGCCTCTGAACTTGCAGCTTGGCTTTTTTGCCCAGTACATCGCCTTGTTTGTCCTGGGGCTGATCGCCTACCGGCGCAACTGGCTCTTGGGCCTCCCGGACAAGACGGGGCGCCTCTGGTTGGGCCTGGCGGTCCTACTTATCCTTGTGCGGCTGGGACTCCAGCTCGCGATGGACACCGGCGCCATGACCGGCGCCCTGGTCAAGGGCGGCTGGCACTGGGAGGCCCTGACGTATGCGCTGTGGGAGTCGTTCATGTGCATGAGCATGTCGATCGGTGTCATCTATGCCTTCCGCCGCTATCTCAACCACCGGGGGAAACTGGCCGACTTTCTCGTGCCGAATGCCTACACCGCCTACATCATCCACGCCCTGGTGATCACCAGTGTGGCTCTTATTGCCCGCGACCTGCTGCCCCTGCATCCCTTGCTGAAGTTTGTCGTGCTGGCCATGGTGACTGTGCCGCTCTGTTTTGGGCTCAGCGCCTTGATCCGCAAGATTCCCTACACGGACCGGGTCCTGTAGCGGGTTTCGGACTCGTAGCGGTCTCAAAGACATGCTTCCTTCGGCAGCTGGCAGTCCGCCTTTGGCCGGGAGTCCCGCGCCCCTGGCTCCTGCCGGATCCTGGCGATCCTGGGTTTCGGCTGCAAGCATCTCAAGTTCAACACGACGTCCCTCAAGTATGCCAACGGGTCGGTGTTGCCCAGGCATCAGCAGGGAACCACCTTTTACGCCCCTTTAATGTCGGCATAGATCTGCCTCCCGCCCTGGCACGTAATGTAGAGTGCAAGACAGTCGACGGCACGCAATACAGTCGAAGCAATGCCAGGAGGAATAGAAAATGAGAAGCTTGAGCAAAGTGAGAGCAGGACTGAAATCGGGGACTCGGCAGCGAGGACCCTTGACACTGGCCGCCTTGATGTTGGTCGTTTTGCTGGTCGCGGCCTGCGGGCAGGCGGCCTCCACAGCCGAGCCCACCGCCCAGCCGACCGTGGCCGCGCAGGCCACCGTTGCACCCACCGAGGAGCCGACAACGGCTCCCGAGGATGCGGATGTCCCGGCAGGCATCACGCCGGCGGTGACCGTCGCCGACCAGGCCATCGTGGGCGGCATGGTGACCATTGCCCAGGTAGTGAGCTCCGGCCCCGGCTGGCTGGTGGTCCACGCCGACAATGAGGGCAGCCCGGGCCCGGTGTTGGGCTACAGCCCCGTGGTGGAGGGCGAGAACGCGGACGTCGCGGTGATGATCGACACAGCGCAGGCGACCGAGACGCTGTACGCCATGCTCCATAACGATGCGGGCACCGTCGGTACGTTCGAGTTCCCGGGGCCTGACGGGCCGGTGCTGGCGGGCGGCGAGATGGTCAGTCCCGCCTTCTCCGTCACGGGCGGTCTGGCGGCAGGGCCTACTGCCGAGCCCACGGCGGCAGCGACCGATGCCCCCACCACTGAACCGACGATGGCGGCAACCGCTGCTCCCACCGCCGAACCGACGGCGGCGGGTGGGTCGACGGGCGCCGTAGCCGCGGACGAGGGCGAGGTAGAGCTGGAGGACTTTCAGTTCCAGCCCCAGGTGCTGACGGTGAAAGTGGGCACCGAGGTCAAGTTCGCCAACAAGGACGACGTAACGCACACCGTAACCTCGGACAGCGGCCTGTTTGACAGTGGGCCACTCCAGAAGGGTGACGAGTTCTTTTACACCTTTACCGAAGCCGGCGAGTTTCCCTACTACTGCATGCCACACGGTGGGCCGGGGGGCGTGGGGATGTCGGGCACGATCATCGTCGTCCCCTAGTGGGTCACTTTGCATGAGCATTGCCATTTATCATCGGTGGTCTCCGGCTCCTGTTGGATCGGGCGGCGCGTACAGGCCCCCGAGCCACCCAGGGCGTGGCGCCGCTGCCGGCTCCGGGCACGGCGGGCCGCTCGCTTGCCACCCCACTCGAAGGGAGTGGGATTCCGATTCCAGGCCTTGGCCACTTGTTCAAACCAGGTGATGATCTCTTCGGGAGTTTGGGGGTGCTGACCATCCAAAGCCCGTCTTTTCAGGATACGCTGTATGGACTCAGCCATGTTCAACCATGAGCCACCCAAGGGCGTATACAAGGGCATGACTCCGTGTTGCATCAGCCACTCGACCATGCCCAGCGTCTTGTGGCCGGCGAGGTTGTCCCAGATCAGCAACGCTCGCAAGGGTGGCAGATCGTCAGGCAGGGGCAGCGGGTTGTCCAGTCCAATACGCCACAGCTCCCACACGGCACGATTGGTCTCTGCATCCAAGACTATCGCTGGCGGTAGGTTGGCCAGGATGTCGCTCCATTCTTGCTTCAGCCAGGTGTGGAGAACAGCGTTCGTACAACTGGTGACGCCCATGACCCTGACCTCGCCAGTGGCTGGGTGAAACAATGTCAGGATCTTGGCCGTGCCGTTGCGCACATACTCATGGGGGTAGCGTTGGGGCTCCCCCTCAGGAGCCCAAGACTCTCCAGGGTAGGGAACGGTCTGGAATGGCCCAGCTTCGTCTTGCGTCCAGGTACTCAGGCCCAACGATTCACCGCAGCGATAAGCGAGATCGATCAAGTTTTTTTTGCCTCGGTCTCGGGATCGGTCACCTCGACCACCCCTGCTTTGCGCTTGCGCTGTACGGTCCCGGTTTTGCACCACGTCCGGCCCTTCTGCCAGGTCCAACCCGCGTCGTGCAATACGCACCACACGGTATAGGTGCTGATGTCGGGCAGCCCATCCGGTGTTTCTCTCAACGCTCGCTGCAAGGTCGTGAGCGACCAGGTGGCCGTCCCATCCTGTTCTCGGTCGGGCGTTCGCTCAAACTCAGCCAAGATGCGTTTCCGCTCCTCGACGCCATAGATGACTTCAGGCCCACCGCCGTGTCGCGTCTCAAGGGCCGCCAGACCATCCTTGTTGAACCGAGCTACCAGTTGCGACACAGCATCATTCGAACGGCGACCGGCAGCCCGCGCCGCGGCTTCGTAGGTCGCACCACCGGCAACCGCCAACAGCGATTTGGCCCGAGCGACGTGAACGGCGGGCTCGTTCTGAGCACGACTGATCCGTTCCAGGACTTCTCGTTCTTCATCGGTAAGCGGGCGCAACGGATCTTGCCTTCGACGCGTCATCACCAGATTCCGTTCAAGTGTTGTTTGGCGTGCGCCCGACATTATACACGACCTTGTTCAAAATGGCTAACGACGTGACAAGTGACCCACTAGTTCATCAGATCAGGCACGCCGGTGGTATCGATTCGGGCAATGATTGCTCGGAAGGGAGAGCAGAGGCCCTCGACTGTGAGCGAAGCAGTGCGGGCGCGTGGTCCGCACGCCTGTTTTGTTGGCCTCGACGGGCGATTGATCGCCTGAGGCCCAGGAACGTATCGCCTGGCCTTCC
>JBFYTF010000121.1:0-3400 GCA_041300865.1 Anaerolineae bacterium
CCACCCTCGAGAATGCTCCTGGCTTTGACAAGGACAACTGGCCGGGCACGGAGGGTGGCAACCAGTGGTTGGTGGACGTCTACGACTACTACGGCTACGAACCCTATTGGGACCGCTAAAAACGTACTGAACTGGTGAGAGCAGGGTGGTACTCCCCCTGGCCTTGAGGCCAGAAGGCAGAGTGCCACCCTGTTATTGTACAGAGAAACAGACAGAAGAGAAACCGACAAAGAGGAGAGTGTGACGACATGGAGATGTCCTTGCAAGATCGGGTAGCATTGATCACCGGCGCAAGCTCAGGCATCGGTCTGGCTGCGGCCAGGCTCTTTATCGAGCAGGGTGCCCGCGTCGGTGTCTTGGGGCGCACCGAGGATCAAGTGCGCCGCGCCGCCGCGGACCTGGGCGGCGAGGAGCGGGCCATCCCCTTGGTGGCCGACGTGGCCGACGAGCACCAGGTGCGGCAGGCAATCGAGGCGCTCGTGAGGCGTTGGGACAGGTTGGACATCGTGTTCGCCAATGCCGGCATCAACGGCGTCTGGGCGCCCATAGAGGAGCTGCGATCGGAGGAATGGGAGCAGACCCTGCGCATAAACTTGACCGGCACTTTTTTCACGATCAAGTATGCTGTGCCCTATTTGAAGAGGCAGGGAGGCTCAGTCATCGTCACCTCTTCGGTGAACGGCACGCGCATGTTCAGCAAGTCGGGCGCTTCGGCCTATGCCACGTCCAAGGCTGGCCAGGTAGCCCTGACCAAGATGCTGGCCCTGGAGCTGGCCGAGTTTGGCATCCGGGTCAATGTCATCTGCCCGGGTGCCGTCGAGACCGAAATCGAAGGCAACACGCAGAAGCGCGACCTGGAGGACACAGGCTGGCCCGCTGACTTTCCCGAGGGCGGCGTGCCCCTTACCGGCGGAGGACCTGGAAAGGCGGAGGACGTCGCCCGCCTGGCACTGTTCCTGGCGTCAGATGCTTCCAGCCTCATCAGCGGCACCGAAATCTGGATCGACGGCACCGAATCGCTGCTGCAGGGCTAAGGTGCGGCGTGCGCTCTTGTGGTCCGGCCTCAAAGGAGGGAGCATGAACATCTTGCACAGAAAACCCGAAGTTGTCGTCATCACCGGCGCCTCGGCCGGCGTCGGCCGGGCCACGGTGCGCGCCTTTGCCCGCCGGGGAGCCCACATTGGCTTGCTAGCTCGTGGAACGGAAGGGTTGGAAGCAGCCCGCGAGGAAGTAGAGATCGCCGGAGGTCGAGCGCTGGTCTTGCCCACCGACGTGTCGAATCCCAACCTTGTTGAAGCGGCGGCCGACGCCGTAGAACGTGCTTTTGGCCCTATCGATATCTGGGTCAACAATGCCATTGTCTCGGTTTTCTCGCCGGTCAAGCAGACGACTGCCGAGGAGTACCGGCGCGTGATGGAGGTCAACTACCTGGGCGTGGTCCATGGCACCATTGCCGCGCTGCGGCGCATGCTGCCCCGCGATCACAGATCCATCGTCCAGGTCGGTTCGGCCCTGGCCTACCGGGGGCTGCCCCTGTTGTCCGCCTACGCCGCGTCCAAGCACGCCGTCCAGGGGTTCACCGAGTCGCTGCGAGCGGAGCTGCTCCATGAGAGAAGCAAGGTGCATGTCACCATCGTGAACCTGCCTGGCGTGAACACTCCGCAGTTTACGTGGGTCAAGGCGCGCCTCACGCGCCAGCCCCGGCCCGTGGCACCCGTCTACGACCCGGCCGTGGCAGCCCAGGCCATCGTCTGGGCGGCACATCACCGCCGGCGCGGGCTGCTGGTTGGCGCCCCGCTGGTGCCCATGGTCGCCGCCAACAAACTCATGCCCGGGCTGCTCGAGCGGTTGCTGGCCGAAAAGGGCTACGAGATCCAGCAGGACGACGCGCCTCTCGAGTCAAACCGCAGGGACAACCTCTGGAGCCCGGTGCACGGCGATCACGGAGCACATGGGCCCTTTGTCGACGAGGCACTGCCCAGCAGCCCGCAGCTCTGGCTGAACACACGGCGCAATTGGATCCTGGGTGGCATGCTGAGCGCGGCCTCGTTGTTCTTCCTGTTCTCAACCAGGTCAAAGGGTTAACTTCCGGTGTCGGCATCTGAAGAACGCACAGGCAAGAAAGCCAAACAGCGCTTCCACATCATGCTTCTGGTCTCCGTGAAGGACTTTTACCACGACCAAGGTCCGAAGTGGGCCGCTGCGGTTGCCTACTACGCCCTGCTCTCCGCGTTTCCGCTGCTGCTCGCCACGGCGTCGCTCGCTGCCTACTTTGTCGAGCCCGCGTGGGCCGTGGACCAGCTTACCCCGGTTATAGACGAGTATCTGCCCCAGGCAGCGGGCCAGGTGGAGAGCATTGTCAAGGGAGCCCTCGAGGCGCGGGGGGCGATCGGACTCGTTTCCTTTCTCAGCCTGTTGTGGACCGGCACCCGCGTTTTCGGCGCGGTAACCGTCGCTCTGAACATCGCCGCCGGCGTCGAAGACCAGTATGGCCCGGTCAAGCGTTTCGGCTGGGAGATCCTGATGCTCCTGACCGTCGGCCTGGTCTTTGTCCTCGCCTTTGCCGGGCAGCCGAGTGTCAGGCTGTTGTGGCAAGTCCTGGGCCGCGAGGTGGGCACGGTTGCCTTTCAGCTGGTGAACGAAGTGCTGCCCATCGTCCTTCTCTCTGCCGCCTTCTTGCTGGCCTACCGCTTTGTGCCGCGCAGCAGGCCGGACTGGCCGTCTGCCCTGGTCGGAGCTTCGATCGCCACCATCCTCTTCCTGGTGGCACGCTCCCTGTTCTTCTACTACCTGGGGCGCCTGGGAGATTATGACCAGATCTATGGCATCCTGGCCACTGCCATCGTCCTCCAGGTTTGGGCCTGGCTCGTGGCCAACATCCTCATCCTGGGGGGCGAGATATCAGCGCACACCCAGGAAATGCTCATCGAGGGCAAACCGGCCGAAGAGGTCGAACGGGGACACCTGATCCGCTCACCGCTGCGCAGGTTCTTTCCCGACGGTGAAAAGGTGGGCGGCGAGTAGCCGCCACAGACGTACGGCACCTACCTTGAGCACAACAGGCGCAGGGAGGGGGCGCCCATAGCCACACCCTCCCTGCACGTAACCTGTACGCCTCCCGCTTACCGGCCTTCCCGGGCAGCGAGGAAAGCGCCACCCCGGGCCAGGATATCGTCGCGATCCCCAGGCGGCGGCGCCGTGGCCAGAAGGTCCACCGTGCGCTGCCGGAGTACCGCACCTGCATCAGGGCTGCCTCGTGACTGCCAGTCCTCCAGCGTCAGCTTGACGAACAGGTCACTCCGATGGTATGCCTGGCGAAACAGGCGCAGAGTGCGCCGGGTCGTCAGGTAGTCGCCCCCGGGTCCGACCTGCGCGATCTCGTCCAGCCCCACCGCCTCGT
>JBFYTF010000122.1:0-8798 GCA_041300865.1 Anaerolineae bacterium
GCCATCCAGATCAGCGTGATGGCCGCGTTGCGGCTGCGGGGCTCGCGGAAGGCGGTGATGCCGTTCGAAATGGCCTCCACGCCCGTCAGGGCTGTGGTGCCGCCCGAGAAGGCCCTCAGGATCAGGAACAGGCTCAGGGCCTGGGTCCCGTGCACCACCTCCATCGGTGGTGGGTCCACCACGGTGCCCAGAGCCCCGGAGACATAGCGAACGAGAGAGACTCCCACAGTCAAGAAGATCATCGCCAGAAAAAAGTAGGTCGGAATGGCAAAGGCGGAGCCCGACTCCCTGACCCCGCGGAGGTTGATGAGCACTACAAAGAGCACGAGGCCGATGGCCACGACCACCCGGTAAGCGGACAGGTCGGGATAGGCCGAGACGAGCTGCGCCACGCCAGCCGAGACGGAAACGGCCACGGTTAGCACATAGTCGATCAGGAGTGCGGCACCGGCCAACTGGGCCGGGATCTCGCCCAGATTATCGCGGGCGACGATGTAGGCGCCGCCACCATCCGGGTAGGCGTGGATGGTCTGCTGGTAAGAGATGGTGACAAGGGTCAGCAGGACGACGATGGCGATGGAGATAGGGAAGGCAAAGCCAAAGGCGGCGGTGCCCACCGCGGCGAGGATCACCAGTATCTCTTGAGTAGCATAGGCTGTCGAAGAGAGAGCATCACTGGCGAAAACTGCAAGACCAATGAGCCGGCCGACGGTCTGGTGCGGTGCGTCTGCCGTCGGTAGGGGCCGGCCGATGAGCCACGTGCGCCATGAGCGCCGAGGGACATAGTCCGTCGAGCGGCGCAGAATCTTGGTCCCGTTCTCGTCTTCTATCGTGCTCATGTTGAGTTTCCCGTGTTACTGACAAAGCACCCGGCTAGCCGGGTGCCCCGCGCGACAACTGCCCCATATTGATGTCGCGATTCTATCCTGAATCCCGCTGGCTGTCAAGTGGCCTTGCGGAATTGAATGTGACCGGCACCGAGGTGCGCACCTGAGCGGGAGCAGGGGCTCTGCTTTGCTCGTGGGAGGCTTTGCATCGTGCTCCGAACGGGCTTATAATCAGCAGGCTACCTTTCAGGTGTCAGGAGATCGAGGGATGTTGATCAAAGTGCGACAACTCTTGCTGGGGCATCCCCTACCCACCCAGCAGCTTGGCGAGGAGCGCCTGAACAAAGTGCGCGCCCTGGCAGCCTTCTCACCCGATGCCCTGTCGTCGATTGCCTACGCCAACCAGGAGATCTACCTGGCGTTGGTGCTGGCCGGCAGCGTAGGCCTGTCGATGGCCGCGCCCATCGGCCTGGCCATCACGGGGCTGCTGCTCATCGTCGCCCTATCCTACTTTCAGACGATCCACGGTTATCCTTCAGGCGGCGGCTCGTACGTCGTCGCCCGCGAGAACTTGGGCACCCTGCCCGGCCTGGTCGCCGGCGGAGCGCTGATGGTCGGCTATTTGTTGACGGCCGCCGTCAGCCTGACGGCCGGGGTGGAGGCCCTGGCTTCGGCCTTTCCGTTCCTGTGGTCGTACAGGGTGCCGGCCGCCCTGGTGCTGCTGGCCCTGATCACCCTGCTGAACCTGCGCGGGCTGCGCGAGTCGGGGACGATGATGGCCATCCCGGTCTACCTGTTTCTGTTCACCTATCTGCCGATGTTGGCCTATGGCCTGGTGCGCATGATGGCCGAGGGAACAGTGCCCCTGGCGCCCGTTGCACCGGCGGCCGTGCGACCGCTGACGACGGCCTTGATCCTCCAGGCCTTCGCCTCGGGCTGCACGGCACTGACCGGCATTGAGGCGATCAGCAACGGCGTGCCCGCTTTTCGGGTGCCGGAGGCCCGCAATGCCGGGCGGACCCTCATCGTCATGGCCGTGCTCATGGCTGTTCTCTTCCTGGGCAGCACCGCGCTGGTGCAGGCCCTCGCCGTGGTGGCCGGGCCGCAGGAGACCATCCTGTCGGCCTTGACCCGCCGCGTGTGGGGCAGTGGCTTTGGCTACCTGCTCATCCAGGCGGCGACGATGCTCATCCTCACCGTCGCGGCCAACACCAGCTTTGCCGGTTTTCCGCGCCTGGCCGCCATCCTGGCCGGCGATGGCTTCTTGCCACGCCAATTGGCAGGCCTGGGTGACCGGTTGGTGTTCTCCAACGGCATCCTGGTCCTGGCGGGCGGCACCGCAGCGCTCATCGTCCTCTTTGCGGGCGATTCGCACGCCCTCGTGCCGCTGTTCGCCGTGGGCGTGTTCCTGGCGTTCACCCTGTCGCAGACGGGGATGGTAATCCACTGGTGGCGGATACGAGGAGCGGGCTGGCGGCTCAAGGGCATTTTGAACGGCGCCGGTGCGCTGGCGACCGGGGGTACCGTTCTGGTCGTGGGTGCCAGCAAGTTCCTCCAGGGAGCATGGATTACGCTGGCCCTGATCCCGCTCCTGGTCTTTGCCTTCCTGCAGGTCCGCCGGCACTATCGCCAGGTGGCGGGGCAGCTCTCGCTGCGCGGGCTCACGCCTCCGGCCCAGCAACTGCCCCATCCCAGGGTCGTGGTACCCATCTCGGGGGTGCACCGCGGCGTTGTCCTGGCCATGGCCTTTGCCCGCTCCATTTCCAGCGACGTGACGGGGGTCTATATCGAGCTCCAGCCGGGTGCCGCGGAGCGGGTGCGGGAGCGCTGGGCCGAGTGGTGGCCCGACGTGCCCCTCGTCGTGCGGCCCTCGCCCTACCGCTCTATCGTCGGGCCCCTGCTCGAGTTCCTGGACGAGACCGACCGCCAGCACAACGACGGCCAACAAGCGACCGTCATCCTGCCCGAGTTCGTGCCGGCCAGGTGGTGGCAGAACCTCCTGCACAACCAGACGACGTGGCTGCTCAAGACGGCGCTGCTCTACCGCCGCCGGCAGCTTGGCTTCCAGCGGGTGATCATCGACGTGCCATACCACCTGGGCCGCTAGGACGCCAGGCGCTAGATGGCGACGGTGTATGGGCTCCTGGGAGCGCCGGCTTCCAGCCGGCCTTCGCGACTCCGCGCCCCGGCGGGCGGCAGCCCAGCGCTGCCGTCAAGCAGGGAACCCCAAGAATCGTCATTTGTGGGCAGCCGCGGGCTGCCCACCCGTACCTGTCCGGAACGCAGTGCGCGCGCTTGGACGCCCGGGGCTTGCCCGGGGTTTTACAGGTGAAGGCCGGGCTTTGGCCGGTCAAGGAGCGGAAGCGGCCTACAGCCACTCCTCTGCGTCCTCGCCCAACTGGAAGGCCACGCCCTGGATAAAGCCCCTGGCCCTCTCGGCGCGCGGGTAGCGGCCGAGGGCCGCCCAGAACTCTGGCCCGTGGTGGGGAACCAGGCGGTGGACCAGCTCGTGGGCCACGACATAGTCCACGACCCACTCCGGCCAGCTCCGGATGCGATCGCTGATGCGGATGTCGCCGTCGGTTGGGCCGCCGTTGGTGCAGCTCCCCAGGCGCTTGGCCATGTTGCCCACCCAGCGAATCGAGTGCCACTCGATCTCGCCGCCAAAGTGGTCCCGGTTCAACCGGCGGGCCATGGCTTCCAGGTCTGCGTCGGCGCGGGCTCGCACGCGGGCGCGCCGGCGCTTGACCTTGGCCACGATCTCGGCCACGTGGCGCTCCAGCTCCTGCTGGCTGATGCCCTTGGGCACTCGGATGCAGACGCGGCTGCCGCGCCATTCCCAATGTATGTGGCTGCGCAGGCGTCCCTCGCGCGAAATCTCGACCTCGATCGGGTCGTCGTCAGACAGTTCTGGCCGCGGCTCGGCCACCGGTTTCCTCCTCGTTGCCCAGCAGGCTCAAGGCCTCGGGACGCAGAGCCAGGGCGACTTTGTCTCCTCGGCGCGGCAGCTCGCCGGCGTCAAAGAGCAGCTCAAACGTGAGCGCTTGCCCGCTCTCGTGCTCGATCTCGAGCAGGTAGTGGCTGCCGCGAAAGGAACAGCGGCGAACTTGGCCCTGCACCGTGGCACTAGCCGGCGGCACTGCGTCGCCGGCGAGGTACGCGGCCTCCGGGCGAATGAGGAGGGTGGCCTCCTGGCCGGCCGGCGGGGCCGGCTGGCCGTCGTCCAAAGCTAGACGCCCCAGCGGCGTGTCGACCTGGAGGGGCTGCCGGCTTGCCACCTGGGCGGGCACCAGGTTGCTGAGGCCCAGGAAGCGGGCGACCCAGGCAGAGGCAGGTTGGCGGTAGACGTCCTGTGGAGCGCCGCGCTGCACAATGCGGCCCGCGCGCATAATCATTACCCGGTCGCCGATGGCAAAGGCCTCCTCCTGGTCGTGGGTGACATAAATGGCCGTAAGTCCCACCCGCTTCAGGATGGCTCGCAGCTCGTTCATCAGCTCCTCGCGGAGGGAGCGGTCGAGGGAGCCGAGGGGCTCGTCGAGCATGAGCAGCCGGGGCCCGGGGGCCAGGCTGCGGGCCAGGGCCACGCGCTGCTGCTCGCCGCCCGAGAGCTCGTAGACGCGGCGGGCCTCGTATCCCTCCAGGCCGACGAGGTCGAGCATCTCGGCCACGCGGGCCGCGATCTCGTCGCGAGGTAGCCGCTGCATGCGCAGGCCAAAGGCGACGTTGGCTGCCACATCTTTGTGGGGAAAGAGGGCATAGTCCTGGAACATGAGGCCAAAACCCCGCTCGTGGACGGGAACGTCGCGCAGTGACCGCCCCTCAAAGACGACGTCGCCGGCCGTCGGCACCTCCAGCCCGGCGACGATGCGCAGGATGGTCGTCTTGCCGCAGCCGCTCGGCCCCAGGAGGCAGACGATCTCGCCTTCCGCAACGGCGAAAGAGACGTCGCGCAGAACGGGGTTGTTGTCGAAGGACTTGTCAACAGCCGTGACTTCCAGGAGGGCCATGGTCAAAACTCCCCGAACTCGCCCAGGCGAAAGCGCTCGATAATGATAAAGCCCGCGGCGCAGACGACCATGAGTAGCACGCTCATGGCCAGTCCCTGGCCCTGGTTCAGGATCCCCTGGGCGCCGAGGAGCCGGTAGATGACCACGGGCATCGTGGGGAACGCGGGCCGGGCCAGGAGAAGCGTGGCGCCAAACTCGCCCATGCTCACGGTGAAGGCAAAGACGGCGCCGACGAGCAGTGCCCGGCCGACAATGGGCAGGTCGATCTCGGTCATGACTCGCGCCGGCGAGGCACCCATGATCCGGGCCGACTGGCGCCAGCGGGGGTTCATGCCGCGCAGGGCGGGCAACAGGCTGCGCACGACAAAGGGAAAGGCCACCAGCGTGTGGGCCAGTGGCAGCAGCCAGGGCGAAGCCCGGAGGTTGAGGGGTGGGCTGTCGAGGGCAACGATGTAGCCCAGGCCAAGCGTCACCGCCGAGGTGCCAAGGGGCAGCATGAACAGTGGGTCGAGGACATTGCGCAGCGCGCTGGGCCGCCCGGCGAGTAGGTAGGCACTGATCAAACCTAGAACCATAGAGAGGACGACGGTGGCGCCCGCCACCAGGAGGGAATTGCGGATGGCCACGGCCGGCGGAACAAAAAAGAAGGACTGGGCTGGGTTGGTGAAGAGGGCCTCGTAGTAACGCAGGGTGTAGCTCCCTCCCAGCGAGAAGGAGCGATCGATGAGGGCCAGGAGCGGGGACAGCACCAGGACGAGAAGCCCGGCGACGCCGCTCCAAGCGATCAGCCCTGCCCAGAAGCTGCGTGGGCGGCGCTGCGTGGAGTCCCCGGGCCGCAGGTTCAGGGGCACGGCGGCCTGTGCCTGAATGCGGGTGTAGGCCCACATGATGCCAAAAGTAAAGATCATCTGGGTGATGGACAGTGCGGCCGCCAGGGGCAGGTTGAACAGGGGGATGGCCTGGGTGTAAATCTCGACCTCGATTGTCGACCAACGCGGCCCACCTAGCACCAGGATGACGCCAAAGCTGGTGAAGGTAAAGAGGAAAACGAGGAGCGATGCTGCGGCGATGGACGGCATGAGGATCGGCAGCGTCACCTCGCGCCAGGTGCGCCAGCGGCCGGCGCCCAGGGCCCGGGCAGCTTCTTCGATGCGCGGATCGAGGTTGGACCAGAAGCCGCCTACGACGCGGACAATGACCGACGCGTTGTAAAAGACGTGGGCGATGAGCACCAGGGCCAGGGTTTGCTGGAGGCGGACCGGGCCCAGCCCGAGCCCGCCCAGGATCCTGTTGAGATGCCCCTGGGGTCCGATCAGGGCGGTAAACGCCGCTGCGACGACAATGGTAGGCAAGACAAAGGGAATCGTTGTCAGCGCCCGCAGGATCGACTTGCCCCGAAAGTCATAGTGGGCAAAGGTGTAGGCTGCCGGCATGCCCACCACCAGGGTCAGCAGCGTCGAGATGGCCGCCTGGGCGGTGGTGAAGGCCAGCAGGCGGGCGTAATAGGGATCGGTAAACAGAGTGCGAAAGGGCGCCAGGCTTAGCTGCCCACCGGGGGCCAGGCTGAGGGCCAGGATGTCAGCCAAGGGATAGAAGAAAAAGAGGCCCAGGAAGATCACGGGCAGCAGGTAGAGGGCCTTGATCACCGTCACGCCCCGCGCGGCGGCAAACTGCCGCCTAGGGACATGTCTCCCAGAGACAGGGTGCCCTGGCCCTCCGTTGGGTGCCCGGCGAATAAGCCGGGCTCCTCGCCGGCCGGCCCCGGCCGGCGCAGGGGCGCAAAGGAAAGGCGGTGGGCGGCGCTCGGCCCCAGACAGGCGAGGGCTGCCTGGTGCTCTTCGGTGCCGTAGCCCTTGTGCCGGGCAAAGCCGTAGCCGGGAAAGACGCGTTCCAGGCCGGCCATCATCCGATCCCGGCTGACCTTGGCGACGATCGAAGCCGCGGCGATGGACAGCACCAGGGCGTCACCACGGGGCATGCATTCCTGGGGCAGCGGCACGTCGGGCAGCCGCAGGTAGTCGATGAGGAGGCATTCAGGCGCCGGGCACAGGACCCGCAGGGCGAGGGCCATCGCCTGGCGTGTGGCGGCGACGATGCCCATGGCATCGATCGCGGCGGGGGCGACGGCACCGACGCCCAGGGCGAGGGCATGCCGGGAGATGACTTCCAGGAGCTCCCGGCGCCGTGCTGCCGAAAGGAGCTTGGAATCACACACCCCGTCCAGCTGCCGGGCCAGCTGCCCGTCGTCAGGGGGAAGAATGACGGCCGCGGCGACCACCGGCCCCGCCCAGGCGCCTCTGCCGGCCTCGTCGAGGCCGGCGACGCGGCGGTAGCCCTGCCGCCAGAGTCTTATCTCCCAGTCAAGGCTGGGAAGGACGACCTTGTTGCCACTCATGGGGCGGGCTGTTCTGGCCCGGGGAGTAGAGACAACAAAGGGCCGCGCGACGGGTGTCTCGCACATCGCGTCCGCCCTTCGCGCGCGCCCTGGTGTGCATCTCTAGCAGGCTAGTTGCGGGAGTAGCGCTTTTCTTTGAGTCGGGCTGCCTTGCCCTGCCGGCCACGGAGAAAATAGAGCTTGGCCCGCCGCACATGTGCGTGGCGCAGGACTTCGATCTTTTCCACGCGCGGCGAGCGCGTCGGAAAGGTGCGCTCCACGCCGACGCCGTGCGCCGCGATGCGCCGCACGGTGAACGATGCATTGGCGCCTGCACCCCGACGGATGCGCATGACGGTGCCGCGCACCAACTGGATTCTCTCCCGGTCCCCCTCGACGATGCGAAAGTGGACCTGGACGTCGTCGCCGACGCGCAGCTCGGGCAGATCAGACTGGATGACCAGCTCCTGTTTCGACTGCTCTTCGTCTACGGATCGCAAGAGATCATTGCTCATGGTCGTGTCGTCCTTCCTACGGGTTCGCAAGCGACGATTTTACCATCAGACGCCGAGCGATGCAAGTTAACCACAGCCTTTGGCATCGCGGCCCACACGACCGGCGTGGCACCTGCGTCGAGTGAGCGTAGGGTAGCCGTCTAGTACCCATCGAGCAGGGGATCGCGGAGTGTGGTATTATCAGGCCATCACAAGTGGCATGGCCCATGGCGGGCGAGCAACCTCGGACCAGGAACTGCAACCGCGCAGAACCATACGTGCTGGGGACATCATGGGCCATGCTGACCATAGGTATCTCTTCTCCTCCTTTTGATAGAGAGCCAAGGGTTTGGGGCCACCCTTGGCTCTCGCGTTTTTGCCAGCCAGGCAGCACTGTGCTACAATAGACGATTAGATACGGACGGACGGTTGGAGGAGCGTGAAGAAGCACATCCAACAGGCAGTCGATAGCATGCAGAGGGCACCGGCGGGGAGCGTTTCCCGCCAGAGGGCCCTTTTTTTCTGTTGCCTGGCGGTAATCCCGGGGGGAGAGGGATGGGCACGGTCCGGCTGCCAGGCTTGATCGACGTCCACGTCCACCTCCGCGAGCCCGGCGGCGAAGCGAAGGAGGACATGGACAGCGGCACTGCCGCTGCCTTGGCGGGCGGCGTGACGATGGTGCTTGACATGCCCAACACACAGCCGCCCATCACCGGCGTCGAGACGCTGGCCGCCAAGCGCGAGGCTGCCAGCCGCAAAGCGCGGTGTGACATCGGGTTCTACCTGGGGGCCACGGCGGGCAACGCGGCGGAGGTGGCACGCCTGGCGGCGCAGGCAGTCGGCTTAAAGATCTATTTCGACGCGACCTATGGCCCCCTGAGGCTCCACGACCCAGCAGCACCACCGGGTCAAAGCCTCTCGGCCCTCATCGCCCACTTTCGCACCTGGCCTGCCGAGCGCCCGATTGCCGTGCACGCCGAGGGGTTGTCGGCGGCCATGGCCATTGGCCTGGCGCGCTGCTTTGGGCGCCGCCTGCACCTGTGCCACGTCAGCCTGGCAGCCGAGCTGGCCCTCATCCGCGCCGCCAAAGCCTCAG
>JBFYTF010000130.1:0-4779 GCA_041300865.1 Anaerolineae bacterium
TCAAGATCGCCGAGGACGACGTGCCCGAGATCCTGAGCGGCAAGCGGGTTTTGCAGCTCGACCTGGGCGCCATGGTGGCCGGGACCCGCTTCCGCGGCGAGTTCGAGGAGCGGCTAAAGAATGCCATGGAAGAGATCCAGCGCGCCGAGGGAGAGATTATCATCTTTATCGACGAGATCCACAGCGTCGTCGGGGCCGGCGGGGCCATGGGCGCTATGGATGCCTCGAGCATGATGAAGCCGGCCCTGGCGCGTGGCGAGCTGCGCTGCGTGGGGGCCACGACTCCCGACGAGTACCGCCGCTACATCGAAAAGGACAGTGCCCTGGAGCGGCGCTTCGCGCCCATCTGGGTGGAGGAGCCCTCCGTCGAGGACACCATCCAGATGCTCTACGGGCTGCGCGACCGGTACGAGGCGCACCACAACGTCAGCTTTACCGACGAGGCCCTCGTGGCCGCGGCACGGCTGTCGCAGCGCTACGTGACCGATCGGCGGCTGCCCGACAAGGCCGTGGACCTCATCGACGAGGCGGCCAGCAAGTTGCGCGTGGCCATCTACTCCATGCCCACTGCGCTCCGGCAGCTCAAGGCCCGCCTGCAAAAGCTGGCAACCGAGGAGGAGGCCGCCTGGCAGAACCGCGACTATGAGCGCGCCGCCCAGTTCAAGGCCGAGCGGATGGCCATGGAGGGCGACTTTACCGAGCAGCGTGACGCCTGGCGCAAAGAGACGGGCCTGGATGAGATCGTCGAGGAAGAGGACATCGCCCAGGTGGTGGCGAGCTGGACCGGCATCCCGGTGAACAGCCTGCTCCAGACTGAGGCCGACAGGCTGCTGGGTATGGAGGAGCACCTCCACGAGCGCATCATCGGCCAGGAAGAAGCCATCAACGCCATCGCCGACGCCATCCGGCGGGCCCGCAGCGGCATGAAGGATCCGCGCCGGCCCATCGGCAGCTTTATCTTTCTCGGCAGCTCGGGTGTCGGCAAGACCGAGCTGGCCAAGGCCCTGGCCGAGTTCATGTTCGATGATCAGGACGCCATGGTGCGCATCGACATGAGCGAGTACCGCGAACAGCACACCGTGAGCCGCCTCTTTGGCGCGCCTCCCGGTTACGTCGGCTACGAGGAGGGCGGCCAGCTCACCGAGGCGGTGCGCCGGCGACCGTACCAGATCGTGCTCTTTGACGAGATCGAGAAGGCGCACCCCGACGTCTGGAACGCGCTGCTGCAGATCCTGGAAGACGGCCGCCTGACCGATGGGCAGGGACGGATCGTGGATTTCCGCAACACGGTGATCATCATGACCTCCAACATCGGCACCGAGTACGCGCGCCAGGGCGGCACGTTGGGCTTTCTGCGCAGCGGGGAGGCCGGTGGCGACGAAGAGGCGCGGGAAGCAAGGGTCAAGATCCAGGATGGCCTGAAGAAGACCTTCCGGCCCGAGTTTCTGAACCGCGTCGACGAGATCGTCATCTTCCACACCCTGACACTCGAGCACATGGAGCAGATTGTTGACCTGCAGATGAACGAGATCCGCGAGCGCCTGGGCGAGCGAGGGATCCACGTGGAGCTGACGGATGCTGCCCGCCAGTGGCTGGCCAAGGAGGGCTTTGACGCGGCTTTTGGCGCCCGGCCCCTACGCCGGACGCTGCAACGTCACGTCGAAAGCCCGCTCTCGAAGCGCATCCTGCGGGGTGAGCTGCAGCCCGGCGACCAGGTGATCGCCGACCTGGGCGAAACCGAAGGCGACGAGCGCGGCCTGGAGTTCCGGCGACAGGACGCAATCCCCGTGGAGCTGCCGCACTCCGTGGACCGGGCCCAGGAAACCCAGGACTAGGGTCGGGCTGGCAGAGGGTTCGCGCCCACTGTACACAAGGGTCAGATCGACGCCCGTGGCGGATAATGGTCCGCCACGGGCGTCTTGCCCATGAGCTGTTACCCCACGTCCTCTAACGGCCCAGCCTGGAGCGGTAGGCGTCGATCTGGGCCGCATGCTCGCGTTTGTGCCCGTAACACCCGTAACAGATATAGTCTTCCAGGTCGTATTCAGCGCCGTACCAGGGCAACGCGCCCGTCCGCCTGCGTAGCTCCTCGGGGAGCTGCGGCAGAAGCACCAGGGTCTGGGCGTGGGCATCGGCCAGCTCGGCTTGCACCGCCGCCACGGACATCGAACGGCGGCGCAGCACCTCCGGATCGTTGAACTCGGCCGTCCCCTGCTTGAAGCGGTCCAACGTCGGCGTCGTCGCCTCGCCGAGGAGCGACTGCAAGATCTCGACAAACACCAGCTCGTGGGAGGCCAGGTGGGCGACGACGTCCTTGACCGTCCACACACCCGCGACCCCCGCGGTGTGCCAGTCAGCCTCCGGCAGCCCACCAACCGCCTTGAGCACCGTGCGGTGCCCGTACCTCAAGACGTCGACCGGGTTCACGGCATCCTCCCTTGCATAGCCTGGGCTCCTGCCCGTTCTTCGTGGCAGTGCCCGCAGCCCACGTGCGGCCGATCCACCTCTACAACGTATTTGCTGCACACGGCCTCCACGGCCACCTGGCGCTTCAGGCCCAGCAGCCGCTTTTCGACGCGGCCCTCCAGGACCAAGTTGGGACAAGCGTTGGCCCGCAGGATGCCGGGCACGGGGCAGTCTCGGCACAGCTCCGGGCGCCACGGCTCGGAGCGTGGATTCTGGGCGATGAGCCGGCATTCTTGCTTGTGCCGGCCCCGGGAAAAGTCTTCATAGTAGTAGCGGCACTCTGTGCCCGCCGGTGTGATCATCCGTTGTCCTCTGTCTTCTAGCCTGCGAAAGCCGGTCCCCGAAGTGAGCCCGTGTCCGGGCCTGGCCGTCTACTGCTTACTGGTGTACGACAACCAGGGTGCCCTTGGGTGCCCACTCGTAGAGCCACTTGGCCTCGGTGGTCTTCATGTTGACGCAGCCATGGCTCATAGGCCGGCCAAAGTTGTTGTGCCAATAGGTGCCATGGATGCCATAGCCGCCGTAAAAGTACATGGTCCACGGCACGTTGGGCAGGTCGTAGCCGGGGCCGGTCATGCGCACCGCCCGGTATTTGGCATAGATGCGGAAACGGCCGGTGACCGTCGGGTACTGGCGGGTGCCCGTCGATACCACGGCGGTCAAGGCGGTCGTCTGGCCCACGTGGGCGTACAGCCGCTGGTCTGAAAGATCGATCTCGATCCACTTTTCGGTCTGGCTCTGATCGGCAGGCACCTTGGTCGGCGTGGCGGTCGGGGTCGCCGTGGGCGTCGGCGTGAAGGTCGGGGTCGGGGTGAACGTCGGCGTGGGCGTGGCTGTCGGCGTGAAGGTCGGCGTCGGCGTGTGCGTGGGTGTCGGCGTGAAGGTCGGCGTCGGCGTGGGCGATGGCAGCAGGGCGGCCAGCACCCTGCCCGGCGTGTCGGTGGCCAGGGCCAGGGCAAAGACGAGGGCCAGGGAAAGCAGGCCCAGCAGGACCCAGCTCCATGGCCTGGAACGGCGCGCCGGTGGCTGGCCGGCTGCCACCAGCGGGCCCGGGACCGGTGCGTGGGAGGTGTGCACGCGTGGTGCCACGGTCTGGCGGTAGGCCGGGCGATTGCCCGCGGCACGACGTAGGGTCCGCAGCCCGGCGTGGGCGCGCGGCTCGGCCGGGTCGATGGCCAGGACCTGCACCAGGTGGGCCATGGCCTCCTGTGGGTTGTCCACGACGGCTGCCCGCGCCAGCCACGCCTCTTTGTTCTGCGGCTGGATCTCGAGCACCGCGGCGAAATAGCGCCGGGCACGGGCCCGGTTGCCCGCCTCGGCCGCCTCGCGGCCGCGCTGCATCAGAGCAGCGACCTGCTCCTCTGTTCTCAAAAGCGTGCGGTCGTCCATCATCCGAGTCTCCGGCCTGTCCGGCCGGCGACCGGAAGGCGTGTAGTCAGGACGATTATACTCGAAAAGCGCAGAAAGAGCAAGAGCACCGAGTTGCCCGAGAGGCGAATTGCAAGAGCTGCAAATTGGGGCTTGACAAATATGACATATAATGCTATACTGTGCTCGCAAGTGAGGAACCTTAACGCAAGCGATAACGTCAAGCTGACGGTTTCGTCGGGAGGCATCTCCCCGCGCGAATCTGCCGGTGTCTCGGAAACCATGGCCCAGGGGGCCAGGCCGTAGAACCTGCGGAGGAGGGCGGCCAAGTGCCAACGGCGATCGCAAATTTGACCCGCAAAGCTTTGTGTGGTTAAATGCTTCCTCGCGTGCCGGGGACCTTAACCAAGGAGTTGCAGCGGTTCGGGATCGGAAGGTCCGGAGCCCCAGAATCTGCCGATGTCTCGGAAAAGCTGGCCAGCGGCCAGGCCGTAGAATCAGCGGAGGAGAGGGCGAGGGAATTCCGAGCTCGAGGCGAAGGACACCCGGAGGGTTTCCTGGCAGCGGCGAACTTTACGAAAACTGTATCCAATCCTGATTGTGGACTTGACAACGTTCCTCGTATCTGTTATAATGAGGAACGCAATCAGAACCTTAATCCAGCTACAATCAACGAGACACACACGGGACCAGCAGATGAGCGAGATGAGTCTGCTGGTTGCTTTGTCCTCTGCAAATGTAGGTGCCAGGCTTGACAGGTTCGGGCGAGAGTGATAGACTTGCAACCTGCCTGCCGGACGGAATGGGCAGAGGTCTGAGAGGCCAAGTCACGGTGGGAGCTGGACTTGACAGGTGGTTTAGGGGGTGGTAGACTCCCGGACCGGTGAGGGGACATTAACAACTGAAGAGTGGTAGGAAGACAGCAAGTGCTTTGGGTCCTAAAAA
>JBFYTF010000144.1:0-5304 GCA_041300865.1 Anaerolineae bacterium
CCTGGCGTTCCGGTGGTAGGGGTGTACGACGCGCCAGAGGCCGCGGCTTTTGCGCCATTGGTCGCACCCCAGCCCGGGGGAAGGGCCTGCGTCTTTAGCTTCTATGAGAACTGGCTCAACGTCGAAACGCTGCACATCACCCCGGAAAACTATGGGTGCGGCGGCGCCGGCCGGGCGCTGTGCGGCGTGCAGACGAGAGACCGCGATGACTTCATTCGCTTCCTGGTGGACGACGAAGGCCTCAAAGCTTCGCACGAGCTGATGGCCCAATGGCTGGACGCCCGGCCGCCATACCATCCCGAGCATGGGCACTTGCTCATCGGCCCGCTGCGCCACGAGCAGTACGGGTACCTCAAGACCGTGACGTTCTACGTGAGGCCCGATCAGTTCAGCCTGCTGGCACTGGGTGCGCAGTACTTCAGCTCCCCGACAGACCCCTCGCCCGTCATCGCGCCCTTTGGCTCCGGCTGCGGGCAACTGCTGTCACTGTTCGACGACCTGGATGTGCCGCAGGCCCTCGTGGGCGCGACCGACATCGCCATGCGCCAGCACCTGCCGGCGGATGTCCTGGCCCTGACGGTCACGCGGCCGATGTTTGAGCGGCTGTGCGCCCTCGACGAGCGGAGCTTCTTTAGCAAGCCGTTCTGGCAGCGGCTCGTGCAGGCGAGAGCGACGGCGTGAGCCGGTAGCCAACGGCCTTCTCGCCCGAGCCCTAGATCTCGGTCGCATCCCGCGGCAGGCTCATGACGTGTCGCAGGTGGGCGCTGACCCGCTCGTCCTCTCCGCAGGGATAGTCGAAGCGGAAGTGCGCCGCCACGTGTAGTGCCAGCCGGCGAAAGAGGCCGCACGCGGTGAACAAGGACTGCCAGGTGTCCTCGTAGCCGGCACCGGCATAGGTGCCCAGCAGCATGGCCCACAGCTCGGGCGCCAGGGTACGCTCCAGGTACTTGCCGAACTTGCCCGGGTTGCGGGCAAAGCCGGTCTCGACGCCCACGTACCAGTCGACCATTCTCATGAGCTGAGCGCGCACATAGTGGTCCAGCATGTGCTTGGCGTAGACGATCTCCCGGCGCCACAGGCCCTTGGCGACGTAGGGTGAGACCCACCAGAACTCGTTGCAGCAGTCGGCAAAGGCCTTGGCCGTAGGCGGGCGGGGCAGATAGTCGCGCTCGCTGGGCGGGTCGAAGGGCTGGACGAGGCCGTCCTTGTCGAGGAGTAGAACGCTCAGGCTGTCTCGCTCCAGCTCGTCCACGCGGTCCACCGGCCACAGGCCAAGGTCGATCCGGTTGCCGTCGGCGAACTGCATGAGGTAGACAAAGCCCCCGTCGGCGGCGGGCGGGGGTTCCTGCATGTCCTCGGGCATCTGCAAGATCATGAGCTCGCCGAAGCGAGCGATCCACTCCTCGTTGCGCGCGAAAGGGGCCACGTCGGCCACGAGGTAGACGACGTCGAAATCCTGGAATGGGTCGCGAGGTGCGTCGGGGTTGGCGCGCGACCCGTTGAGGATGACGGCCCGGATGCGGGGATCCTCCCGGGCGGTCGTGAGAATCAGGTCGAGCATCTGTTGTTCGCTGCGCACGTTCTTCCTCAGGATAGCAGGTGGCAGGTGTCGTTCATCAGGACGAGGCGCGTGCGGCGGGGGCTGATCTCGACGACGCTGAACGAGACGTTGCCAAAGGTGAAGGGCAGCGGCCGGCGAGGGTCGAGGTGCAGCAGGTGGGCCAGGATCATGCCCAGGCTGCCGCCGTGCGCCACCAGGGCGACCGTCTCGCCTTCGCCATGCGCGGCGACGATGCCGGCCAGCGTTGAGGCCAGCCGCCCGGAGAAGGCGTCGAAGCCTTCCTCACCCGGAATCGCGGCTGGCTCGCCGTCCTGTTGCAGCCTGCGCCAGAGCTCGGGGTACAGGGCCTCCACGTCGTTCCAGATGACCCCGCCCAGCAGGCCGATGTCGTACTCGCGCAGGCGGGGGTCGAGGCTCAGCGGCGCATCCAGGCCGGCCGCCAGGATGGCCGCGGTCTCGGCCGCGCGGCACAGATCGCTGGCATAGATGGCCGACGGCCGGTACCCCTCGCGCTGCAGACGCCGCAACAACGCCCGTGCCTGCTCACGCCCACGATCCGTGAGGGGCGAGTCAAAGCCGCCGCCCTGCATCCGGCCCTCGGTGTTGGCCACCGATTCGCCGTGACGGACGAGGAGCAGCCGCAAGGGGTTGTCCCGCCTGTGCTCGTTGTACAGCCACTTGCCGGGACTGGCACAGACAGGCTCAAGCGCCTGGTACTCGCTCACAAAGTCGCGATCCTCCCGGCGGCGGCTGGAAGCTCGGCCATTGTTTTCCCTTCAGGTCCGCACGAGCGGCAGAACCGAGCCACCCTCGGGCAGGACCAGGATGCGCGCGCTGTCGCCCACCGTCGCGAGGGCGGCTTCCAGGGCGGCGCCGGCGTCGTCGAACGGCCGCATGCCGCAGCGGCTCACCAGCTCGGCGGGCAGGGCCGACACCAGGTAGACGGCGGCGCGCTTGAGGACCGCCGCCACGGCCGCGGCCTTGTGCCCGCCCAGCACAAACTCCTGCTGGATCCGGGCGAGGATCTCGTCGGGTGAGCTGCCGGCCATCCAGGTCTCGAACGTCCGGTTGCCGAGGCCTTCAGGACACTCGGCCACGAGGATGATCACGCCCCCATCCTGGACGGCGTACGCCGCGTTGTCCAGGGCCTTTTGTGCCTGGTACATGTTCACGTCTTTGGGCGAGCCCCCGGCGCTGACCAGGACGATGCCCGCGCGGGCCTCGACGGGCACGATGCCCCGCTCGGCGACCATCTGGCAGCCGGCGCGGTGGGCGGCGGTAACGTCTCCCGCCACAGCGCCGGCGATGCGGTGCCGGCCGTCGACGACGACGTTCAGGATAAAATCGACGCCCACCAGGGCCACACCCTCTTCCAGGTCGGCGCGCACCGGGTTGCCGTCCAGCCGCCCGGCGGAGGCCTCGGGGCGGACCATCATGGCGTGGTTGGCGTTGACTGCTGCCCGCGAGGCACAGCCGGGCAGGATGGCCTTGGCCCCGCCGGAGTAGCCGGCAAAGTAGTGCAGCTCCAGGTTGCCGAGGCAGACCCGCAGATCGGCTTCGACGATGGGGCGGTACAGGTCTACCGGCGTGCCGAAGGACGTCACCCCCAGCCGCAGCGTGTCGTCGGGGTCGTGGTTGAGAACCTGCACGCGCCGGGCCACCTCGCCGCCGACGGCGGCCTCGATCTCGGCGCGGGTCATGGGCCGGTGCAGCCCCAACGCCACGACGATGGTGATGTCCGCATCGGGTACGCCGGCGGCCGCCAGCTCGTCGAGGACCGGCGGCAGGAGCCGCTCCGAGGGGCAGGGACGGGTCAGGTCGCTCGTGACGATGACGACCCTTTGCCCGGCCCGGGCCACCTGGCGGAGAGGTGGTGAACCGGTGGGCCTGGCCAGCGCCTCCGCCAGGAGTTCCGTTTCAGGGCCAACCTCGGCGGCAGCGAGGGGCTCGACGACCGCCTGCAGGCGACCGGCGGGCAGGCGCACCGGCAGTGCCCTGTGCCCGTAGGCCAGGCTCAGCTCGACCGAACCGCCGGCGTCTGTCATTGCCCTGTTCCTCGCCGCGCCGCGCGTTTCAGCGCTTCGACGACCGGCAGCTCCTGCCCCGACAGGAAGCGCACCATGCCGCCGCCCGCGGTGCAGACGTAGCCCATCCGGCCGCGAACGCCAAAGCGGCCGGCGGCGGCCACGCTGTCGCCGCCGCCGATGACCGAGTAGCCGGGCGCATCGGCGATGGCCGTCCACAGCGCCTGGGTGCCCACGGCGCTCAGCGGCTGCTCGTAGATGCCGGCCGGACCGTTGACAAAGATGGTGGCGGCCCCCTGGATCTCGGCCACGTAACGGGCGACGGTCTCCCGGCCGATGTCGACCAGCATCTCCGGGGCGGGCAGCTCGTCCAGGCCGATCTCCACCCGGCCGCCGCGGTCGACGGCAAAGTCGCAGGGATAGAGGATGCGCGGGCCATAGGTCTGCAGCAGGCCGCGAGCCCGCTCGATGAAGGGTTCGAGGCCCTTGTCGCGGATCAGGCACTCGGTCGGCTCGCCCAGGCGCACGCCCTGCGCCAGCAGCATGACCTCGCCGGTCAGCCCGCCGGTGAGGACGCGATAGGCCGTGCCCTCGCGCAGCACCTGCTCCATCATGCTAAAGGCATCGGCGATGCGGCTGCCACCCAGGAAGAAGACGCAGGGTTGGGCGGGGGACTCCTTGATGCGGGTCAGCGCGTTCAGCTCGTCGACAAAGAGCCGCCCGCCGGCGGCCGGCAGCACCTCGGCCAGGCCGACGAGGGACGGCGACGAGCGGTGGGCGGCGGCGATGGCCTCGCAGACATAGAGGTCGGCCAGGGGAGCCAGGCTGCGGACCAGCCACGTCCGGGCCATCTCCTGCGGCGTGAGCTTGACATAGTTGACGAACGTCGAGACCTCTTCCGTGAGGTAGCGCACGTTGTCCAGGAGGAGCAGATCGCCGCTCTTGAGCGCCTTGATGCGGGCGACGGCGGCCGGGCCGCAGACGTCCTCGACATAATCTACCGGCCTGCCGAGCAGCTCGGCCAGCCGCCGGGCGTGGGGCGCCAGGGGCACCAGGCTGCGATAGTCCTCGGTGTCGCCCTGGTGGGCCAGGATGGCGGTGCGCGCGCCTGCCTCCGACAGCTCGCGGAGGGCCGGCAGGCTCTTGCGGATGCGGTTGTCGTCGCCTAGCCCGCCGGTTTGGTGGTCGATCGGCGAGTTGATGTCGACGCGCAGCAGGACGGTCCTGTCGCGCAGGTCAAACTCATCGAGAGTCAGAATGCCAGATTCCACGTTGTCTCCCTCTCACACGGCCCGGGCGCAGACAACCCGCCTCTGATCGCGGGCCGGTGCCGGGCCCTGCTTGCCCGCGGCGCCGGCTTGCGACCCGCTGGCGCGGGGCGTCCGGCGCGAGCATTGTCAGGCAGCGCGGGCAAAATAAGGCCAGGGTCTAGCGGCCGGCGACCATGCCCAGGTACTGATTGGTCAGCCCCACGGCCTCCAGGCGGTCGGTCTGGAGGCACAGGGCCGCGCGGATACCGTCCACCGTCTCGGGAATGGTGACCGCCTCCTGCGGGATGTTGATGGCGAACAGGATGTCGTCACCGCTGTCGCCGATGCACTCTTCCCAGACGCCGATCTCGTACATGTCGCCGCGCTTGTTGCCCAGGTCGCGGGCGTACTTGAACAGGGAGGTGTTCGAGTTAAAGCCGTCGGCGATGCGCACGACGCGGATGCGCGG
>JBFYTF010000153.1:0-2734 GCA_041300865.1 Anaerolineae bacterium
CGTGCACCCTGCCGGATGGGGACGCTCAACCCACACACTCCCGTGCCGGTAGAGTTGATTGTGCAGTGGATCTGCGATATACTGGTTTTAGACGATAGGGTATTCAGCGGATGCGTCTGCGTTGCGGTCGCGTCGTGCGCAAGAGAGGCACAGCCGTAGGGTCTGTGTCAAGTGTTGTCCCGTGACGGTACCGACGGGCCTGCTGGAGGTTCAAGCCATGGGAAGTGATGATAGAAGCGGTCACGTCGTGTTTGTCGTCTCCGACGCCACAGGTGCTACCGGGCAGCGTGTCGTACAAGCGGCGCTGGCCCAGTTTGCCAGTGCCAAGGTCGAAGTGGAGTTGAAGCCGGGCGTCCGCAAGGCACGAGTGGTTCGAGAACTGGTGAAAGAGGCGGCACGGGTCGGAGCCACCATCGTCCACACCCTGGCCGTGCCCAAGTTGCGGGCGGCGATGGTCGAGGAAGGGCGTGCCCGCCACGTGGTCACCATTGACCTGATGGGGCCGCTAGTCGCTCGCCTTTCAGAAGCCCTGGAGCTCGCGCCGGCAGCCAGGCCGGGTCTGCTTCGCCAGCTAGACGAGAGCTACATACGGCGTATTGAGGCAATTGATTTCGCCGTCCGGCATGACGACGGGCGCAACCCAGGCGACCTGCCCCAGGCTGAACTGGTGCTGGTGGGAGTGTCGCGCACATCCAAGACCCCGATCAGTATTTTCTTGGCCTATCGCGGCTGGCGGGTGGCCAACGTGCCTATCATTGCCGATATCGAGCCCCCGCCTGCCCTTGGCCGCGTGAAACGTTCCGCAGTCATCGCTCTGACTGTCACGCCGGAGCGGCTGATGCTGCTGCGCAAGGCGCGGGCCAGCCGCATAGGCGGAATCCAGTCCCTCAACTATGCCGGCAGGGAGCACGTGCAGCGCGATCTGGACTGGGCTGAGTTGCTCCTGCGACGCGAGCGGTGGGCCACAGTGGATGTGACGAACAAGTCGATCGAGGAGTGTGCAGCCGAGATCATTGCCCTGCAGCGCCGGCGGACAGGTGGAACACTGTAGGCCTGTGGCTGCCAGGTTCCGGTTACAGGTTTCTCTGCGAACGGGTCGAACTCGTTCCGTCTGGAGGCGCAGCTCAATCCCGCTGGTCTCTGCATTAGCAACAACGGTGAGCATATTCTTTGGCTACAATTCGGCGACCAAGACAACCCAATTGGAGCCGATCTAGGCGATGCCCCTTGCGGTTAAGCTTCCCCAAGTTTCACCAAAGCGACGATATCTCGAGGTCGTCCGTGCCACGACCACTACTTGCAAGAACAAACGGACGAAAAAGCCCTGAGCAAATGGTGCCTGAGGACAGCTCACGGGTCATTGCTAACCGCCAGATGGATGTGCATTCTCGGCTAGGACATCATCCGCGGGCACTGAAGTGGGACAGCTGCTCGGTGATAGCCCGCAGGGTCACGCCTGCAGGCCAGCGAAAGGACAACGGGGGCATGCCCGTTGGCGAGCCGACGTTCATAAACTTAACGGTTGGTTATTCACGCAGGTGCGTAGTTGGGGTTCCGACAAGTGCCTACACTTTCAGAAGGCATAAGACGGACCATGCCTGGGGCGGCGTCTGCCGCCATCGGCATTACGCCTCCATCGCTACACACCGGCCCACCCTGCTTCCGTAACAATGCACCTGCAGCTCGCCTGCTGCTCCCTAGATGGCAAGCAAGGCGCCAGGGCATGAAGCCCCTGGCCCCTTGCTGTTTCCTTCTCTGCCTCAGCAAGTTGCGCTGACCGATATCAAATCACAGCATGGCTCGAAAGGACTGGGAGCCATCGAGGGACAGCGCCCAGAACGCATCTCAGCTGTACCGCCAACGCCTGGCCGGCGAGCAGCTCGCTGCGGTAGACGACTGGCGCCGTCATGTCGAAAAAGCCCTGGAACCTATCGCTGCCCTCGACGAGCTGGGCCGGCGATAAGGAAAAGCAAGAAGTTGCCAGTTTGCCGGCCTTTGGCATCAGAGGTATAATACGGCAGCTAACGAAGGCACCTCGGCGGCTCACCCGCACCGAGGCGTCAGGCAGGGTGCATCAGGAGGCACTGCCGCATCCCAGTCATAGCAGCAGCAGGCCACCCGATGCAGATCGGCGTGGCCTGTTTTGATTCGGGCGCCAGACGCGGGCCTGGCGCTTTCAGGAGGACAGTGACGTGTCCGACAATCCAGAGTCGCCAGGGCTCATACCCGATCAGTTGCTCAGCACCATCAAGCAGGGCGACCGTGTCCTCTTTCTGGGGGCCGACCTACCCCTGAACTACGGAGGCGCGCCTCTGAGCCGCCCGGAGCTGGCCCAGGCCCTGGCCCAGAAGTACGGGCTGCCGACCGGCCGATCGTGGCCCGAGACGGCCAGCGCCTACCTGGGTCAATCCGCCAACGACCTGCACGGCCTGACCCGTTTTGTCCTGGAACAATGCGGCAACCCGCAGACGCAGCCCGGCCCGATCCACCAGGCTATCGCTCGCTGCGGCTTTCGGGCCATCGTCACCGTTTGGTACGACGACCTGCTGGAGCGGGCGCTGCGCCACGCCGACTATCGCGTCAACCGCGTGGTGCGCGACGAACAGGTGGCTTATGCCGAGGAAGGCGAGCGCGAGGTCATTGTCGTCAAGCTCTACGGCTGCCTGAGCGATCCCGATTCGCTCGTGCTGCACCTGCTCCAGAACGAGGACCTGATGGACCGCCTGGACCGCAA
>JBFYTF010000169.1:0-13846 GCA_041300865.1 Anaerolineae bacterium
GGTGCGCGGGCTGTGGCATCGGCATCGTCATGGGCAGCCTGCTGCGCGTGGTGCAAAAGCTGGAGCTGGAGCAGGACGACGTAGCCTTCATCTCGGGTATCGGCTGCACAGGCCGCATGCCTGTGTACATGGATTTCAACACCATGCACACCACCCATGGGCGGGCCCTGGCCTTCGCCACGGGGCTCAAGCTGGCACGCCCAGAGATGGAGGTCATTGTCGTCATGGGCGACGGCGATGCCCTGGCCATCGGCGGCAACCACTTTATCCATGCGGCGCGGCGCAACATCGACCTGACGGCCATCGTCGTCAACAACAGCATCTATGGCATGACGGGCGGCCAGTCGTCGCCGACTACGCCCCTGGATGCCCGGTCGGCTACAGCGCCCTACGGCCACATCGAGCCCCCGTTCCCCATCTGCGAGCTGGCCATGGCTGCCGGCGCCTCGTTTGTCGCCCGGGGCACGGTCTATCACGTCTCGGAGCTGGACCGCCTCATCGAGCGTGCCATTGAGAAGCGGGGCTTTTCCTTGGTCGAAGCCGTGAGCTACTGCCACACGACCTTCGGCCGGGCCAACAATATCAAGTCGCCCGTGGAGATGATGCGCCAGCTAAAAGAGAACAGCATCACCCTGCAGGCAGCGCAGAAACAGGGCGAGGACAATGGCGATCAGGCCCAGATCGTTCGCGGTGTCTTTCGCGACGAGGACCGGCCCGAGTTCACGGAGCTGTACGATCAGGTCATCGAGCGGGCCAACGGCCCGTTGGCGCCACGCAAGCGCAAGGTGCGCCGGGGCTGGAACTAGAGGAGAAAAGGTGGAGACACTGAGACGCGAGGCCAGGCGCGACCTTACGGATCGCTATGAAGTCGTGTTGGCGGGCGAGGGCGGTCAGGGCATGATCCTGGCCGGGGTCATCCTCGCCGAGGCGGCGGCCGTGTATGAGGGGCTGAACGCCGTGCAGACGCAGAGCTACGGGCCTGAGGCGCGGGGCGGAGCCAGCCGGTCGGAGGTGGTCATTGCCCGGGGCGAGATCGACTATCCCAAGGTCATGGCCGCCGACTTTTTGCTGTGCATGAGCCAGGAAGCGTGTGACAAGTTCTACGCCGACGTCAAGGAGGACGCCTGGATCGTCGTCGATTCCAGCAACGTCAGCCGTGTGCCGAGCCTACGTGCCCTCGGCGTGCCCATTTCGGAGATGGCCGAAGCAGCCACCGGACGGCGCATTACGGCCAGCATCGTCAGCCTGGGGCTGATCGCCGGGTTGACCGGCCTGGTCAGCCGCGAGGCGCTGGAAAAGGCGGTCCTGGACCGCGTGCCGTCGGGCAGCGAGGAAATGAACCTGCAAGCCCTGGCCGCCGGCTTTGCCCAGGCGGAGCGGCTCCTCGGCACGCCTGACTAAGGGGTCAGGGACCGCCGGGTATCTCGAACTCCAGGAAGGCGTGGGCTTCTTGCACCGGATGGCCGGTGTAGACCCGCAGTCGGCAGGCGTCGAGGTCGAAAAGCGCCGTGCAGAAGGTGGCGTTGGTGTCGGGCGGGGACACCGTGCGATAGATGGGATAAGGCTTTCCTGCCGCGTCGCCCAGGATGCGCAGCACGCCCGCAGCGTCTCGCGGTGGCTCCGACGTCAAGAGCGCCTCCCCCCTGGCCACCCGCCCCGCACTTGATGCATCAACCGACTGGTCCACCCGGCCCAACTCCAGGTAGTGGTTGGTGTGCAAGTACGTCCCCTCCACCTGGCGCAGGGCATAGCTGCGGGGTGCGACCTCGACGTGCACCAGGCGCCGTTCCCGCGTGGAGCCCAGGTTGTAGCTAAAACCAGAGGACCTGCCCGGCAATGTCACGCGGCGCACCGCGTCGTCCAGCGATTCGGCCTCGAGAAGCGAGCGGGCGGCGAAACAGCGTCCCAATCCCACGCCCACGTGCTTCGGGAACAGGGTATCGATGGAGAAGCAGACGCCGGCTTCGTTAAAGCCAAACGCCACGCCGAACAGAGAGCCGGGATAGGACAGGACGGTAAAGGCCGGCCGGCCCGAAACACGGCCGTGCACCAGGTACAGCCCCTCTCGAAAGAAGGGTGGGCCGTCTTCGTTGTGGGCCAGCAGAGCCGCCTCGGGGATCAACAGGGCAACGTCGGTGCAGCCTCGGGCCTGCCTCTGGGCTAGAGGCCGGTACTCGCCCCACAGGTTAGCCAGGAACATCTCCTCGAAGGGGCGGCCCGCGCCCTCCGCTGTGCCGGCCAACTCTGCCACGTAGTCGGGGTAGCGCGCCCGGTGCAGCTCCACGAAACGGTGGTACTGTGCCTGGCCCTCCGCCGTACGCAGGAAGGGCAGCAGGTCCTTCCGCAGCGGACCAAACTGCTCCATGGTCCTCCCGATTTCGGCCGCGAAACGCCGGCCGGTGGCGAGACCCACCTCGTAATACGAGCCTCGGACGTGAAGTTCGGGCAGTGTTCTCATTGTTTGTCAGACCTCTCCTCGCTCCGGATTATACCCGACCCCGAGCGGCGAGTCAATGGCAAGAACTGCACGGCTCGCGCCTGGTGCCTTGCCAGATCGTTCCTGGCGTGCTAGAATAGACAGGAGAGGGGTGATGGACAGCGAACGGTTGCAGGAGCGTGTCATTGCCTGGCTGGCGGGGCAGGAAGTGCCCGCCTACCTGGTGGGTGGCTATGTGCGCGACCGGCTCCTCGGCCGGCCGACCTATGACCTGGACGTGGCCGTGGCGGGCGACGGGCTGATCCTGGCCCGTCACCTGGCCGATGCGTTCCAGGGCGACTACTATCCCCTGGACGTGGAGCGGGCCACCGGCCGGGCGATTCTTTACCACGACGCTGGTCGCCTGGTGGTGGATGTGGCCCGCTTTCGCGGCGAACTGCCCCTGGCGCTGGAAAGGGACCTTGCCGGCCGGGACTTGACTATCAACGCCCTGGCTATGCAGGCCGGCGCGCCGGGTGTCGTCGTCGACCAGCACGGCGGGCTGGCCGACCTGGAGGCCCAGGTGCTGCGGCCGGTGTCTGAGGGCAGCATCCGCGACGATCCGCTTCGCGCGCTGCGCGCCGTGCGGCTGGCCGCGGATCTCGGCTTTCGCCTTGCGCCCGAAACCGAGGCGCTCCTGGAGCGCGACGGGCCGGCCCTCGCCCAAGTGTCTGGTGAACGGGTGCGCGACGAGCTGGCCCGGCTGCTGGCGCGGCCCGATGCTGCCCCGTGGCTGGTGCGCCTGGACGAGCTCGGACTGCTGGCGGTAATCCTGCCCGAGCTGGAGCCGCTGCGTGGCCTGGAACAGACCCTTCCTCACCGCCTCGACGCCCTGGCTCATACCCTGGCGACCCTGTCGGCCGCAGAGGGCATCGTGGCGCAGCTGCGCTGGCACAGCCGGGAGCCCGGCGATCGGGGACCTATGCCGTGGGGCAAGGGACCGCTGCCCGAGCTTGAGCCGTTTGCGCCTCGCCTGCTGGCCCATCTCGCTCAGGGGAGCAACCGGACGCGCCTGGTCCTGCTCAAGATGGCCCTCTTGCTCCACGACACGGGCAAGGCGGCGACCAAGAGTGAAGAGGAGGGCCGCGTCCGGTTCATCGATCACCAGCGCTTCAGCGCCCGCCTGGCGGGCGAGGCACTCCGGCGGCTACGCTTCAACAAGTCCGAGGTGCGGCTGGTGCAGACCGTCGTGCGCCAGCACATGCGCCCGCCGCTTCTTGCCGAGCAGGAGAGTGTCTCGGGCCGGGCGGTGTATCGCTTTTTGCGCGACACGGAAGAGGCCGGCGTGGACGTGCTGCTCCACGCCCTGGCCGACCACGCCGCCATCTACCCGCCCGGCATCGAGGACGAGCGCTGGCCGCGGTTGGTGGCACTCGTGGCACGGATGTTGGCCGAGTATTGGGAGCGCCGTGCCCAGGGGGTGGCTCCGCGACCCCTGCTGAGCGGCCACGATCTGATCCGCGAACTGGGAGTCGAGCCGGGGCCAGAGATCGGTGCCCTGCTCGAGGCCGTGCGCGAAGCCCAGGCAGGCGGTGAGGTCGACACCCGTGAGGAGGCGCTGGCGCTGGTGCGGCAGATGCGCGGCTGAGCGGCGCACGCCGGGCGCGCCGCGCACCTTGCTCAGGCGTTTCGGCCTACAAGTGAGGCAGCCATAGCGCGCAAGCTCTCCTGAGCAGCGCAGGCCTGACCTTCCGTTCGGCACTCGTCCAGGCTGGCCAGGGCCTGGACATAATAGCCGTGGGCCATCTCTTCGGCGTAGCGGCGGGCACCCGCCCGGTCGAGGATGGCCAGGGTGGTCTGGATGTCGGCCGCCTCTAGGGGGGCGGGGCGCTGATAGATCTCGGCCAGCTGCTGGGCAGACAGGCGCTCCTCCGGATGGGTGAGGACGTAGACCACCGGCAGCGTCTTTTTCTTGTCGCGTATGTCGGTGGCTGCCGATTTGCCGGTGTGCTCCTCGTCGCCCCAGATACCGAGGATGTCGTCCTGGATCTGGAAGGCCAGGCCGAGACTTTCGGCAAAGTGGTAATAGTGATCGGCCAGCGTCGGGTCGTCGCTGGCCACCAGGACGCCGATCTGCGCTGCCGTGGCCAGCAGGGTGGCCGTCTTGCGCCGGATCATGGCCAGGTATTGGTGCCGGTCCACGTCCAACCGCCCCTCAAACGCCATGTCAAAGTGCTGGCCTTCGCACAGCAGCAGGCAGGCGCGGTTTAGCGCCTGGTTGGCGGCGCGGCAGCGCGCCAGGGACACACCCCGGTCCGCCAGCTGGTGCAGCGCCTGCCAGGCGAGGACAAAGAGGCCATCGCCGGCATTGATGGCCTGGGCCGCGCCCCAAAGGTCCCACAGCGTGCGACGGCCGCGCCGGTAGTGGCTGCCGTCTTCGATGTCATCGTGCACAAGGGAAAAGTTGTGGACCAGCTCCACCGCAACAGCCGCCGGGACTGCCTGCTGCACATTGCCGCCGGCCGCTTCACAGCAGAGGAGGCACAAGATCGGGCGCAGGCGCTTGCCCCCCTGTGATTCCACGGGCTTCAGCTCGGCGTCGGCCCAGCCCATGTGGTAGCGCATCATACCATAATAGACGGCCAGGCCGTCGTTGGGAGAAGGGACCGCCTCCTGGAGCTCGCGCTCGACGAGTGGCAGGAGGCGGGCGTAGGCTTCTGCGAGGGTCATGGCTGGCTCCTTCCGGCGGTTGTCGTTCGCCTGTCGCTGCGGGCCGCACTCACGCCGGCCGGCAAGGGCGCAGCGCCGGGCTGCCTTTCAGGCTTGCGACGTCGGCCAGCCCCAGGCTGAAGAGGATGATGCGCAGCTCATCGGCCACTTCGCCGGCCAGCTCGGCCACCGCTTGGGCCGACACGTTGGCCGCCTTGAGGAAGGGACCGGCCAGGGCCCCAAGGTCGGCGCCCAAGGCCAGGACTTTGGCGAGGTCAAGGCCGGTGCGCATTCCCCCGCTGGCGATGAGTGGCACGTCGGGCAGGGCCTGGCGCACGTCGACGACGGCTCGGGCCGTTGGGATGCCCCAGTCGGCAAAGCGGGCGCACAGGCGCCGGCGGCGCTCGGTGGGAGCGCGGTACATCTCGACCTGGCTCCAGGAAGTGCCCCCCGCACCCGCGACGTCGATGGCGGTCACGCCGGCGTCCACCAGGCGGCGGGCTACGCCGGCCGAGATACCCCAGCCCACCTCCTTCGCCACCACAGGCACCGGCAGGCTGCGGCACACGGCAGCGATCTTGGCCAGGAGGCCCGCCCAGTTGGTGTCGCCCTCGGCCTGAAGCGCTTCCTGCAGGGGATTCAGGTGCAGAATGAGGGCATCGGCGCCCACGAGGTCGACCGCTCGCCGGCAATCGTCCACGGTCATGCCCGCGTTGAGCTGCACCGCACCCAGGTTGGCAAAGAGCAGAATGTCGGGCGCCAGGTGCCGGACACGAAAGGTGTCGGCCAGGTGAGGCGCCTCCAGGGCCGCCCGCAACGAGCCAAGGCCCATGGCAATCCCGGCGAGCTGCGCGCCTTCGGCCAGGTGGTGGTTGATGCGCTGTGCCTCGGCAGTGCCGCCCGTCATGGAGGAGATGAGCAGGGGAAGACTCAGCTCTTTGCCGAGGAAGCTGGTTGCCGTCTGGACGGCGGCCAAGTCGATGTCGGGCAGGGCGTTGTGGTCAAAGCAGTAGTGTTCCAGGCCCGTGGTCAACTCGGGAAAAGAGACGTCCTTCTCCAGGTTGATGTGCAGGTGTTCCGTTTTTCGTTCTTCGAGCATTCTTCTCCCGTAACTCGGCCTGGGCTCGAGTGTTCTATGTCCTGGAAACAGGTGGCCCGATCTTACCAGGGGACACACGGAATGTCAAGCGAGTTGACAGGTCGCACCAGACCTGGTAGAATGTCCAATCTGTACGGCGACACAAGGACGCCAGAGCTAAACTCCAGGAGGAAAGAGCATGGACGCATTTGAACGAGTAAAAGCCATCATCGTCGAGCAATTGGGTGTGGACGCTGACAAAGTCACCCGCGAAGCACGTTTCCGCGAGGACCTGGACGCCGATTCCCTGGATCTCGTGGAGTTGATTATGGCCTTTGAGGACGAGTTTGGCGGCGAGATCTCGGACGATGAGGCCCAGCAGATCAAGACCGTCGGCCAGGCCGCCGACTATCTGCAGGAGCGAATGGCCTAGGGCGCCTGGTACCTGTTCCGCCGGCGCAAGCCAAGGCACCGGGAATCGAGCGCTCGATTTCCGGTGCTTTTTCGCGCCTTTCTCCCAGCCCGCGAGCCGGCGCTCATGGACTTCCCGCCGCGTTAAGGACGGGCTGGCCCTGCTGCGCGCCGCATGGATCGAAGAGACAAGCATGGAAGCAAAACAACGGGGGGTTGGCCCTCCGCAGGCCGTCAGCGCCATCGTCCTGGCCGGGGGCGAGAGCCGGCGACTGGGCTACGACAAGTGCATGCTGCCCATCGAGGGGCGAACACTCCTGGCACGCACCCTGGCCCTTCTCACGGCTGTCGCCGATGACCTTCTCGTCGTGAGCAACGATCCTCACCGCGCAGCCGGCCTGGGAGTCCCCGTCCGGCTGGTAACCGACGAGCAGCCGGGCGTGGGTGCCCTGATGGGACTTTACAGCGGGCTAAAAGCGGCATGGCATGAGCGGGCCGTGGTCGTCGCTTGCGACATGCCCTTCCTCAACCTGCCGTTGCTGCGCTACATGGTCAGCCTGGCCGCCCGCTACGACGTGGTCCTGCCCCGGCTGGGCGATATGGCAGAGCCGCTGCATGCCGTCTACAGCAGGGGCTGCCTACCCTCCATTGAACGCCACCTGGCCCTGGGGCGGCGCCGCATCGTTGCCTTTTTCGACGAGGTGCGGGTGCGGTACGTCGAGGAGGCAGAGATCGATCGCTACGATGCAAAGCATCTCTCATTTCTGAACGTCAACACCCCTCAAGACTGGCAGCGCGTACAGTCGCTGCTGAGCGAAACTCAGTAATCGTAGGCGCTGCCGCCGATAAACTCGCGCAGGTGGGACGTGGCCGGGATGGCCTCCTCGTCCTCGGCGTCGATGGGGTGCACCGCTGCCAGCAGCCGGTACACGCGCTCGGCACGCTCGCGGGCATCGGTGCGCACCTGATCGTCCTCGTACTCGCGGGCCCAGCGTTGGAAGCTGCCCAGCAGCCGGCGGCGCATGACCGGCAGCTCGTACGGCACCGCGCCGTTGACGATATAGTCGCTGGTGTTGGCATAGGGGATAATGTTGCGCATCTCGCTGCTGCGAACATAATGCCAGTGTTCCAGCGTGCGCTGCGGCTCGTAGGATCGAAAGCTCGCGTCGCGCACCATGCGCCGCATGAGGCGCAGATCGGTCCAGCGGATCATCCGCTCGTCGGGGCCTTTGGTCTGAAGCAGGGTCTCGATGTACAGCCGGAACTTGACCTCGGCCGGCAGTTGGTCCGTCATGGCCGGATATAGCCCGTGCAGGCTGTCGATGAGGAGGATGTCGCCTGGGCCGATGCGCATGGGTGTGACGTCCACGCGCCGCTTGCCCGTGCGAAAGTCGTAGACGGGCAGGCGAACCTCGCGGCCGGCGATGAGCAGCCTCAAGTGCTCGTTGATCAGCTCCAGGTCGAGCGCCTGGGGTGTCTCGAAATCATAGTCTCCGAACTCGTCCTTGGGGTGCAGCTCGAGGTCAAAGAAGTAGTTGTCGACGTGAAAGGCGACCAGGCGCAGGCCCATGGCGGCGAGGCGCTGCCCGAGCTTGAGCGTCGTGGTGGTCTTGCCGGACGAGGAGGGACCGGCGATGATGGCCAGGCGCACCTCGCCCCGGCGGTCCTCGATGAGCTGCGCCGCGGTCTGGATGTCCTCCTGGAAGCACCGGTCCGATTCGCGGACGACGTCGGCAAACTCGCCGGCCGCCATGCGGGCGTTCAACTGCTCCAGCGAATGCACGTCGTGATCCACCGACCAGCGCAATACCTCGTAGATTTTGCGCCAGGGGATGTTGCCCGATTCCCGGTAGCCGCGGCCCGCCTTCTCGCGACGCTGCCTGGCCCGCTCCTCGCGGTAGAGGATGTAGGCCTTGGCGACCCGGGCGTGGCCGTTCTCGATAAGGACCTTTTCGACGATATCCTGGATCTCTTCGACGGTGGGATAGCGGCCGGGAGGGGTGGTTTCCTCCAGGACGTCCACCACCTGGCGCGTCAACCCCTCGGCAGTGGCGCGGTCGCGGCCGCCGACGGCCACGGCAGCACGGTAGATGGCGTTGGTGATCCGGCCGGCGTTGAAAGGGACCACGGCACCTGAGCGCTTGACGATGTGGGTGATCTTATTGCTCATGGCTCTTGGCTCCTGATGTTCTCCACCTGGCGTCCCGGGCAGCAGCGCCCCAGAAAACAAGAAGGGGAGCAGAATCTCTTCTACTCCCCCGCAACAGGTGGAGATGGCGGGAGTCGAACCCGCGTCCAGAGAACTCGAACAGGAACATCTACAAGCTTAGTTGACCTTTTGTTTCTCACCTGGGCAACCGCCGATCAACAGGCTGCGGCCCCGGCCAGCCGATGCAGGGAGTGTGAAATCCCCGCCTCTGATCCCACTTATCGGCGTCCCGTGGGAGGGCACCCCCGGATTTCTGTCGCCCGCCGGTCTCTCCCCCGGGGGAGGGAAAGGGCGGACGTGACCGTCAAGCGGTCAGGCTATCGCGTTTGCCGATTACGCGGCGAGCGCGAAAGCTGGTTGAGTGCGCTGTTTGGCACTTGATTGTTTGCCCATTTTTAACGAGGCACGGGCGCCTCGGCTTGCAGTCCCAGCCCAGCCTTCCCTGTCGAAACCGTTTCATCCCCAGGCCAGTCTACGGAGGAGATTATACCACACGTTCTGGAAAAAATCAAGTAGCCGGTCACGCTGCACGCTGGGCTCCGGTGGCCCTGCGCCTGGGGCCGGACACACACGCTAGTCTTCGATGAGGATTTTGAAGCGAGGCAACAAGGGACCTAGAGCCTGTTCGATCTGCGCCCTGGAGATGTTGGTCTCGTAGAAGAAGCGCCACTTGGGAGGGCGTGGATCCCAGTTGAAGTAGCTGCACAGCCCGTGCTCGCGCATCTGCGCCTGGACGGCCGTCGCCGCGGCAATATCCCCCTCGCCACGGAGAACGTAGCACAGGCCATAGCTCGTGTTCGACGAAGCCATTACCGTCTCCTTGGAACAGCCCGTTAGCTGCGCTGCCCCTATAATAGCGCAGGTTGCCCGACCTGTCAACATGGGAGGCGGATGCATGGCCCGGTCCGGGCACCATCCATGGTTGTTAGATTGTGTTGTTTATGGGCAATATGTGGGGGGTACCGGACCCTGCCAAGAAGCGCCGCTTTGCTCCGGTGGGATCGGCAATCCACTACGGAAGCCATTGGTCGCCGCCGCGTTCTGCCGGGTCGCCACACCGTCCTGACGCCGGGGTCGGGAGGCCCGGCAGGAGCCTGAGAGGGGGCGATGGCGACTGTACAACAAGCCTGTGCTACCATCCTGCCGCGATTTCGCGGCCGGGCATCATCGTGGTAAAATTGGATATTATGAAGACGAGTTCTGGAGAAAGTAAGCGACTGGTCGTTGTCCACTATTCGGAGATTGGGCTCAAGGGCAAGAACCGGCCGTTCTTCGAAAGGCAGCTCCGGGAAAGCATCCGCCAGCGCCTTGCGGGCCTGGAGGGTGTCGCCGTGCGCTGGCAGCATGGCCGCTTTGTGGTGGCCCTCGCCGGCGGCGCAAGCGCGGAGGAGGTGCTGGCGCGGCTTAGAACGGTGCCGGGCATTGCCTACGCCGCCCCGGCCTACCGTGTGGAGCGGGACCTGGACGCGCTGAAAGCCGCGGTGGTCGAGGCGCTGCCCTCACGGCCCGTTGCTTCCTTTCGCGTCCAGGCGCGGCGCGCGGACAAGGGCTTTCCGCTGACGTCGCCCCAGATTAACGCCGAGCTGGGCGGCCACGTCCAGGCGGCAACGGGCTGGCGCGTGGACCTGGCGAACCCTGAGCTGGTGATCTGGGTCGAGGTATTGGCAAGCATGTTCCTCTTCTATTTCGACCGCGTGCCCGGCGTCGGGGGGTTGCCCGTGGGTGCCAGCGGCACGGTCGGACTGCTCCTCAGTGGCGGCATCGACTCACCTGTGGCCGGCTACTATGCCCTGAAGCGCGGCTGCCACACGGTGCCCATCCATTTCCACAGCGGACCCTTTGGCGACTGGCTCGGCTCGGAGTTCAAGATCCGGCAGCTGGTGACGCGGCTCCAGGACTACGGGTTATCGGCGCGATATTACGTGGTGCCCATCGGCGAGATCCAGCGCGAGATCGTGGTCGAGGCGCCCGCGCCGCCCCGGATCCTGCTCTACCGCCGGCTGATGTTCCGCGTGGCCGAGGCACTGATCCGGCGCGAAGGGGGGCTGGCGCTGGTGACAGGCGAGAACCTGGGCCAGGTTGCCTCCCAGACGTTGGAGAGCCTGGGCGCGGTGCAGGCAGCGGCCACTCTGCCCGTGCTGCGGCCGCTCATTGGCCTGGACAAACAAGAGATCGTCAACCTGGCGCAGGCCATCGGCACCTACGATCTGTCCATCGACGCCAGCGACGACTGCTGCCAGTTCCTGATACCCCGCCAGGTGGTTACCCGGCCGAGTGTGGCCGAGATCGACAGCGCAGAGGCCGGCCTGGACGTGGAAGGCATGGTGGCGACGGCTCTGGCCGCCGCCCGCGAAGAGAGCGTTGGATAGGGCTGCCGCCGGTAATGCCCGCGAGGCGGGGACATGACCCTGGGGGCGGCCGCCAGGCCGGGTCTAGCGGCGCTGCATCCAGGCCGGCAAGTGCGCGCGCAAGCGCGCGATGAGCGCCTGCGCTTCATCGGGCTCGAGCTGTAGGACTCCTTGCTTCTCTTTGTCCAGCAGGGCCAGTTGCTGTTCCTCAAAGGGCACGCCCGGCGGGCAGGGCACCACGTGCCAGTGGACGTGCGCGTTGGCCTGCTGACTGCCCAACGACAGAATGTAGATCCGCTCCGGGCGCAAGGCCAGCCGGATCGCCTCGGCCACAGCATGGACCACGCGCTGCAGGGCCAGGTACTGCTGCAGCGTCATGTCGCCGCTGACCTGCTCCCGGTGAGCTGCCGGTGCCACCAACGTGTGGCCGTAGACGGTGGGGTAACGATCGAGAAAGGCGATGGTGTCGGCGTCGCGCCACAGGATGTGCTCCTCCTGGCCGGCCGGGTCCGCCTGCACCAGGCGGCAGATGAAGCAGCCCCTGTCCAGCGCGCGGCGGTAAGCCGGTCCGTCGAACTGGGCGCGGGCCGGCTCGACAAGGACACCCGCTGCCCGCAGTGCCGCGGCCACCGCCTGCCGGTCGCTGTCGGGACTGCGCCGCAGCTTACCCTGCTGGTCGGTCTCGAAGCCACGGTAGTCGAGGATCAGGAGGCGCAGGCCGTTGGCTCGGGCCCAGGCGCGGCGGCGCTCGTCGTACAAGCGGCGCTGGTGCCCACGCGACACACCGCTGATGCTCATCGCCTCGTCCATGATGGGGACCGGAGCGCTATGCTGCCTTTCCCAGTACTCGACGATCAGCTTGTGGCGCGGAAAGTAACCGTCCACGGGCAGAGGCCGTCGCTTTCCATCGTGGCCTGGATCGCCTAGCAGGGAGGGGAAGCGGTGCTGCCAGCGGTAGTCGGGCTCGGCCAGGACCTCGGCCACGAGGTCCAGGATGTACTTTTCGTCGCTGTCAGTGCGTGGTACCACCTCTCCCCCCGGTAAGCGCTATGCGGGCAGGGAGCCGGCGGGCTGCTCGCCGGCCGGCTGAGCGCTGCGAGCTACCGAACGGGTGAGCACCACCAGGAGCACGGCCATCCCGGCCGCCAGGGCGACGAGGAATGCGACGAGCCCCGAGACTCCCAGGACGGCGAGCTGCTCAGATGCGGCGGAGGCCTCAGAAGTGGCGGTCCCCAGCGACAGAAAGGTCACACCCACAGCGACCGAGTTCCAGACCCCGTGCATGGCGACGGCGGCCACATACAACCCGAGTGCCGGCGGCCAGCGTCTCAGGACGAAGAGCTGCCGCCAGGCGAGGCCCATGAGCCCGCCGGCGGTGCAGTGCAAAAGCGTCGCGCCCACCCGGAGCACGATGACCGGCGCCCAGGCTGTTGTCAGGCTGCCCGTGGTGTTGAACAGGCCTTCGAACATGGCAAAACCTGCGCCGCCGGCCAGCCCCCACAACAGCGCCTCCCGCGCGTCGGGCCGCCTGTAGGAAACGAGTGCCACGCCCACGGCCTTGGCCAGCTCCTCGACCAGGGGCACAAAGAGGGCGATAATGAACAGGGCGGCCACGATGACCACGGGCGAAGTTAGCAGAGGCAGCAGGCTCTCGGGGTTTTGGAGCCAGGCGCCGTCAGCCAGCCGGTCGGACAGGGCCTGGAGCATCTCTGGCCCCCCAGGGCGCAGGGCGATGACGGTCACGACCACGGCAAAGAGCCCGAGGATAAAGACGGCCTCGGTAAGAAAGGCAAGCGGGGTGGCCAGGAAGGCGCCGCTGGAGAGCTGCAGCGTCGCATCGCGCCAGCGGCCGGCGCCCCTGAGGCCGCGCGCAACCAGGGCCAGGATGAGCAGGGGCGGGGTCACGGCCGCGACCACGTGCAGCGGGGGAAAAAGCAGCGAGGGCAGCAGACCGAGCTCCAGAACCGCTAGTCCGCCGGCCACGGCCAGCAGGAAGGCCGCGGCCAGGAGCCAGGGCCTCGCGGGACGAAAGGCCGCCGAGGGCCGGCCCTGCATTGCCTGCCAGGCCTGCCAGGCCAGCGGCACGCCCAGCCCCACCGCCAGGGCCAGCACAGAAAGGCTCAGGGTGATGCTCGCCAAGCGCTCGCCCCCCTGAGCCAGGAGCCCGAGAGCCAGGCCCAGCAGACCGCCGAGGAGCCCCAGCGCCACGATGGCGAGGGCGGCGATAAAGACCAACACGCGGGACGCTCCCAAAAGGCGGGGCTCGTTGCCTGGAGTGCTGTGTCCTTGCCTTTCCGGAACGGGAACCGGAACCGTGCTGTTGACGTCATCTATTGTAGGTGTCGAGGGTGCCATCTCTGTCCTTTTGCGCGCACGCGGATGTCTTGCACCAAATGTAGCACACTTTGCGGCATTTGTCCAGCCATTCTGTGGGACACAGGGTTGTTGCAAAGTAGCTTGACGAACACGAGAAACCGGGTTTTTATGGGTACCAAAGGCGGTTGCTCGGCTTGCCTGGTCTGCCTCACCGGGTAGGTTACTGCACCGCGACTAAAAACCTATATGGTGTCATTTGTCACCTTCAATAAACTGATGTAAACTTGCAAGACTGTGTAAGGGGTGACAACATGACAAATGACGAAATGGGACGACTGCAAGCCAAGACAGCCGAAAGG
>JBFYTF010000170.1:0-55454 GCA_041300865.1 Anaerolineae bacterium
TGCCCCACCTGCCCTGGCGGGCGGTGCCAGGGTGGCGGGCAGTGCCAGGGGGACACTTGCGCCCCCTGCACCCGACGCAGGACGGTGTGCGCGCAGTGCAGGTGTGCCGGCGCTCCCAGGGTGCACGGGCTGTTTTCGAGAGAGGGAGAGAGGGCAGGAGCGGCCGGGCAGGCCACGTTGCCGCCTGGCGAATGGCATAGATGTGCAAGCCCCCCGTGCCGGGCACGGGGGGCGGGAAGGTCCTGTTGCGCCGGGAACAGGCGCGGGCAGCTTAGTGGGCCTGCTCCCGGGCCTTGACGACGTCGGGCGACACCGGGGCATAGTGATCGAACTCCATCACAAAGCTGCCCCGGCCCTGCGTCCGTGAGCGCAGGGTGGTGGCGTAGCCAAACATCTCGGCCAGCGGCACCTCGGCCTGGATCGACTGCCCGCTGCCATTGCGGCTGTCAATGGCGGTGATGCTGGCCTGCCGGGCGCTCAGGTCGCCGATGACGTCGCCGGTGTAGCTGTCGGGGGTGATGACCTCGACGCGCATGATCGGCTCCAGCAGGATGGGGCCCGCCTGGGCCACCGCTTTGCGCAGGCCCATCGAGGCTGCCGTGCGAAAGGCCATCTCGGACGAGTCCACGTCGTGCGTCTTGCCGTCCACCAAGGCGACCTTGATGTCGATAATGGGGTGATCGCCGAGGACCCCCCTGCTCAACGCGTCCCGCAGCCCCGCCTCGACGGCCGGGATGAACTGCCGGGGCACCGCCCCGCCAATGATCTTGTTCTCGAAGACAAATCCTGTGCCCGAGGGCAAAGGCTCGACCTCCAGCTCCACGACGGCAAACTGCCCGTGACCTCCGGTCTGCTTCACCAGCCGGCTCTCCACGGTCGTCGGCCGGGTGATGGTCTCGTAGTAGGCCACCCGGGGTCGTCCGGCGTTGGCCCCTACACCGAACTCGCGCCGCAGGCGGTCGAGCACGACGTCCAGGTGCAGCTCGCCCATGCCGGCGAGCACCGTCTGCCCCAGGCGCTCGTCGTGGCGCACCTGCAGGGTCGGATCCTCTTGCAGGAGACGGCTGAGGGCCTCGGACAGCTTGTCCTGCTCGCTCTTGCTGCGCGGCTCGACGGCCAGCTCGATGACGGGCGTCGGGAACGAGATCTGTTCCAGGATCACCGGCCGCCCCTCGGCGCACAGCGTCTGGCCCGTCGTCGTGGACTTTAATCCGAGGACGGCGCCGATGTCGCCGGCGGAGATTTCGTCCACCTCCTCGCGGCGGTCGGCGTGCATGCGCACCAGGCGCCCAATGCGCTCCTTCTGCGCCTCGTTGGGATTCAGCAGGGCCTCGCCCCGGCGCACGGCGCCAGAATAGACGCGGAAAAAGGCCAGCCGGCCCATATAGGGATCGGTGCTGATCTTGAAGACCAGGGCTGCCGTCGGCGCTTCCGGGTCGGGCGGGCAGGGGATCTGTTCGCCGGTGTCCGGGTCCTCGCCCATCATGGGCGGCACGTCCAGGGGTGAGGGCAGATAGTCGATGACAGCGTCCAGCAGCATCTGCACGCCCTTGTTGCGCAGCGCCGCCCCGCACAGGACGGGCACGGCCTGGCCCGCCAGCGTGGCGCGGCGGAGGACGGCGCGCAGCTCCTCGGCGTCCAGATCTTCACCCTCGAGGTAGCGGTGCGCCAGGTCGTCGTCCAGCTCGGCCAGCTTCTCGATCATCTGCTCGCGGCGCAGGGCGACCTCGGCCTGCATGTCGGCCGGCACCTCGGTCACGGCCGGTTCGGCGTGGTCCTCGTCGCAAAAGACGACGGCCTTGGCTTCCATGAGGTCCACGACCCCGCAGAAGCGATCCTCGGCGCCGATGGGCACCTGCACGGCCACGGGGTTCGCGCCCAGGCGCTTGCTGATGCTCTGAATGGCCCGCCAGAAGTCGGCGCCCACGCGGTCCATCTTGTTCACAAAGCACACCCTGGGCACGCCGTAGCGGTCGGCCTGGCGCCACACCGTCTCCGACTGGGGTTCCACGCCGGCCACGCCGTCAAAGACGACGACCCCGCCGTCGAGCACCCGCAGGCTGCGCTGCACCTCGGCTGTAAAGTCGATGTGCCCCGGGGTATCGATGACATTCACCTGGTAATCCTTCCACGAGGCGGTGATGGCCGCCGACTGGATGGTGATGCCCCGTTCGCGCTCCTGCGGCATAAAGTCGGTCACCGTCGTGCCTTCGTCCACGCCGCCCAGGCGGTGCGTCAGCCCGGTGTAAAACAGGACACGCTCCGTCACCGTCGTCTTGCCGGCGTCGATGTGGGCAATGATGCCGATGTTCCGGATCCTGTCCAGAGTTTTCGTTTTGTTCTTGTCCATGTTTCTGCTCCTCGAATGGCGGACCGGCTCCCCGGCCGTGGCGCGGGGCAACAAGAGGGGCGGCCCGCCCTGTTCTGTCGCACTGCGCAGAGGAGCCGCCCTCGCCAGAGATCCACCTCACAAACTCGCGCCGGGCAAACCGGCCCGGCGCGCTACAGTGCATTATACCACGCTTGCCCTCAGGCACCAAAAAGAAGGGGTGCCGTGGTCGGATGTCAGAAGTACATGTACTTGGTCCAGGCCTGGGGCGCGCTGGCTTCTTCCATGAGCGTCAAAGCCAGGTAGCGCGGCCGGCGCGGCTCGTGCAGCAACGGCATGCGCGCCTCATCCGGGGTGCGGCCTCCCTTGCGGCGGTTGCACGACCCACAGGCGGCCACGACGTTCTCCCAGCGGGTGTCACCACCCTTGGACCGAGGCTGCACGTGGTCGATGGTCAGGAAGGCCTTGGGCAGGCGCTCGCCGCAATACTGGCAGGTATAGTGGTCCCGGGCCAGCACCGTCCGCCGGGACAGGGGCAGCGAGAAGTGGCGCGGGATACGCACGTAGCACACCAGGCGGATGACCAGGGGCACGGGCAGGACCAACTGCTCCGAGTGCAGCCAGGCACTGGCTGCCTCGACGATCTCTGCCTTCTCCTTCAGGAGCAGGAGAACCGCTCGCTTGACCGAGATGACGTTTAACGGTTCGTACGTGGCATTCAGGACTAAAACCTGGTTCATGTTCCGACCCTCGTTCCCGCGGGAGGGGAGGACCGCAATCCCCTGGCAAGATGGGCCCTGCAGGATTCGAACCTGCGACCAACCCGTTATGAGCGGGTCGCTCTGCCACTGAGCTAAGGGCCCGGCCACTCGGGGGCGAGGATTTGAACCTCGATACAGGGATCCAAAGTCCCTTGTCCTGCCATTAGACGACCCCCGAACGCCTCGCCGTGACTAAACTGGCCTACTCGCTGCCCTGAGCGCAAGCCCGGAGTCTCCCTACTCCTGAGGGCAGCCTTGCGGCCCATTTTACCGCAACTCGGTGCAATATGCAAAAAGGTGGGGGCGGGCCGCCATCAGCGCTTGCCGGGCAGACGAGTGGACGGACGGCAATTGACAAATAGGCCGTTCTGGATCAGAATGGGCCCATGGAAACCCAGGCACTCCAGCGCGATGGCCTTACCTGGTTGGCCTACCTGCTGCTGGCCTTCTATGCCTACTTTCTCAACATCCTCGGCCCCATCACCCCGTTTCTACAGGAAGAGCTGCGGCTGTCGTACACCGTGAGCAGCCTGCACTTTTCGGCGTTCGCCGTGGGCATGCTGCTCACCGGTTTCGGCGGGCACCTGGTCGTGCGGCGCATCGGCCGCTGGCGCGCCCTGTGGCTGGGAGCCGCCGGCGTGAGCCTGAACGCCGCCCTCCTGGTGCTCGGGCGGCAGCCGGCCATCACCATTGCTGCTTCGTTCCTCATGGGGCTCGTCGGTTCGCTGATCCTGGCCATCGTGCCCGGCGCACTCTCCGATCGCCATGGCGAGCTGCGGGCCATCGCCCTTTCGGAGGCAAACATCCTCTCCTCCCTGGTGTCGACCGCCGCGCCACTGATGGTCGGCTTGTTCGCCCGCTGGTTCGGGAGCTGGCGCCTGGCGCTGGGGGTCGCGGCCCTGACACCCCTTGTCCTGTTCCTGCGCCTGGGGAAAGACGCGGCTCCGGCGGCTGCGGCCGACGGTCCGCCACCGGCCACAGATCGCCGGCCGCTGCCGGCCCTGTTCTGGATCTACTGGTTGGGCCTCACGCTGGCCGTCTCTGTCGAGTTCTGCATGATCTTCTGGAGCGCGACCTACCTGGAGGGCGAGCTGGGCATGCCCAAAGCAAGCGCCGCCCAGGCCGTGAGCCTGTTCCTGGCGGCCATGATCCTGGGACGCGTTGCCGGCCGCCGCCTGGTGGGCCGCTTTGCCCCTCGCGGGCTGGTGGCGGCCTCCAGCCTGCTCGCCTTGGGCGGCTTCCTGGTGTTCTGGCACCCCTGGCCGGGGAGCTCGTGGGCCTCACTGGCCGGCCTGTTCGTCACCGGCTTGGGGGTCGCTAACCTCTACCCCCTCATCCTGTCGCTGGCGATGGGGTCCGCGGCGGAGAGGGCAGTCCAGGCCAGCGCCCGCACCACGCTGGCGTCGGGCACGGCCATCCTCACCCTGCCCCTGCTCCTGGGACGCCTGGCGGACGTGGCCGGCCTGCGCCCGGCGTACGCGGTCGTCCCCCTGCTCCTGGTGTTTGTCTTGCTGACGGGCTTGCTCGCCCGCCGGCTGGCCTCCGCCCGCCCGGCAGCGCAACCCGGGAACAGCTCCGGTGAGGCCATGTAGCTACGGCCGGTTGTAATGATTCTTCAGTAATTCTTAAATTTCTTTAGTTTGGGCACAATTTTCTGATTTTACCCCTTGACAAATCTTGACTTCTATGTTAGAATATCGCAGGTTAGCGATATTATTTCCGAGCTCACGAGTGCCGGCTGGCACGAGCAGGCGCGGCCGCAGCCGCGCTGGAAGGAGAGGCAAGAGGTGATCACTCCCGAATCTGGCTTGAATGTCGCGCTTTTGGCCTACCGCGTCGAGGAAGCACGGCAGCTTTGCGGCGAAGAGGCGCTGTACCACAACCTGCGGCCCGTGCGTCCGGGCCGGCTGTCCCGCAATGGGGGCCGCCTGCTGTCCCGCCTGGGGCACCATCTCCTGGCCCTGGGGCAGCGCCTGGAGCAGCGCAGCCTGCCGCAGCCCACCCTCGTCCCGATGAATCTACAAGCACAAAGGAGGCAATAACCCATGTTTCCCGTCATTGGCAAGTGCCCGGTGTGTGGCGAGACGATGACCGTCACCCGTCTCCATTGCCGGACCTGCGATTCGGCACTGGAGGGCCAGTTCAGCCTGGGGCGTTTCTACCGCCTGTCGTCCCAGCAGCTGGCCTTCATCGAGACCTTTATCCGCTGCGAGGGCAAGCTCACCCGGGTCCAGGAAGAGCTCAGCATCTCGTACCCCACGGCCCGGGCACGCCTCACCGACGTGATCCGCGGCCTCGGGTACGAGGTTGACGAAGAGGCTGAACCCATAGCGCCCGCCGAACGCAAGGGCATCCTCGAAAAGCTGGCAGCCGGCCAGATCTCTTCCGAGCAGGCCGTCGAGCTGCTCAAGGGCAAGTAGGAGGCGACCATGAATGAACGTCGAATCCCTGTTGAAGGAGCGGCGCACCTCGTCCTCGTCGAGCTGGAGGGCAACGCCCGGGTCCAGGGTTGGGATGGGCTCGATGTCGTGGTGCGCACCCAAAGCGCGGCGGATGACTCGCTCACCCAGGAGAAATCGCCCGAGGGCCTGGCTCTGTCTATTGCCGACAACTGCGACCTGAAAGTCCCGGCAGCGCTGCCCCTGTATATCCGCCAGGCCCAGGGCAACCTCTCCGTGGAAGGGGTGTCGAGCCTCAACGCCGAGCAGGTGCGCGGCAACCTGCACCTGGACGATGTGGCCCACGCCCACCTGGCGGAAGTGTATGGCAACCTGAGGGCTGAGGAGGGTGCCGACCTGAGGGTCGTGGGCACAGTCTACGGCAACGCCTCGCTGAAAGAGGTGCAAACGGCCGACCTGCAGAACGTGCGGGGCGACCTGGCGGCCAAAGATGTGCAGCACCTGCGCGCTTCGCGCGTCGGCGGCAACCTGACTGCCAAAGAGATCGCCGCGGGGCTGGCAGCCGACCGCGTCGGCGGCAATGCAACCGTCAAGGCGCTGGGAGGCGCCCTGACCATCGACCAGGTGGCGGGCAACCTCAGCGCCCGGGACCTGGCAGGTGGCGCCCAGGTGGCACGCATCGGCGGCAACCTCATGCTCAAGGGCGGTCTCGGCCGCGGGCACACCTACCACTTCCAGGCCGACGGCAACGCGTTGCTGCGGCTGGCTGCGGAGGCAGGGGCTCACGTAAGCTTGAGCGCCCGGGGCAAGATCGTATCGTCGCTGCCCCTGGCCGGCGAGGAGCGCAATGGGGGCCGCCTGAGCGGCACCCTGGGCGAAGGCGGCAGCGAGTTGGTTGTGGAAGCCCGTGGCAACATCGTCCTTGGCGGCGAGAACGGCGGGGTCCAGATCCACGTCGAGCTGGGCGACGAGTTCGCGCGCGACATGGAAGAGAGCATGCGCGCCATCGACCTGGCAGCCATCGGCCAGCAGGTGAGCCAGGAGATGGAGGCCGCCATGTCCAGGCTGCGGGTGAAGCTGGAGACGACCGACTGGCAGCGCTTTGGCAACCAGGCGCAGCAGACCGTCGAGCGGGCCATGGAGCGGCTGCAGCGCAACATGGATCGGGTTGCGGAAAAGGCCGCCCGCTACGAGGAGCGGGCGGAGCGCGCCCGAGAGCGGGACGAGCGGGCGGCCCAGCGCCAGGCAGGGCACGGGCCGGCCGAGGTGCCCGTGGAAGACTGGCAGGAGGGCGAGCCCGACGCTCCCCCGCCGGCCGCGCCGGCTCCCAGCCTCGACGAAGAGCGGCTCAGCATCCTGCGCATGGTGGAACAAGGGCAGATCACGCCCCAAGAGGCCGAACTACTCCTCGATGCCCTGGACTAGCAGCGCTCGCAGGTTGACAATGCCCGCCGGATGCGCTACCCTTGCCACCTACAAGACGTGGCTCGCGGCGGCAAGGGACGCATCCGGCGACCCAACAGCAGGCAGCGTCGCGCCGTGACGGGGAGGGACCGGCATGCAAAAGACTGAGATAGCCACACGATGGCAGGTGCCGTTTTTTGCCGTCTGGACGGGCCAGGCCTTTTCTATGATCGGCAGCCGCCTGGTCCAGTTTTCCCTCGTTTGGTGGCTGACGCGCGAAACAGGCTCGGGCACGGTTCTGGCCATGGCCACGCTGGTGGCCGTTCTGCCCCAGATCATCCTGGGGCCTTTTGCCGGCGCCCTGGTCGACCGCTTGAACCGGCGCCGGGTGATGATCGTGGCCGACGCCTTTGTCGCCCTTGTCTCAGTGTGGCTGGTCTATCTCTTCTGGAGCGGCTCCCTGGCGGTGTGGCACATCTACGCCGCCATGCTGGCCCGCGCCCTGGGCGAGGCCTTCCACTGGCCGGCTATGCAGGCCTCCACGTCCCTCATGGTGCCCGGGGAGCATCTGTCCCGCGTGGCGGGCATCAACCAGACCCTACAGGGCGCCTTGAACATCGTGGCTCCACCGCTGGGAGCCATCGCTCTCGGCCTGCTGCCGCTGCACGGGGTGATGGCCATCGACGTCGTCACGGCCGCCCTGGCCATTCTGCCCCTGCTCTTTGTCGCCATCCCCCAGCCGCTGCGCGTGACGGGCCAGGTGCCGGGCAGCCGCCCGCCGACGGTTTGGCAGGACCTGGTCGCCGGCCTGCGCTACGCGTGGGGCTGGCCCGGCTTGGTGGCGGTCTTGCTGATCGCCATGATCATCAACTTTGTGGTCAACCCGGGGTTCGCCCTCATGCCCCTCCTCGTTACCGACCACTTTCGCGGCGGTGCGCTGGAGCTGGGCTGGCTGGAATCGGCGTGGGGGGTGGGCATGCTTGCCGGCGGGCTGCTCCTCAGCGTCTGGGGTGGGTTTCGGCGGCGCGTCTATACGTCGCTGTCGGCGATGGTCGTCGGCGGCCTGGCCATCGCCGCCGTGGGGTTGGTGCCGTCCGGTGGTTTTCCCCTGGCCCTGGCGGCGCTGTTTCTGGCAGGGGCGATGAACCCCCTCATCAACGGGCCGCTGTTCGCCATTCTGCAGGCTACAGTGGCGCCCGACATGCAGGGACGCATCTTCACCCTGGTCAACGCCCTGGCGATGGCCATGATGCCCCTGAGCCTGGCCCTTGCCGGCCCCGTCAGCGACCAGGTCGGAGTTCGGCCCTGGTACGTCTTGGGCGGCACGGTCTTTGCCCTGGTGGGCATCAGCAGCTTCTTCGTGCGTCCCCTGGTGAACATCGAGCAGAACGGTCGCAGCCCACACCCGGCCTCACCGGCCGAAGCCGGCAGCCTGCCGGTCGCCGGTGAGTGACGTCCGGCCATGCTCCACACTATGCGCGCAGTCCGGCCTTCCATCCCAAACCTGGAACGTGTCGATCGCGGCCGCCTGTGCTATAATAGGCCAACCTGGGCAGTTGGAGCAACGATGGTGGTCACGACAGCAGAGACCTCCCCGCCATGGCAGGGCCGCCTGCGGCCGCTGGAACCGGTGCGCGACCTGCGCGAAGTCTCGCGGCTCATATCCGAGGCGTTTGCCTCGGATATGGATGAGCGGGGCCGGACGGCGCTGCGTGAGCTGCGCTGGATGGCCCGCCTCTCGCCTCTCGTCTGGTGGCTCTCGCAGGCCGATCCCGAGTTTCGCGACGCCTTTCGGGGTTTTGTCTGGGAGGTGCCGGACCCCGGAGGCCTGGGTGCCCGGGTGGTGGGCAACGTCAACGTCAACCGCGCGCCGGGCAGCCGGCAGTGGTATATCGTCTGCAACGTCGTGGTGGCGCCCGAGTACCGTAACCAGGGGATCGGCCGCCAGCTGACGGCGGCCGCCATCGACGAGGCGGCCGGGCTGGGAGCGCAGGGCACGCTGCTCCAGGTCCACCGCAACAATGACGCGGCGATGCACCTCTACGTCGACCTGGGTTTTCGAGAGGTGAGCGGCGAGGCCGAGCTGTGGGCTGACGAAGTGCCGCCCGCAGCCGTGGTGCAGGGCGTGGACTACCAGGTGCAGGCCTACAAGCCCTCCGACGGGGGCAAGCTCTACGAGATGGCCCGGGGTGCCGTGCCGCTGGAGCAGCAGTGGATCCGGCCTCTGCAGCAGCAGGACTATGCGCCCGATGCCCTCAGCCGCCTTGTCAGGCGCACGGGCGAGCTGTTCGCCAGCCAGAAAACCTATCGCCTGGTGGCCAGCAGCGGCCCGTTGCCGGTGGCCTATGCCGCGGTCACGGCCAGCTTCGGGCGCAGGCCCCACCAGATCAAGCTCCTGGTCCGGCCAGAGCACGCCGGCCGGGTAGAGACGTCCCTCCTCAGCCGGGCGCTACACATGCTGGCCGCCGCGCCTGTGCGCCCGGTGCAGGCGACGCTGTACACCAACGACCTGGCCGCCCTCAAGGTGCTCAGATCCTATGGCTTTAAAGAACGGCGCGCGCTGTTGACGATGCGCCGCGACTTCCGGTAAGGGCTGTGCGCCACGAGAACTGGTAGCGGAGGACAAATGCAAGAAGAGCGGCTACGGATCTTGAGCATGGTCGAAGAGGGCCAGATCAGCGCCGGCGAGGCCGCCACGCTGCTGGCCGCCCTTGCGGCTCCAGTCGAGGCAGAGGGCCCACCGCCGGTGACGGTGAACGAGCCGGACGCCGAGAGCCACTGGCGCCGGTTCTGGATCTATCCCTTCCTGGCCGGCGGCGGCCTGCTCATCGCCGGTGTCTTTTTTCTGAGCCTGCTGGCAGCCGTGGGTGCCGCGCCCGGTTGGCTCCTCTGCGGCTGGACGCCCCTGATCCTGGGCTTGCTCCTGGCCATCCTGGCCTGGTGGTCGCGCAGCGCCACCTGGCTGCACCTGCGCATCCGCGAGGAAAGCCGGCTCAAGATGGCGTTCAGCTTCCCGCTGCCGCTGACCCTGGCAGCCTGGGCCCTGCGCGTAGCGGAGCCCTTTGTGCCCCAGCTCAGGGACACAGGTGTCGACGACCTGATCATCGCCCTGCGGCACAGCAGCGCCGAGGGCCAACCCCTCGTCGTCGACGTCGAGGACGACGAGTCGGGCGAACACGTCCAAATCTATATTGGCTAATCTACTATCGTCCCTGCCCAGCGGCAGCTCGCGAAGTCGACCGCAGCCCGGCAGGCAGACGAGAGCATTGGTGGCCGGCAAGCAGCCAGGCCACAAGGAGGACTATGATGGCAACAACTGAAGAGCGAATGCAAATCCTGAACATGGTCGCCGAGGGCAAGATCTCGGCCGAGGACGGCGCCAAGCTGCTGAGCGCCCTGGAGCCGGACAGGAAGTCGAGGGGGGTACCAAGCCCGCCGGGCGCCCCGACGGCCGCCCGCTGGTTTCGCGTGCGGGTTACTGATCTGGAGACCGGCCGCAACAAAGTGAACGTCAACCTGCCCATGAGCCTGGTGGATGTGGGCACGCGCATGGGTGCCCGCTTTGCCCCCGAACTGGAAGGGATCGACTTTGCCGACATTATCGAGCAGATCAAGGGCGGGGCGCAGGGCAAGATCATCGAGGTCGAAGACGCCGAGGGGGGCGAGCGCGTCGAAATCTATGTCGAGTAGCGCAGGTGTCCGCGGCCAAGGGCCGTGCCCCGAAGCCGGGCTACAAAAGGAGAGGCCTCCTCAAGCGCTAGAGGAGGCCTCTGAATCTGAGCGGGCGAGCGAACCCGGTTTCAGCGTTTATGGCGCTTGCGGCCCTTGGTGCGGGCGTACAGGGGCAGCAACAAGGTCTCCATCTTGGTGGCCAATCCCACGCGCATGCCCCACGCCGCCGTTCGCGCCCGGGTGACCGGCCTGGTGAGCCGCTCCCGCAGGGGCCACTCGTCGACGCGGATGCCCGCCGGCTCCTGAGGCTCCCAGTGCACGGCCGCCGACGCCCACGACAGGCCCGCCCCAAAGCTGGTAAAGACCACGTGGTCCCCCGCCTTGATCCGGCCCTGATCTGCGGCCTCGGCCAGGGCCAGCGGGATCGAGGCGGCGGAGGTGTTGCCGTAGCGATCGATGTTGACCATCATCTTTTCCGGGGGCACGCCGAGCCGCCGCCGCGCCACCTCGATGATGCGGTCGTTGGCCTGATGGGGGATGACCAGCGCCACGTCGTCCAGCGACAGGCCGCTGCTCGCCATGACCTTCACCACCGAGTCGGCCATCACCCGCGTGGCAAACTTGAAGACGCGCTGGCCGTCCATGCGCAGGTACTGCAGCCTCTGGTCGACGACCTGCTGGCTGGCAGGGTGGGCTCCACCGCAGCCCGGCACCCACAGGGCGTCCCAGCCCGTGCCGTCCGAGCCCAGGTCAAAGGACAGCAGGCCCGTCGGCTGATCGCTGGCCTCCAGGACGACGGCGCCCGAGCCGTCGCCAAAGAGGACGCAGGTGCTGCGATCGGTCCAGTCGATGCCCATCGATAGGTGCTCTGTGCCGATGACCAGGGCGTTGCGATAGGCACCGGTCTGGATGAACTGGCTGGCCGTGACGAGGGCATAGACCCACCCCGTGCAACCAGAGACCACGCTAAAGGCCGGCGCGTTGGTCGCCCCCAATTTGTCCTGCACGATGTTCGCCACCGAGGGAACCAGGTAGTCGGGCGTCGACGAGGCGACGACGATGAGCTCGACCTGCGAAGGGAGGAGCTGCGCCCGTTCCAGGGCCTGCCGGGCCGAGGCCAGCGACATGCTGGAGCTGGTTTCGCCCGGCGCGCACAGGTGCCGCTCGCGGATCCCTGACCGGGTGCGGATCCACTCGTCGCTCGTGTCCACGATCTTTTCCAGGTCAGAGTTGGTCAGGACCCGTTCGGGGACGTACATTCCCCAGCCGGTGATTCTCGCGTACTTGACCATGGTCGTCTGCTTCCTCCATCCTTGGCGGCGACTCCCCACAACGTGCGAGACCTGCCATCTCGGAAGGTCGCCAGATTATGTGCTTCTCAGGCAGCGGCGGTGTGCCGACCCCCGCCGTGACGGTGTCGAAGGAAAAGGGCGATGGCTACGCCGGCGACAGAGGCAATGGAGCCGAGGATCGCGCCGAGGACAATGCCCTTGCGATGCTGTTGCAGGCGGCTGGGCTCAGGCTGAAGCCCGCGCGCCTGGGCTTCCAGGATCAGCTCGCCGTGCAGCCGGCGGCGGAAGCCGGCATCGGGCTGGACGGACACGAGGAGGCCATGCAAATGGCTCGCCAGTTCCAACAGTGCCCCTACCCGGTCCTCCCGCGAGAGTCCAGGCGGCGCGCCAGGCTGCAGGCCCAATAGGTGGTCGGTATAGGCGTTCACGATCTCGATTTCCTTGCGTCTGTCCACGAGTTCCTCCTCCGTAGCGCCCCGGCCTACACCTGGTAGGCGACCAAGCCCAACGTTCCCGGGCCAAAGTGCACGACCAGCGAGGTCGTGAGGTTGGCGATGAATGTCTCCCGGCAGTTAAACCTCGCCTCGGCCTGTTCCAGGAGCGCCGCGCCCTCGTGTGGGCTCTCCGCGTGAATCACTGCCAGGTTCACGGCCTCGCGCGCTCCGACACGCTCGGCAATGATATCCAGCATGCGCTCGACGGCCTTGCGCTGGCTGCGGGCTTTTTCGCCCACGTCAAGTTCTCCTCGCTCCAGGATGACGATGGGCTTGACGTTTAACAGCGATGCCAGGCTGCTCTGTAGCCTGCCCACGCGGCCGCTCATCTGGGCGAAACGCAGGTCCTTGAGGACGAGGACGATGCTGATGCGCTCGCGCAGCACCTCCATGCGGGCCAGGATCTCGGGCAGGGAGCACCCGGCGCGGATCATGCGCGCGGCCTCCACGGCCATGAAGCCCAGTCCTGCCGACCCGCCCGCGCTGTCGAAGGGATGCACCCGCACCTGCCCCGCCAGCATCTCCTTGGCCATCTCTGCCGACTGGAATGTGCCGCTCAGCTTGGATGTCACGTGCAGGGAAAGGATGTCCTCGGCTCCGGCTGCCATCACTTTCCGGTAGTAGCTCACAAACTGCCCGGCCGACGGCTGCGAAGTGCCGGGCAGCTTGCCCGTCTCTTTTATTTTGCGGTAGAAGGTGGGGCGATCGATGCTCACGCCATCCTGGTAGGTCTCGATGCCAAACTGGATGTTGATCGGCACAACGGTGATGTCATATTCTTCGTAGAACTCGGCGGGCAGGTCGCACGTCGAGTCGGTTGCTACCTTGATCATCTTTGCCTTTCAGTGAATGCGGCCCTCGAGCATTTCGCGCAGAGCCTGTAGGGTGCGATGATACAGCGATTTGACCGCCCCCTCACTGCGTCCCATGATCTCGCCAATCTCGGCATTGGGCAGCCGTTCCACGAACTTGAGCGTCAGGAGCTGCTGTCGCTCGGCTGGGAGCTTCTGGATCGCGGCCAGCAGTACGCTCCGTCTCTCGCTCAGGGCCACCCGGTCCAGCGGGCCACCGTCAACCGGGTTGCCCACCTGGGCCACGAGATCCAGAGAGACGACCTGGCGCCGGCTGCGGTCGCGATGCCAATTGGCGACCAGGTTGTGCGCGATGCGGTACAGCCACGACGAAAAGGGCGCTCCCCGGTCCCGGTAGCGGGGCAGGTGCTTGAGGGCCTGGTGAAAGACCCGGGCCGTCAGGTCCTCAGCGTCGTGGTGGTTGCCCGTCCGGTAGTAGACATAGCTATAGATTTTTTCGACGTACCGTTCGTACAACCGGCCGAAGGCTTCAGGATCTGTCTTGGCCCGTTCGATGAGGGCGGCTTCCTGTTGCTTGTCTTCCATGGCGACCTCTCCGTCGCCGGCCGGTATCGCAGGATAGAACACCGGCCGGTGCCGTTGGTTGCGAATTTCGAACAAAGAGCAAGTATAGCAGAGATGGCTGTGCTGGTCAACTGGCGCCCTTTGCCCCTTTGCCTGCGGGCGCCAGGTGGTGTATAATATCCAGTGTCCAGTCGTCCAAACCCGACCTTGCGAGGCAGGAATGAGCCAGGAACCAGACCTTGAGCTCCAGGTAGCCGTGGCCAAGGTGGGCAAGTATGCCGTCAGCGAGAGCGGCGACACGGTGGAGATGATCGAGCGTCCCCAAGGCGGACTGTCGCTGGTGATGGTCGATGGGCAGCGCAGCGGCCGCTCGGCCAAAGCCATCAGCAACCTCGTCGCCCGCAAGGCCATTTCGCTCCTGGCCGACGGCGTGCGCGACGGCGCGGCGGCCCGGGCGGCGCACGACTATTTGCGCACCATGCGTGGCGGGCAGGTTTCCGCCACGCTGAATATCATGTCCGTGGACCTCGTCACGCGCACGCTGGTCCTGTCGCGCAACAGCCACTGCCCGGCCGTTGTCGTGGAGGGTGAGGAGCAGGAGCTGCGCCTGCTGGACGAGCCCAGCGAGGCCATCGGCGTGCACCCGCGGACCCGGCCTGTCATCGCCGAGCTACCCCTGCAACAGAACCTGCACGTCGTGGTCTACACCGACGGGCTGCTGACTGCCGGGGAGCGGCACGGGGACGCGTTCGACGTGCCGGCCTTTGTGCGCCAGCAGCTGGCCGGCGGCGGTGACAAAGGCCGTGCCCCTTCGCTGGCCGACTCCCTGCTGGCTCGAGCCCTGGAGCTGGACCGGGGGCGGCCGGCCGACGACGTGAGCGTGATAGCCATCTCCATCGTCGCCCGCGCCCAACCCGATGACGTGCGCCGCCTGGCGGTGCGCTTTCCCATCCGCCCCTGACATGCGCGGGCAGCTACCCTGGCGGCGCTATCTTCTGGCCCAATGGCGGGACGCGCGGGTTCTGCTGCGCGAGTTCTATGTTCCGCTGCTCATGCTCTTTGGCAGCGTGCTCCTGGGCGGGCTGGTCTTTGACCTGCTCTACTCTGGGGCGACCGTCCAGAACCGGGACCTGACCTATGCCGAGGCGGTCTATGCCATCTTTTCGATGATCTTTTTCGGCCAGAGCGTGGACTTTCCGGGGCAGTGGTACCTCCAGGTGTTCTACTTTGTCATGCCCATCGTCGGGCTGGCGCTCGTGGTGCAGGGCGTCATCGGCTTTGGCGTCATGTTGTTCAACAAGTCGGCCCGCGGGGAGGAGTGGCAGGTGGCAATCGCGTCAACCTACAGGGATCACGTCGTGGTGGCCGGAATCGGCCGCCTCGGTTACCGCATCGTGCAGGAGCTCGTGTCCTTCGGCGAGGAGGTGGTGGGCATCGAGATCGATCCGGCCGGCGAGTTTCAGCGGCGCGTCCTCGAGCAGAAGGTGCCCGTCATCGCCGGAGATGCCGTGCGCCCGGAGGTCCTCAAGCAGGCCGGTGTGGAGCGGGCCAGCGCCATCGTGCCCTGCACCGAAAACGACCTCACCAATCTGGCCATTGCCCTCGGTGCCCGCGAGCTCAAGCCCGAGATCCACGTCGTGCTGCGCATGTTCGACCACGACATGGCGCAGAAGGTGGCGCGCGGGTTCAACATCCCCACGGCGTTCAGTACCTCGGCCCTGGCGGCGCCGGCCTTTGCCCGGGCGGCCACCCGGACCAACATCAGCCATGCGTTCTACGTCGGCGATCACCTGCTCAACGTCAGCGAGATGACCATCCAACCCGGCTCGCTCCTCGTCGGCCGCGAGGTGTGCGAGCTGGAGGGCGAGCTGGACTTTTCCATCATCCTCCATAGCCGCGACGGGCAGATCGACCTCCATCCGGCGCCCGACGTCACGCTGCGCGCCGGCGACCAGGTGTGCGTTTTTGCCTCCCTCGAGGTCCTGAACAAGTTGGGAAGGATGAACCATACCGTACGGTTTTAGCCATGCGCATCAAGGTGGTGGGGCCGTGCGCCTCGGGCAAGAGCGTCCTGGCAGCGGGCCTGCGGCGCCTGGGGTACGATGCTTCCTCGGCGGCGCAGGACCACTCGTACGTACCGGACATGTGGCAGCGCGTCAACCCCCCAGATCTCCTCGTGTTCCTGGACGTGAGCCTGGAGGTCATGCACCGGCGGGGTCGGAAAGGCCCAGGCTGGGACCAGGAGTACCAGGATCAGCAGCGGGTGCGCCTGCGGCACGCCCGCGCCCATTGCGACCTGTATCTCTGCACCGACGATCTATCGGAGGCTGAAGTGCTGGGCCACGTGGTCGAGTTCCTGGAAGCGCGCGGCGCATGAACCCCCAGGGCAACAGCAGCCGGGGGGGCGTGACCATCACGCTGCTCTCCACGCTTTTTTCCGGGCTGGCGCCTATTCTGGGCAAGCTGGCCTACCAGGTCGGGGTGTCGCCGACCGCCCTCGTGGCCCTGCGCACCGCCCTGGCGGCCGGCATACTGTGGCTCTTTTACCTGGTCTTCTGGCGCCGCTACCTGGCCGTCACTCGCGCCAACCTGGTGGCCTGCGTGGGTATGGGCGCGGCCAACGGCCTCGGCTCGCTCCTGTACTACACCGGCCTGTCGCGCCTCGACGCCTCCGTGGCCCACCTTCTCTACTCCATGTACCCCTTTTGGGTGTTCATCTTTCTGTCGGCCGCCGGTCACCCCGTCTCCCGCCTGGCGGTGCTGCGCCTGGTCCTGGCCCTGGCCAGCGTCTTTTTGCTCACCTGGCAGGGGGCGGGGCTGGTCGATCCCCTGGGCGTGACGCTCATGCTCGGCGCCGGGGCTCTCTACGGCTTCCACCTGGTGCTCGGCCAGTGGACTCTGGTGGACGTGGACCCCCGGACCGTGACCCTCTACGGGCTGTCGACCATGGCCCTCGTGGTGTTTATCCCTTTCTCCGGGCAGGCCGAGTCCGCAGCCTCCATCCCGGCCGGCGGCTGGCTGGCCATCGTCTTGCTGGCCCTCTTTCCCACGGCCCTCGCCCGGCTGCTGGTCTTTGCCGGCCTGCGGCGCCTGGGCGGCATTCAGACCGCACTGCTTGGCCTGGGCGAGACCCTCGTAGCCGTCTCGCTGTCCTTTCTCCTCCTGGGCGAGAGCTTTGCCCCCCAGCAGTGGCTCGGCGCGGCGCTGTTCGCCGTCAGCGTCCTCCTCATCCAGCGTGACATGGCACAGGTCGCCGGCGAAGAGGTGGGTTGGGCCGGGGTCTACCCCGGTGACCTGCCCGAAGGGCACGACCTGTAGCCGCCGGCTCGTGAGCTGCCCCGCGCAGGCGTGGGACTCCACGGTCGGCACGCATCCCGGCATCTCGCCCGGTACTTGACCGCACCCTGCAAGCTATGTATAATCCAGTCACAGGCTGGGAACAGCCGACCCGTCGAGATTGGCGTCGCCGAGCAGCGGCAACAGTGGCGGCGGTCTGGCCCTTGGAGAGGTCTCCACTACATGGCATCAGGCAAGGATAAGGCCAAGAAGAAGAACAAGGAAAGCAAGAGCAGCGAGCAGCCGGGCAAGATTCTGGTGGTCGAAGACGACCTGACGCTGCTCGAGACGCTGGAGTACAACCTGGCCGGCGAAGGCTACGCGGTCATCACCGCCACCGATGGCCTGACGGCCCTGGATATCGCCCGCAAGGAGAAGCCAGAACTGATCGTGCTGGACCTGATGCTCCCGCGGCTGGACGGCTTCGAGGTGTGCCGCATTCTGCGCCGCGAGACCAACGTGCCCATCCTGATGCTCACCGCCCGGGCCGACGAGGTGGACCGGGTAGTGGGCCTGGAGGTCGGCGCCGACGACTATCTGACCAAGCCTTTCTCGATGCGCGAGCTCCTGGCCCGGGTCAAGGCCCTCCTGCGCCGGGTGCGCCTCATACGCGAGGATGCAGTCGCCGCGCTTGGCACAACCGAGGGCGGGGCAGAGCAGCTGGCTTTTGGCGACATAGTCATCGATATGGACCGCCACGACGTGCTGCTGGGGGGCAAATCGCTGCACCTGAGACCCAAGGAGTTCGAGCTGCTCCTTTTCCTGGCCCGCCACAAGGGCATGGCCCTGTCCCGCGACCTGCTGCTGGAGCGCGTTTGGGGCTGGGACTATGGCGGGGGCAGCCGCACGGTGGACGTGCACGTGCGCTGGCTGCGAGAAAAGGTCGAGTCCGACCCGGCCAACCCGCAGCGCATCGTCACGGTGCGGGGCGTGGGCTACTGTTTCGAGGGATAGAACCATGGTCCCCCGCCTGCGCTGGCGCATTGCCCTGCCCTACGTGCTCCTGATCCTCGCGGCCACCCTGGGGCTGACCGTCTACGTCTCCAACCAAGTGCGCGAGGTGCGCCTGGCCGACCTGGAAGCCCAACTGGCAGCCGACGCGCGGCTGCTGGCCGGCAGCGTTGCCCCGGCCCTGGAAGGGGCGACCAATGCAGAGGCCCTGGACGAGCTGGCCCGTCGCTGGGCCGCTTCGTTGGGGGCGCGGGTGACGATCATCGGCGGCGACGGCATTGTCGCGGGTGAATCCCACGAAGACCGGTCGCAGATGGACAATCACCTGAACCGGCTCGAGGTACAGGAGGCGCTGGCGACCGGCCAGGGCAGCTCCAGGCGCTACAGTGCCACGCTGGGCTACGAGATGATGTACGTCGCGGTGCCCATCCAGGGTGCGGAAGGACAGGTGCTCGGCGTCATGCGGGTGGCCCTCCCCCTGGACGAGATCGAGGCCGGCGCCGGCCGGCTCCGGCAAAGCATCCTACTGGCCGGGCTAGCGGTCGCTCTGCTGGCAGCGCTGCTGGCCGTGATCCTCGCCGGGCACACCACCCGGCCCCTGCGCCAGTTGACGGGCGTCGCCGAGCGCATAGCTGCCGGCGACCTGAACGCCCGGCTGTACAGTTCTGGCCGGGACGAGGTGGGCCAGCTCACACGGGCCTTTGGCCACATGGCGGACCAGATCCGCGACCAGGTGACGACGCTGGACGAGGAGCAGGCGCGGCTGTCCGCCGTGTTGGATCACATGGCCGACGGCGTGCTCATCACCGACGCCAACGGCCACGTCCGGCTGATCAATGCCGCAGCGGCGCGCCTGCTGGACACGGACGAGGAGCAGGCACTCGGACGCTCCTTCGCCCAGGTAGCGCCCTATTACCCCCTCATCGAGCTGTGGAAAGGATGCCGCGCAGGCCCCGGCCACGGCGAGGAACAGGTCGACTTGGTGGAGGTCAGCCGCCAGGGCCTCTTCTTGCAGGCCATCATCACCCCCTTTCCGCAAGCAGAAGCGGAAGGCTGCCTGGTCATCCTGCAGGACCTGACGCGCATCCGTCGTCTGGAGACGGTGCGCCGCGACTTTATCAGCAACATCTCCCACGAGCTGCGCACGCCCCTGGCCGGGCTCAAGGCCCTGGTCGATACCCTGCGCGGCGGCGCGATCAAGGATCCGCCGGCGGCCAAACGCTTCCTGAAGCGCATGGACGCCGAGGTCGATGCCCTGACCCAGATGGTAGAGGAGCTCCTGGAGCTGTCGCGCATCGAGTCCGGCCAGGCGCCCCTGCGCCTGGCGGCAACCCCGGTGGCAGAGGTGGTGGTCCCCGCGTTGGACCGCCTGCGTCCCCAGGCCGAGCGCGCCGGCCTGGAGCTGAACGTCGTCCTGCCGCGTGAGGCACCCCCTGTCCTGGCCGACGCCGAGCGAGCGCGGCTGGTGGTTACCAACCTCGTGCACAACGCCGTCAAGTTCACGCCCTCGGGTGGGCGCATCACCGTCGCCGTCGAGCCCGTGGAGGACGATCTGCTCTTCTCGGTGCAGGACACTGGGGTCGGCATCCCGGCCGAGGACCTGGCGCGGATCTTTGAGCGGTTTTACAAGGCCGACCGGGCGCGGAGCGGAGGCGGCACCGGCCTGGGGCTGGCCATCGCGAAGCACATCGTCCAGGGCCACGGCGGGCGAATATGGGCCGAGAGCGTGGAAGGGCAGGGCAGCACCTTCTGTTTCACGCTGCCCAGGGCACTCGAGCGCGAAGCGCCAGGTGATGAGGACCGAGTAGACAGGTCAGACTCTCGAAAAAAGCGTTGACATTCGCCTGAAGCCGTGCTATAATGCCCGTGTCCCGTGTAGGACAATCAAAAAATAGCGAAAGCTAGCTGAGAGCTGTAGGTAACAGCCAAGTTAGCTCGCGTCCTCGTAGCACGTCAACGTTGGAAGCAGCGGCGCAGTCCAACCAAACGGTAGGTGCCGGCGTCCATCTGTCTCCACAAGACACCGTCTCTCGTTCCACGCCGAGCGTTATAAACGATCCCACATCCGCGCTTTGTTGCGGCTCAAGAGCATTCGCTCTTCGACCGGGGCACAGCAAGTAGGGTGTCCTACGCAATTGCCCGGCCATTCGGGCAGGTGCTGTCGTAGGGAGGGGTGTGTTCGGGCGTAGGTCTTTAGGCAACCACCTGCCTGACTGGCGCCTCATCGGTGAGCTACTCCAGGCAAACGAGTACGAGGGCCTGGCCGAGTTTCTGCAACGGGCTGAGGCAACCTTCGAGGACGACGCTGACCCACTACTGCTCCATGTGCTTGCTCTGGCCAGCCGTCTGTGCCTGGCGTGCGACCAATCACACGCCGAGGTAGAATGGCACGAGCAAGCCTGTGAGATGGCCGCCGAACGTGAGGAAAAGCTCCGGCACGAACTGGCCACCGTTCTCGATCTCGTCTGCGAGCACGATCTCTCCGTAGTTCCGGGCGAGTGGCGCGCTGCCCGGCCACCCCCTCTAATGCATGGCCTGCATGCCCCTGACCAGGCGGAAGCGGCCGGTTTTCCTAGCCTGTGGCGACGCATACAGGTGGCGCTGCAGCGGCGGCTTGGACGCCCAGCGCTGTCGAGGGTAGTGCCTGACGTTCTGGCTCAAGGCCCGACTCCGCCCACACCCGGCCGGGCTGAGGGGACAGCGTTTTCTCCCCCTGAAGAGGCTGAGGCGCCACAGTCGCCCCTGGCGCAGATCGCTCAGGCGCAGCCGCCAACCTCTCTGCAGGAGACGGCGGAGGAGGATTCATCTCTGGCCCAGGGCGGGCCTGCAGCCGACACGGCCCCCCCTGCCGGCTCAGAGAGGCCAAGGGAGCCGGCCCCGCCGTCGTTGGTCGTGTACTGCCTGGGGTCGTTTCGGGTATTTCAGGACGATCTCTTGATCACAGACTGGGATAGCCTCAGAGCAAAGTGCATCCTCAAGTATCTGATTGCGCATCACGGAACGCCGATCGTCAAGGATATCCTGATGGACGTGTTCTGGAAAGATGCGGAGCCCGAAGCCGCCCGTCGGAACCTGCATCAGGCCGTATACTCCCTGAGGAAGACACTGAGGCAGAAGCGACCCGATTTCCCGTATATTTGGTTTGAAGACGACCGCTATCTGCTCAATCCGGATACGTCAGTCTGGCTTGACTTTGAGCAGTTTGAGAAGCACGTTCGAGACGGCCAAAGCCTGGAGGCGGCCGGGTCGCTTCCGCAAGCGATTCTGAAGTATGGCATTGCTGAGGGGCTCTATCAAGGGAACTTCTTGGAAGAGGATCTTTACGAGGACTGGCCCGCCCCACAACGGCAGCACTTGCAGACTTTGTACATAGAAATGGCCAACCGCTTGACCGAATACTATGTGCAGCACGGGGATCCTGGGGTAGCGATCGTGCTCTGTCGCAAAATCCTTTCTTTTGACAGTTGCTGCGAGGAAGCACACCGGAGGCTCATGGAGTGCTACCTGGCGCAGGGGCAACGTCACCTGGCGGTCCGGCAATTTGAGGCTTGCGCGCAGGCGTTGGAGGAGGAGCTCGGGCTCACGCCGGCCGAGGAAACAGTTGAGCTATACTGCCGCATCACCACCGGTCGGTAGCGCGGCAATGACAACGTTCGACTGCGCACGCTAAAAGAAGCAGTCAGCAGATGTCTTTGCTTAGGGATGGACCGGCGCATCATCCGGGCATAGCTGAGCGTACGAGCATCCTCGTTCCCCATCCACGTCTGGATCGACCCAGCCCCAGACTCAATTTGCCAGGGCTGTTTACCTGAGAAGCTTATGAGCCAGAAATGAGAGGCCGGTGCTTGGATCATTGAGGAATTCCAAACGATCGGAGCGCTCACAGGTTGGCAAGGGCTATGCAATGAAAGGAGAACGGAACGATGGCAGAAGATCTGGTAGTCGAGCGAGGACCCGACGATCCCCGCGCGACTCTAAAAGCAAGCGTGGAGGCAAGGCTGGGGGCAGCCGTCGAGCGTCTCCGGGAGGAGCAGCGCCGGGAGCGCCCAGAGCTCGCCCAGGCACCAGCGTTAATCGGGCCGAGACAGTGGGAAGTCTATGCCTGGGGTCCGTGGCAGCTGCCCTTTGATCCCGACTCAGATCCCGGCCGGATCATTATCCTGGGCCAGAAAGCCTACATCGCTGTGGCGGTGTGGATGAATCCCGTGATGTGCGAGGCCGTAACCGGGTTTGAGGGCAAGATCGAACTCAACTTCTGGACCTCCAACACTCAGACCATGCGGCCAGTGCCTGCGATGGACTATCACTGCTGCATCGAGACCAAAGTGGATGGTCCCTGCTTCTACGTGACCGTCTGGGAGCTTGAGCCAACGGAGGCTGCCTGCCTCTTTGAGACGAACATCTGTGCTCGGATCTGCAACTGCAAGAATCACCCTGTGAAGGGGCACGCGGCCTTTGTGAGGCACGTTTTTGACTTCGATCCGTCACATTTGTTCCCGCCCCCAGCCCCGGGCTGGGGTTTCGACCGCCCGATCCGCTACATGGTGTCCGACGGCCGTGACTGCGACTGTTCGGTGATCTGTCGGTAGGTGTGGCTGGCCCGGCCGCCAAGGGCTCGCCGGGCCAGTCCGACGAGATTGCCCTAAGAAGAGGAGATGCGTGATGGCTGTGGATGCAAAGGGCTGGGGGCAGGTCAGGCTGGCAATGAGAGAAGCTGTCCGCGGCTGGATCTACGATCCTAACGTGATGCTCATTGACTACGGATGGCCTGAGCACCATGGCACACTGGCCAGGGAAGAGCTGGCTATCCGTGTCCACGTCGTCGAAAAGTTCGAGCAGCCTATGCTGGAGCTTGCCGTGCGGGCGGGGATCACCAACGCCCGCATTCCCGACGAAATCGGTGGCGTGCCGGTTGACGTACCGGAGTCGGGAGTGTTGAGGCCCCAGCAGTGGTCATGGGGCGGCTGGTGGACATGGCCGGCTGAGCCACGGGCTCGCCGCGCCACGCCAATGCGAGGCGGCATCAGCATTTCCAATGCGCATACGTACGGCTATGGCACGCTCGGGGGCCTGGTAATCGACCGCGAAACGGGCGCCCGGATGATCCTCAGCAACTGGCACGTGCTGGCTACACAGTGGCACGCACGCCCCGGTTGGCCCATATATCAACCCGGCCGAGGCGACGGTGGGAGCCAGGGCGACCTCGTCGCCAGGCTTTCTCGCGATGCAATGTCCTCCAGCCTCGACGCCGCCGTGGCCGAACTCGCCGGTAGCCGCGATCTCGTCAATGACCAATTCGAACTAGCCCCGGTAAGGGGTGTGAGCTGGGCGCAGTTTGGGATGGAGGTGGTCAAGTCAGGTCGCCGGACCGGCATCACCCGTGGGCGCGTCACAGGTGTTGAGGGGACTGCGAGAATGAACTATAGCGGTGTGAACCGTCTTATTCGCAACGTGATGACGATCGAGCCGCGCGTCGACCGAGGGCAGGTCAGCGCAGGGGGTGACTCGGGATCGCTTTGGCTCCAAGAAGAGACGATGCACGCCGTTGGCCTGCACTTCGCGGGAGGCGATAACCCAGAACTGGCATTGGCGATGGACATACAGCCAATTCTGGACGCATTGAAGGTGAGAGTCGGCCCCTAGTCCCGCGAGCACGATGAGGACAGGCGTGTATTGTCCGCGGCTGAGCCACACGGCCCGAGTTCTTGGTTGCTGAGTAGCTTGGACGGCGCTTCCTGATGGGAATGGTGGGATAGACCGAGCGTGGTCCAGGCCCAAGGAGTATGTGCAATGGCAACGCAAGAGAACACACAAGCCTTCGCGCAGAGCGAGCGAGAGCACAGTATCAACCACCTGGCAGAGATCAATGGCATCGCCAGGAAAACTGCTGAAGCGATGTACGAGATGGGGGTTCACAACTATGCCGATCTGGTCGACTACCTCAGCCAACACACAGCGCAGCAAGTCTCCGTGGCACTCGGAGAGCACGGCGTGAATCGCCCTCCTGCCTTCATTGACCAGGTGAACTGGGCCAGACAGGCCAACGAGTTCGGCGAACTGGGGAACAGCGCGGCGGCGTTGACTGCAGAGGAAATCGCGGCAACGGAGAAGCCGGAAGGAGTCCCCGCCAATCCGAATTCACAAGAGCACGATGCTACGTTTCGGGTATCTTTTGACGTCGCGGCAGATGCAGACCGCGAACCGGTATTGCGGACGACCGTTCGCGACGGCACAAACGGCGACCAGGAGGTGGTCTTTCAGGGTGCAGACGCGGCACCGTGGGTCAGCTGGATGTTGGAGCGGGCAGACCTGCCAGCTGCCGTGAGGCGCATTGCCACAGGAACCGAGGCAGTCTCAGCACCCATCCCAGCGGAGCCAGGTGACGCCAGACTCGAGATCGGCGACGTTGACCTGTCGGTCGTCGGCCCGACCTCGAGTTATCCTGAAAAGAGACTCAGAGCCGAGGTCAGCTTTCGGCTGACGGGAACCGGCGCCGAGGCGCTGGCAGCGAAGCGCACTCCCTTTCGGGTTGAGGGGTACACCGTAGATGTCGAGAGTGGGCTCTCAGAGCTGGTTGCGTCCGAGCGAAGCCAGCTTGTGCCCCAAGGGCTTGAGTATGTACGTCAGCAGGAGTTCGGCATACCCGACGTGGGCCATTACGACTTTTACAGCATCGTGCTGTTGCTCCCACCGGGTCAACTGGCAGCGTACCATCGGGGTTCTACCGTGCGGGTCGTCTCCAAAGTGCGGCCGTGATCCAACAGAATACGGCAAGTGACCGTCACGGCAACAGGCTCTTGTATCATGCGGGGAAAGCGCACCTGGTCCCCGCGCGCTAGAGCACGATTCCCTGGCCTATTTCCGATATCTTGGCGATTCGGAGTTAACCGTCAGGGGGACCTATTACCGGCCAGCGTTGTCGCTTCAACAGCCCTGGTGAGATAGTCGCCGTAGACCTTCGGGACGGCGCGGCCCAGCAGCCCTGTCCAAATCGAGAGAGGTGAGGAAGGCAAATGACGCGAGATAATTCCGAGTTTTGGAACAAGGCCCGCGCCGCGCGCGATAAGCTCGAAGACCAGTTTCTCCATCACCCGGATGTGACTCTGATTGATATCGGCCATCCGCCCGAACGGGCCAATAGAACTGAGGAGCCGGTGCTGAGAATCCATGTGAGTGAGCGCTGGATGAACGCCAACCCAGACGAAAGGCTGGTGTTTCCCGAAGTGATGGATGGCATCCAAGTCATCGTGATGCTAGGAGACTACGGGCTCGACACGGATGCCCCACAAATGGATGAGGGATAGGAACTTTTTACATGAGCGCTGAGGGGAATGCAGTACCAAGTGACGAGAGCGCCGGCAATGACCTGAGTGAGGCTATCGACGGCCTCGGCGCCAAGACCGCCAAAGCCTTGCGAAAGCTGGGCATCGGTAGCTCTGCCGAGCTGGTCCAATACTTGACGCAACATACGGCCAAGGAGCTATCACAGAGGCTCGCCGAGCAAGGGGTACAGATCGGGGCCAAGAAGATAGAGAATGAGGACTGGCTCGGACAAGCCAGGAGGCAGGCAGCTCAAGTTGACACAGAGCCAGCAAAACTCAAGCCCGAGGCTCGCGAGGCTGCGGAAGGGGAGAGGCCACCAGGATCTCCGGGCGAACCTCGGAGTGAAGTTCGGTTTGGCGTGACCTTCAGGCGCGAGGAAAATCAGTGGCAGGTAACTACGTACGATGAGCGCCTTAACGGCCCAGAAATGGTATGGGGGACAGAGTCGGCTGAATGGGCGAACTGGATTCTTCGGCGGATGGGGCTTGCTGCCCCAGAGGCCGATGCACGGGCGCAACTTGGGGTCAGCATAGAGATCCTCGATGTTCAAGCCTTCGTGGCCGAGCAATTCAAGAAAATGGCGGTACAGGTCCACTTTGTGTTGTCAGGAGCGCAATCGGAAAGAGAGGCGCTAGCAGCAGCTCGCACTCCCTTCTGGATCCACGTGCACATCATTGAGGACCGCGGTGCAATGAACCACATCGCGTCGCAACCGGGAACGCTCGAGCCAGGACAGTTCGAGTACAGCCTGGTGCTCGAGTTCCAAATCCCCGAAGTGGGACGCTATACTCTGCTAAGCCTCGTCGTCTTGCTCCCGACCGTTAGTGTGGCAGTTCATCAAGGACCCACGTTCCGAGTAACCTCCTCCAAAGAGCCCCTCGGACCATTGGAGTAGCACCAGCGGCACGTAGACCGGCTTCCCGTCTCCCCCGGCCGGGCGGCGTGCCCGCGCGCACCACCTCGCTTAGCTCGGCATGGTTGCCCACGCCACAGAGCCGGCTCCGCTGCCAGAAGGAGCGGGCACTTGTTAACAATTCCTTAGCAAATCGTTAACCGTCCGTTGACCATTTGTTAAAGAAAGCGCGGTACACTCTTCCTGGCAGGCAAAGCATGCTTGCCAGAAATCAAGGTTCAAGGTTGGAGGAGAGTGTACTATGCGCAGCAGTCGCATCCTGTTTGTTGGTCTGATGATAGCCGCCTTGCTGCTAGCAGCTTGCGGTGCCGCCGAACCCACACCGGTCCCCCAGGCGGCGACAGTCACCGTTGAGGTCCTCGCAACCCAAGAGGTCGGAGAGGTTGTCGGGGAGGTCGTGAAGGAAGTCGAGATCCTGGCCCTGCCCGAGGTTGATCCGGCGACGGTCACAGGCGCCATTGTCAGCGCCGGCAGCTCGACGGTCTATCCGTTGTCCGAGCGCATGGCCGAGCGGTTCGTGGACGAGGGCTATGCCGGGACCATCACCATCGACAGCATCGGTTCCGGCGGCGGCTTCGAGCGGTTTTGCACCACGGGCGAGACGGACATCGCCAATGCCAGCCGCGCGATCAAGGACGAAGAAGTGGCGAACTGCCAGGCCATTGGCCGTGAGCCGCTGGAGTTCCGCGTCGGCACCGACGGGTTGGCCGTCGTCGTCAGCAAGGACAACACTTTCGTCAGCGGGGCCACGATGGAAGAGCTGGCCCAGATCTTTACCGCCGAAAAGTGGTCAGACGTCAACGCCGGCTGGCCCGCGGAGCCGATCCAGCGCTTCATTCCGGGTACCGACAGCGGGACGTTCGACTACTTTGTCGAGGAGGTGTTCGGCGACGACAAGGCGCCGCTGCTGAATGCGCCGAACACGCAGCTGAGTGAAGACGACAACGTGCTGGTGCAAGGCGTGCAGGGTTCGCCCTATGCGGTCGGGTTCTTTGGCTACGCCTACTACGAGGAGAACCAGGACACGCTGAACGTGCTGGGCATCGAGGGTGTGGCACCCAGCGCGGCGACGGTGGAGGACGGCAGCTATCCGTTGGCACGGCCGCTGTTCATGTACACCACAGCCGAGATCATGCTGGAAAAGCCGCAGGTGGCGGCTTTCCTCAACTACTACCTGACGTACGTGGACGAGGAGATCAGCTCCGTCGGCTACTTCCCGGCCAGCACCGAGGCGCTGGACGCCTCGAAGCAGGTCTGGCTCGACGCCACGGGCCAATAGCCGGACCAGGGTTTTGACGGCAGCAACGCGCCGCCACGGTGCGTTGCTGCCCTGCTGTTAGACGGGAGAAAGACGATGCACGACGAGATGGTGGTTGAATCGCGCTGCGACGGTCACGACCGGGGTTCAGCGTCCCTGGCTGTACCGCTGCGAGCGAACGCGGCCATCGATTTGCGGAAACGGCTACGCATTCGCGAAGTGCTGGTCCAGGGCATTCTGTTTCTGTGCGGTATACTCTCGATCCTGACGACCATAGGCATCGTGTTTGAGCTGGGCAAGGAGTCGCTGGGCTTTTTCACACGCCGGGTATGGGAAGACAGCAACAGGGCTCTCGCTGCCCCAGTCGACGCCCAGGCGACAGAGTTTTCGCTGACCCCTGGCGCGACAGGCATCCGGGCCGGAGACCTTGTCCGGGTCCAGGACGAGATCGTGCGTGTTCAGGAGGCGAGCGCTGAAAGTGCCACGGTCGTCCGGGGGCAGCAGGGTACACAGGCGGCCGCCCACACCGCGGACGAGGTTCTTGTCCGGGGCCGGCGGGTATCGCCGGTAGAGTTCTTTGCCGGGACCAAATGGAGCCCCCAGATCGGCCAGTTTGGCGTCCTGCCGCTCGTCACAGCGACGCTCGTGACCAGCATTATCGCCATGCTCGTGGCGCTGCCCCTGGGACTGAGCGTCGCCGTCTACCTGAGCGAGTACGCCTCGGAGCGCGCCAGCAAGATCCTCAAGCCGATCCTGGAGATCTTGTCGGGCATCCCCACGGTCGTCTATGGCTTTTTTGCCTTGACCTTTATGACGCCGCTGCTGCGCGGCATCTTGGGCCAGAACACGGTGCAGATCTATAACATGGCGTCGGCCGGCCTGGTGATCGGCATCCTGATCCTGCCGCTGGTTAGCTCCATGAGCGAGGACGCGCTGAGCGCCGTGCCCCGCTCGCTGCGGGAGGCGGCGTATGCGATGGGTGCCACCAAGCTGGAAGTGGCGATCAAGGTCGTGGTGCCTGCGGCGCTGTCAGGCATCGCCGCGGCCTTTCTCCTGGCCATGTCGCGGGCCATCGGCGAGACGATGGTCGTGGCCATCGCCGCGGGCCAGGGCCCGAGTTTCACTTTCAACCCGTTCCGCTCGGCGGAGACGATGACCGGTCACATGGTACGCATCAGTGGCGGGGATCTCAGCTACGACTCGATCGACTACAACAGCATCTTTGCCATCGGCCTGCTGCTATTCGTGATCACCCTCATGCTCAACGTCATCAGCCAGAACATAGTGCGGCGTTTCCGAGAGGTGTACGACTGATGAGCAAGGGTCCTTACGGGCAAACAGGGCCGCAGGCCGAAGCCTTTGCCGACAACCTCCCCACACGCTATCGCTCGGCGCGCGTGTGGCAGCTGGTGTTCGTGGCCTCCACGATTGTCGGCATTGTCGTGCTCACCGCCCTCCTGTTGAACATCTTGAACGGTGCATTTGGGCTGGCGGCGGTCCAGGTCACGGTGGAACCGGCCACACTGGCCGTGGATGGTGTGCCCATCGAGGATCAATCCAGGGAGCAGTTGGTACAGATCCTGCAAGACAACCTAAAAGCGGCAGTGTTCCAGCGGCTAGAGACGGAACGGCCGTTTGCGCAGCGCAGCCAGAGGGAGGTCTACGACCTGGTCGTGGAGCGGGTGGTCGTGCCGGAGGTAGAGCAAACCTGGCCGCTGTTCGATTCGCTGCTGTACCGCGACGAGGTCCTGGCCGAGCTCGCCCAGGACTACCCCGATGCACAGGCGCAGTTCCTGTCGTGGGTTGACGGTAACTTCCTCGTCACCCCGCAGTCCAGCGAGCCCGAACGAGCCGGCGTGCGCACCGCCATCCTGGGATCGTTGTGGACCATTCTGATCACGATCGTGGTCGCCTTTCCCGTAGGGGTCGGTGCGGCGATCTACCTGGAAGAGTACGCGCGCGACAACTGGGTCAACCACCTCATCCGTACGAACATCAGCAATTTGGCCGGCGTGCCGTCGATCATCTATGGCATGCTGGGCCTTGCCGTCTTTGTGCGCGCGCTGGAAGGGCTAACGAGCGGGACCGTCTTTGGACTGGCCGACCCTACGACGGCCAACGGTCGCACCATTCTTGCCGCCGGGCTGACCCTGGCCCTGCTTATTCTGCCGGTGATCATTATCAACGGGCAGGAGGCACTCCGCGCCGTGCCCGCCTCGCTGCGCGAAGCCAGCTACGGCCTGGGGGCCACCAAGTGGCAGACGGTGTGGTCGCACGTCCTGCCCAACGCCCTGCCGGGCATCCTCACCGGAACGATCCTGGCCATGTCGCGGGCCATCGGCGAGACGGCGCCGCTGGTGGTCATCGGGGCATCCACCTTTGTCAACAAGGACCCTTCCGGTCCATTCGACAAGTTTACGACGCTGCCGATCCAGATCTACCAGTGGACGTCGCGGCCGCAGGCCGAGTTCCGCAACATTGCCGCGGCGGCCATCCTCGTGTTGTTGGTGCTGCTGCTGGCGCTCAATGCCTCAGCGATTCTGCTCCGCAACCGCTACAGCCGGAGGCTATGACTGTGTTTGCCCTAAAACTCAAGGCCGTGCCAGACGCGCCGCGGCGCGAAACCGGGGAGCCCCGGTCAGCGCCTGATGGCCAGCACGCCATCGAAGTGCGCGATTTAAACGTCTACTATGGCGCCTTCCGGGCCATCCGTGACGTCAGCCTGAGTGTCGAGCGGCACAAGGTGACGGCCATCATCGGCCCGTCCGGCTGCGGCAAGAGCACCATGCTCCGTGCCTTCAATCGCATGAACGAGCTGGTGCCTTCTGCCCACGCGCACGGACAGGTGCTGTTCCGGGGCCAGGACATCTATGCTCCCGACGTGGACCCCGTCGAGGTACGCCGGCACGTGGGCATGGTCTTCCAAAAGCCAAATCCATTCCCCAAGAGCATCTACGAGAACGTGGCCTGGGGCGCGCGCATCAACGGCTACCGGGGAAACCTGGACGAACTGGTGGAGCGGTCACTGCGCCAGGCAGCCCTCTGGGACGAGGTCAAGGACAAGCTCACAGCGAGCGGCTATTCGCTGTCGGGTGGGCAGCAGCAGCGGCTATGCATTGCGCGCGCCATCGCCATCACGCCGGACGTCGTCTTGATGGATGAGCCGGCCTCGGCCCTGGACCCCATCGCCACGCTCAAGATCGAGGACCTGATGCGCGAGCTGACCGAGAACTATACCATCATCGTCGTCACCCACAACATGCAGCAGGCAGCGCGCGTGTCGGACTATACCGCCTTTTTCAACATGGACGAGAGTCGTGCCGGCTACCTGGTGGAGGCAGGCCCGACCAAGCAGCTCTTCACCAGTCCACGCGATAAGCGGACCGAGGACTATATCACGGGCCGGTTCGGCTAGGGTTCCCCATCGATTGGAGGGAGTGGGATGCAGCAGACAAAGGTACTGTTCCTGTGCACCGGCAATTCGGCGCGCAGCCAGATGGCCGAAGCGATTCTGCGGCGCTACGCCGGAGAATTCTTTGAGGTGCACAGCGCGGGCCTGGAGCCGAAAGGCATCAACCCCTACACGCTGCGCGCGATGGAGGAAGTCGGTTACGACCTGGGCGCTCAGCGCGCCAAAGACGTGACAGAGTACCTGGGCAAGCATCACTTTGGCTACCTGATCACGGTTTGTGCCCACGCAGAAGCCCATTGCCCCACGACTTTTCTGGGCGTTGGCCGGCGCCTCCACTGGCCGGTCGACGATCCGGCCGTCTTTGACGGCTCGGAAGAGGAGGTGCTGGCCAAATTTCGCCAGGCGCGCGATGAGCTTGACCTTCGCATCAGGAGCTGGCTCGCCGAGCTGGGCATTGCGGCCCCATGACGGCAGGACCCATGACCGGACAAGCGCCGGCGGACAGGCTGCCACAGCTCGACGAGGCGGTGCTGGCCATGGGCAACCTCGTCGAGAGCATCGTCATCACGGCAGCCGGCCTTCTGCACGGTGCCGATGTGGCGGCCCTGGAGGGGCTCGCGACGAGAGGCACCAGGTGCAGAAGAAGGTATAGGAGACAAGCATGACCCGTCGAGCTTTCGACCAAGAACTGAACCGCCTCCAGGACGAGGTGATCGCTCTGGGCAGCCTGGTCGAAGAGGCCCTCGTGGCATCGGTAGCGACCCTCAAACTGCGAGATTTCGCCGGCTCGCGGCGCCTCATCGCCGCCGACCACGCCATCAACGAGAAGCGCTATGCTATCGAGGGCGAGGCGCTCACCCTGATCGCGACCCAGCAGCCGATGGCGAGCGATATGCGCCTGTTGGCCGCCGTCCTGGAGATCGCCGGTGAGCTGGAGCGGATAGGGGACTATGCCAAGGGGATCGCCCGCATCAATTTGATGATCGGCGAGCAGCCGCTGGTCAAGCCGCTGATCGATCTGCCGCTGATGGCCCACAACGTACGGCACATGCTCCACGAGGCATTGGTGGCATTTATACAGCGCGACGTGGAACTGGCGGGCTCCATCCCCAAGTTGGACGACGAGATCGACGGGCTGTATCGCCACATCTACCACGAACTCCTGACCCACATCATGCAAGAACCCGAGGTCATCGAACAGGCCAACCAACTACTGTGGGCCGCGCACAACCTGGAGCGTGCCGCCGACCGCATCACCAACCTGTGCGAGCGAGTGGTGTATACCGTCACCGGCGAGCTGGTCGAGCTGAGCACAGACGACTCGGGGATCGAGAGCGTGGGCTAGAGAACGGGTGGACAGGGTTGGGCCAGGGCCTCGCGGCATGCAAGACGGCACGTGATGGCTTGCCACGCGTCACCCTAAATTTGCCAGCCAAGTCGAGATCGCGGAAAATCAGGTCCGGCCCTGGCTGTCTGCCTTTTTATGCCGCCTGCAAAGGAGTGTCCAGAGAGATGGTTCTGAACTTGCGCCCAGGCGCCTCGACGCTGGACCGCCAAATCCACGTCGTTCTGGCCTGGAGTGTCGCCTTGATGGTCTCCTTGCTCCCGGACATTCTTTTTGTGGAGCTGACCGGAAGCAAGCCTGCCTGGCTGTTCTGGGCACAAGTCGGGATTGCCGCAGCATTGCTGGGCCTGAGTCTGCTGTCGCAAAGGCTGCGCCCTCTGTGGCTGTTCTCGGCCGTGCTGCTGGCCGTCCAGCTTCTGCCGTGGGCTGTGGAGCGGTTCTACCAGTCTCTGGCGCCCATCAACTGGCCGCTGGGCACCAGTTCCTTCGTCAGAGACGTCGGCTCGGGCCAGATCGTCCGTGCCACCGCCGCGATCCTGATGGTACTGGTCATGCGGGTTCTGGTGGGCGGATTTGATCGGTTCTTTTTCGTGAAGGGCAAGCTCGATGCGCCGGCAGCACCCATTCCCTGGATCCTCAACAGGCCACCATCCTGGCGCATCCTGGGGCCGGCCATTGCCGGCGCCATGTGCCTGGGCTTGCTCGTGTTTATCTTTGCCTTCGGCAGCCCGCCTTCCTTTGGCTCCCTACTGGACCTTCTGCCCCTGCTTCCCTTTGTCCTGCTCTTTGCCGCCAGCAACGCCTTCGGCGAGGAGATGCTCTACCGCGCCCCCTGGCTGGCTGCACTCGAGGGGCCCGTGGGCCCGGTGCACGCCCTCTTGCTGACCGCCGTCTATTTCGGACTCGCGCACTTTTACGGTGTGCCTTACGGCCTTCTAGGGGTTGTCATGGCCTTCATCCCCGGCTGGCTGATGGGCAAGGCCATGTTGGAAACACGCGGCTTCTTCTGGGCCTGGTTAATCCACTTCTGCATGGACTTTACAATCTTTTCCTTCATGGCGCTCGGGTCGGTGACACCGGGCGGCTAGCTCTTGCGCGTTTGCGGACCTTCTCTCACCCATCGAGAAGGAGAGGCTTGCCCTGGCTGCTGGCCGAAAGCGAGAAGAGTTGCCAGAGGCGAGTATTGTAGCCATCATGGTCCATCCCGAGTTGCCTGCGGCCTCGTACAGCTAAGGTAGGGCAGCTCAAAGAAGGAGGGGATCTAGATGTCCCAACCGGCCGATCGAATTGTTGATTCCGAAACCGCAGATCCACGCTGGAAGGGTGTGTACATCGCCGGCGGAGTGGCTGCCATCATCGCTGCCCTGGTCTTTCGAAGGCACTTTGGGGTCGAGGTCGCGGTCCTGCTGGACATGGGCATCCTGGACCTGGAGCCACCCATCAGCGTCGTCGATTGGTTTGTGCTGCTTCAGGAAAACGTGCTCCTGGGGCTTGTCCTGCTCGACCTGTTTGACATCGTCGAGTACGCGCTCGTAGGCCTGATGTTTCTGGCCCTCTATGGCGCTCTAGGGCGATTCAACAAGAGCGCCATGACCGTGGCACTGGCCTGCGAGCTGGTAGGAGTCGCCGTATACCTGGCCTCGAATCAGGCCTTGCCCATGCTGGCGCTCAGCGACCGCTATGTCACCGTGGGCACGGAGGCACAGCAGGCCACGTTTTTGGCGGCCGGGGAAGCGCTGCTGGCTATCCACGATCCCGGCGGCATTCACTTGAGCTTGCTCCTCGTGGCCCTGGCCGGCCTGATTGTCTCGCTCGTCATGCTCCGTAGTCGCGTCTTTGGCAAGGCCGCGGCGGTGGCGGGCATTGCGGCAAATGGTCTCGTGTTGAGCTATTTCGTCGCAGTGGCCTTTGCGCCCGAGATCGCATTCCTGCTGCCTGCTCTCTCGGCCCCGTTTCGACTGATCTGGTACATCCTGATCGCCTGGCGGCTATTTCAGCTCGGGCGGGGCACCTCGGCCGTGCAGCAGTGAGCCATGCCTTCGGTAATCCGTTCCCGATCTTGGAGGCGCGCCCCAGGCCAATGCGCTTTTAGAGAGTAGCGAGGTCTTGGACAACGTGGTCCTGGTGGCTCCGGACTCGCTCTAGACAGGCAGGAGGTGGTTGCCCGTGAAAGCACTCGTCGTGTATGATTCCAAGTTCGGCAACACGGCAATGGTCGCGCAGGCCATCAGCGCGGCCCTTGCGCCCCAAGGGGAGGTCATCGTCGTCAATGTGGCTGACGCCAGGCCAGAGCAGTTGGCGGGCGTAGACCTGCTGCTCGTCGGCTCGCCCACGTGGGGCTCCCGGCCCACGCCGGCAATCACCAAGTGGCTGAAAGGCCTGCCCTCCAGGGCCCTTGCAGGCGTGCGCGTGGCGGGCTTTGACACGCGCGGGGACATGAGCCAGGTCACATCGCGCTTTGTGCTCTCGCTGGTCGGGTTCCTTGGCTTCGCGGCGGCGCCCATCTCTGACCGGCTCGCCAAGAAGGGAGGCATTGTGGCCGTTCCCCCGGAGGGCTTTATCGTCGTGGACCGGGAAGGTCCTCTGAAGGAGGGTGAGCTGGAGCGAGCTGCGGACTGGGCCGGAAAGATCGTTGCTGCCTGATCTATGAGCGCTGGCGACAAGGACGAATCTAGAGCAATAGTACTTCGCATGGGCATAGGCTGGCGAACCATGTTAGACAAGAGGCCAAGGCGACCCGGTAGAACTGACCCTGCTGTCCCTCGAGCTGACGCCGCGGGTGGTCACAAGTTGCCCGCCCCGGCGAGCGATGGTATAATGCCCATCGTGAAATTCTTGGGCGAGAATCCGTTCTACACGCTCCTGCTCCTCACCGAGAAGCCCGGGAAGTGGTCTCCTTGGTTGGTAGCACCCCTGCCCCTGGCCCTCGCCGGCCTGGCCGGTTGGGCTTGGGCTTACGCCGCCGGCCCGGCCTGGGGCTGGTCAACGGCCGGCCTCCTGCTGGGCCTGGCCCTGGCCGACTGGGCGTTGCTGGCACTCCTGCCGCGCAGCGGCTCCTCCTTTGGACCCATCCAGCCGCCGTTCATGGCCCTCAGCCTGCTGCGCGGGCTCGGGGCAGTGCTGGTCGCCCTGGTGCTGGGGCTTGTGTCCCAGCCGCCGGTGGCGGCCCCGGCAGCGGCGTTGCCCTGGCTGCTGCAGGCTTCCGCGCAGGTTGCCCTCTGGCTCTTGCTGGCCTACGGCAGCCTGGTGGAGCCGTTTCGCATCCAGGTCTCCCGTCTGGAGCTCGTCATCCCTCAGCTGGCCAACCCCGGCGGCCCGCTGCGCATCGTCCAGCTCTCCGACCTGCACGTGGAGCGACTCACCCGCCGGGACCGCGCGCTGCCGGGGCTGGTCGCCGGGCTGGAGCCCGACCTGGTCGTCCTGACCGGGGATTATCTGAACACGACGTACAACGACGACCCGCAGGCCATCGCCGACCTGGACGAGCTCCTGGCCCGGCTCCAGGCCATTCCACGGTGCTATGCCATCTGGGGCTCGCCCGAGGTAGACCGTACCCACCTGCTGCGCCCCGTCCTGGACGCGGCGGGCATCACCGTCCTGGAAAACCACGCCGTGGAGGTGCGGTCGGATCGCTACCACCTGTGGATCATGGGCGTGACGTGCACCCACGACCGGGCTGCCGATGGGGAGCACCTGCGCCGGCTGCTGGCCGGGGCTCCACCAGGCGCCCTCACCCTGCTCGCGTACCACACCCCGGACCTCATGCCCCGGGCGGCCGAGCTGGGCGTGGACCTCTACCTGGCGGGGCACACCCACGGGGGCCAGTGGCGCTTGCCAGGCTTCGGGGCCATCGTCACCAGCTCGCGCTACGGCAAGCGCTACGAAGCGGGCCATTATCAGGAAGGCAAGACGCACCTGTACGTCAGCCGCGGCCTGGGCATGGAGGGCTTTGGCACGCCGCGGGCCCGCTTCTGTTGCCGCCCGGAGGTCGTCGTGGTCGACCTCGTCGGCCGGCCCGGCGCCGATGCCACTCGTGGCCCTCGCCGCGGCTCCCTGGCCTGACGCAAGGCGACAGGGTGCCGGGGCACAGCTGATGTCCGGCCTGTGGACGCCCTTTGTCGCCCTGGCGGCGGCCCTGCTGCCCCTGCTGTGGGTGAAAACCTGGATCCTTAACAGCATGCAGGAGCTCAGCCTGCGCTGGACAAGAGACCCGGCCGTGGCCATGGTCTTCTATTTCGTCCTCATCCTGCCCGGCGTCGTCGTCCACGAGCTGAGCCATTGGCTGATGGCCACGATCCTCGGGGTGCGCGTCAGCAAGGTGTCGTTAGGGCCTGTGCCCAGGGGACGCTACAGCGTTTCCCTCGGGTCGGTGCGCGTCGGCAAGGTCGACCCCTTGCGGGCCAGCCTCATCGGCGTCGCCCCACTCGTCGGTGCCACCGCCGTGATCCTGCTCATCGGGCGGCTCGTGCTGGGGCTGGACGACGTCGTAGCCCGCTTCTTGGCCGGCGAGTCCCAGGACATGATGGCCTCCCTGGCCGCCATGGTACGCGTGCCGGATTTCTGGCTGTGGCTCTATCTCATCTTTGCCATCTCGAACGCCATGTTGCCCAGCCAATCGGACATGACCACCGTCCGGCCGGTCCTCATCTTCCTGGGCCTCCTGGCGTCCATCCTGCTTCTCGTGGGCGGGATCCCGTCCATCCCCGCCGACGTGGTGCAGGCTGTGGGCGGTGTGGCCAGTTACCTGGCCTCCGCCTTTGCGCTCACCCTCGCCGCCGACGGCATCTTTGTCCTGGTCATTGCCCTGCTCCTGTGGCTCACACGCCGGGTGCAGGACCGGTAAGAGGAGCACCAGGCATACGCGGCGATTCTCGTCGTGGCTGCAGAGCGAGCAGCAGTGGGGCAGCGCCGTCCCAAGCTGTCAGATGGGCTGACGCGTGATCGAGTTGCCGTACCGAATCCTATGGAAAGAGGTGCTGACATGATCGGTGGAACCCATGGCAAGCTGCTGCACGTGGACCTGACCGCGGGGCAGGTGCACGTGGAAACGCCCTCCGACGACGTCTATCGCCTGCTGGCCGGTGGCCGGGCACTGGTGGCCTACCTGCTGCTGCGCGACCTGCCGGCGGGCACGGATCCTCTCGGCCCCGACAACCTCCTCATCTTTGCGCCCGGGGTCCTGCAAGGGAGCAACTTCCCGGGAGCCGGCCGCCACGGTGTGGGGGCCAAGTCGCCACTCACCGGCGTGCTGGGTAGCTCCGAGGCCGGCGGGTGGTGGGGGCACGAGTTCAAACGGACAGGCTATGACGCCCTGGTCGTGCACGGCCGCGCCGCGTCGCCCGTCTATCTTTGGATCGACGACGGCGAAGCCGAGATCCGGCCGGCCGAGCACCTGTGGGGGCTGACCACCGGCCCGGCGCAGGCGGGCATCCGCGAGGAGCTGGGTGATGCGGGAGAGCGGGCGCGCGTTGCCCAGATCGGGCCTGCCGGCGAGAACGGGGTACGCTATGCGGCCGTCATGCACGACGTCAACCGGGCGGCGGGGCGCAACGGCTTGGGTGCCGTGATGGGCTCGAAGAATCTGAAGGCGGTGGCAGTGCGCGGCACGCTCAACGTGCCCGTTGCCGACCGCAAACGGGTGACGGCCGTGGCGCGCTGGCTGGGCGAGAACTACAAGAAGGAGATGGCCTGGGCCACGTCACCCACGGGCCGCGGCACACAGGACAGCCTGGTGAACCTGGCCGCCGTCGGGGGCCTGCCCACCCGCAACTTTGGCGCGCCCGTCTTTGAGCATCCGGAGCTATTGAGCGGCAAGCGCAACTACGAGATATTCCTCAAAGGGAGGGACACCTGCGCCGGCTGCCCCGTCCGCTGCAAGCAGGTCTTTCAGAACGAGCACCAGGACCCCTACCGGCACCTGGATCCCGTGTACGGCGGGGCGGAGTACGAGGCCATGGGCGCCTTCGGCCCTTGCTGCGGTGTGGAGGACAACCTGGCCGTGCTCAAGGCGAACGAGCTGGCCAACACCTACGGCCTCGACGCCATCTCCACAGGCGTGTGCATCGCCTTTGCCATGGAATGCTTCGAGAACGGCCTGCTGACGACGGCAGACACCGGCGGCCTGGAGTATCGCTGGGGAGACGGCAATGTGCTCGTCCGCTCCGTCGAGATGATCGGCCGCCGCGAGGGCTTTGGCGACTTCCTGGCCGAAGGCGTGGACCGCATGGCGGAGCTCCTTGGCCCCGCGTCGCAGCCCTTTAACATGACCGTGCGCCGCCAGGAGCTGCCCATGCACGAGCCCCGCCTGAAGCCGGCCATGGGGGTCGGCTACGCCGTGGCGCCCGTGGGTGCCGACCACGAGATGAACATGCACGACACGGCCTACCTGCGCCCTGGAGGCATGCGCCGCGTGAACACCGCCTTGCCCGAGCCGTTAGCCCCCCTGTCTCGGCGGGCTCTCGACGAGCCAAAGTCGACCGTCTTTTACCACGAGCTCAACTGGTCCCACTTCCTGGACTGCGCGCTCATCTGCCAGTTCTACTGCTACGATTACGCCCAGATGGCGGAGGTCATGTCCGGGGTGACGGGCGTCGAGCACGGCATACACGACGTCCTGGCCATCGGCGAGCGGGCGCAGACGCTCTCCCGGCTGCTGAACTTGCGGGAAGGTTCGAGCGCCGCCAACGACCGCCTGCCGCGGCGGGTGATGACCGCCTTCGACAGCGGTCCTCTGGAAGGCAGCGGCATCAAGGACGAGGATTTCGCCTGGTTCCTTCGCCGCTTCTACGAGAGGATGGGCTGGGACGCGGAGACCGGCGCGCCGACCGTGGAACGCCTCGACGCGCTGGGGCTCTCCGCGCTGTTGGGCTGATCGGCCTGCAGGCCGGCTCGTCCTGGCCCGCAACGCAGGCGGGAGGCGCCCCGGGTCTAGCCTGCTACGACCGCTCCTTGTCGAGGATGAGCAAGAAGCGGTAGAAGAAGTGCTTCTCCAGGGCGAACGAGCGCAGCCCGGCGGCGTGAAGGAGACGGGTCAGCTCGTCCAGGCGGAATCCGCGCCGCACCGAGAGGCGGGCATCGTGGCGAAAGACGGGTGCCGTCGTGAGGGTAAAGATCCAGGTGGCCAGGTAGGCCAGGGGCGCGCGCACCAGGTCGTTGACAACCACCTTGCGCCGGCACAGGCTCAGCATGTGCCGCAGCAGCGGCGCCACCTCCTCGTCGGGAAAGTGGTGCACGAACTGCGAGGCGTGGACATAGTCGTAGGGCTGCCCGCCCTCGCGCCCCTCGAGGGCCAGAACATCGCCGCACGTGATCTCGATCTCGGGAAAGCCTGTGCAGTTCTCGCGGGCCAGCTCGACGACGAGGGGGTGCCGGTCGATGCCGTGGACATGGAGCGAATGTCCCGCTCGCCGCGCCCAGCGCACCAGGGCAAGCGCTACGTCGCCGACGCCGCAGCCGGCGTCGAGAACGGTTACCTCCTGGCCCGGAGCCCAGCCGCGGCTCTCGCGGCGGAAAAAAGACAGCGCCGGCCGCACCCCGCCGAACAGGCGGTTCACCGTCGGCAGCGTGTCAAATGTCTGGTGTACCTCGGCCAGCCCGAAATCCTCCCCATCCAGCAACTCCGGTCCCCGCGCCCGCTGTTTGAGCATCACTTTCCCCTCAACCGAGACCCAGGGCCAGCCGGTCGCGCACGGTCAAGTCGCGGTAGCGGCTGGTACCGGTGACGATGCCCAGCAGTTTCTGGAACAGCGCCGGGTCGCGCCCCAGGTGGCGCACGGCGCGGTTGGCCAGGACGGGGTAGCGCGTCACGTCGAGCATGAGCTTGGTCAGCTTGTAGACGTCGTGGGTGATGCGCGCCCGCTCGGCGGCGTAGGGTGCCAGGGCGGCGTCGCTGACGTCGCCCGTCTGCAGGGCGCGCCGCGCGATGGGCACGGCCGCCTGGACGCTCTTGAGCGCCAGGGTCATCCCCTCGCCGGTGATGGGGTCGAGGAACCCGGCGCTGTCGCCCACGAGGAGCAGGCCCGGCCGGTAGACTGGATCCACACGAAAGCCCAGCGGGCCGCGGGCGGCCACCGGCGGCACCACCACACTGTTCCCGACCCTCTCACCAAAGCCCGGCGAAGCCTGCAGGAAGCGGTGGTAGGCCTGGGGCAGGTTGCCCTGAAAGGCGCCCATGCCCTTCTTCTCCATCAGGATGGCGACGAGCACCAGGTCGTCGGCCAGGGGCGCTGCATAGATCTCGTGACCCTCCTGAAAAAAGACCTCGATGAAGGGCTCTGCCGCCTCGACACCCTGCAGGTGCCCGGCGATGCCCCAGCGCTGCCGCCGCAGCACGGTCTTCTCGATGCCGTAGCGGTTGTGGAACTTGCTGTGCATGCCGTCGGCCGCGAGAGTCAGCGGGGCGCGCAGCGTTTCGGGCGCGGAGAGGCGGCCGGTCGTCCGCCCGGTCACCCCCCGGATCGCCCCGTCGTCGTAGACCGCCTCGCTCACGGTAAAGCCCTCCCGCACGCTGACGTTCGGCAGGGCCGCGGCCCGCTCCAGGAGCAGGTAGTCGAGCTCGTAGCGACGGATGACGACGCTGCAGGCCGGCTGGCCGTCCACCGGCGGAAAGTCGGCCTGGGCCCAGGTGCCATCTTGGCTGCGGAAGCGCAGGCCGCGGGCCAGTCCGCTGCCCGCGCTCAGCAGGTCGCGCATCAGGCCCAGCGAGGCCAGGATGCGGACCCCTTCGGGCATGATGCCCTCACCGCACGTCTTGTGCCGGGGAAAGGTGGCCCGGTCGAGGAGGAGGACCCGGTAGCCCTCCTGGCCCAGGAGGAGGGCGGCGCTTGAGCCGGCGACTCCGGCGCCCACGACGATCACATCGGCATCCCAATTGGTCATGTTTCGCAGTTCTTTCCGATTTGGCTACAGGCCCTGTAGCAGCTGCCAGAGGAGAAAACCCATAAAGCCACCGGTCATCAGGTAGCCCAGGAACATCATCCACTGATAGTTGCGGTGGACATTGTCGTCGTCGTAGCTGCGCCACCAGAGGCCCACCAGCCCCGCCTGGCCCAGCAGCGACAGGCCGACCACGATGGCCTCCAGGTGGCCGAGGTAGAGCCAGCAGAGAGTGCCCATGAGGGCGGCGCCGGCCAGCAGGCAGGCGATGGCCAGGGCAAAGGTCCACTCGCCGGCATACACCGCAAAAGAGATGACGCCCTGTCTGCGGTCCTCCGCGCGCTGGTAAAGTTGAGTCAGGGGATAGAAGCCGGTGATAACCAGGGCGGCCGACAGCAGACCGGCGAGGGGCTTGAGGGCCAGGAGGCTGCTCAGGTCGTCGGTGACATAAAGCCAGCCCGCCGCCGTGCCCCCCATGCCCTGGAAGATGCTGACCAGGAGGAGGCTGGCCCATGGCCGCGCCTTGAGGCGCGTGGCAGGGTGCGAGTAGGCGGTGCCGACGACGCCCATGACGACGGACAGGAGGAAGAGGGGCAGGCTGATGAAGGCCATGAGGATGAGTCCGAGTACCTGCAGGCCCACGGCAAAGGTCCACAACTGGCGGGTGACCTTTGGCGGGTTCCACAGGCCGCCTACCGGGCCTTCGTCCCGGTCGTAGTAAGAGTTGAGGGCGGTTGCGCCGCCGTAGAACAGGATGTGGATGACGAAAAAGACCAGCCAGAAACGGGCATCTATGAGATGGACCGCCTCCTCGCCCCCGGCCAGGACAAAGCCCCACAGAAACAGTGGCATGAGCAGCACCTGCCAGTGGGGCCTGAGGTGCAGAACGAGAGCCCAGAGGCTCATTCTTTGGTTTTGATCAACAACTGCCACGATGCGTCGACGTCCTGCTAGAGCGGCCTATTGGGTCGCTTGGTGGAGAAAAACAATCACGGCGTTCAGCTCATCCTCGGGCAGGGGCACAGGCGGCATTTGCCCACCGCCGTTGGTGATCCACACCCGCAGGTTGTCGTCGGTGACGCGCTCACCGTTGGGCAGCTGGTCCCGCTCAAACAGGCCGGCCAGCCCAGGGCCGACCTTGGTTTCAGCCGTCAGGTTGTGACACACAGCGCAGTTCTGCTCGAAAACCTGCTCTCCGGCGAGTACCGTCGCGTCGCCGGGGCCCGCCTCGCCGCCCGCCTCAGGCGTTTCGTCGCCCTCGGCCACCTGGGTGCCTGACGGTGGCTGCGTCACGACGGCCGGCAGCGTGGCGGGATAGAGGGTGCGGATGGGGGTGGGTGCGTCGGGCAGCGGCTGCGGACTCTCGCAGGCCGCGATGACCAGTATCAAGATGGCAAGAGCCAGGATTTTCTTCATCGACCGCGTTCCTTTCCGTCCATCAGGGTTGCAGGGTGTGCACATGGTTGACAATGTCCCAGACCTGCCGCTCGGTGACGTTCTCGCGGAGCGGGGGCATGGCCCCGATGCCCTGGGTAATGACCTGGTACAACCCCGCGTCGGGATACTGGGCGATGCGCTGCTCCGTCAAATTGGCGGGCCGGCGGGCGCCCTCGGCCCAGAACTCGAGAACGGGGCCATCGGCCTGACCTTGCGGGCCGTGGCAAACAGCGCAGTGCATGTCATAGAGAAGGGCACCCCGCTCCAGCGACACCTCGTCGGCCGGCACCGGGTTGACCAGGTTGGCCGGCGTGTCGTGCCAGACCGGGCGCGAGATGGGCACTGCCTCCTCGGCGGCCAGGCGGCGGGGTGGCTCCTGGTAGGTGAGGGACGGCTGATCCTCCATGAAGCTTAGCCAATCTATGGCGACGACCTCGTAGATGAACAGCCCTACCAGGACGACGACCAACAAGATCACGATGAGGGGGATCAGGCGCCGGATCATAGGCTCCTCCGTTCTGGCTCACCGATGTCCTCGGCACCGAGCTCCTCCAGGGCGGCGACAACGTCCTCCCGCCTGTCTGACGGAGCCTCGACCACGACCGCGATGCGGCCGGTGTTGAGCTCCACGTCGTACGGCTCCGGCCTGCGGTCGGGAAAGCGACTCAGCACCATGAAGGCGGTAAAGGTGCCCAGGATCAGGGTCAGCATGATGAATTCATACAGTAGCAGGAGCGTTGGCGGAAAGGGTACGATGGGCTGGCCGCCCACGCGGATGATGTACAGGTGGGGGGTGATCCCCGTGAAAAAGAGCCCGATCAAGAGGCCCAGGGCGGCGCTGACCAGGGCAACGACCGGCAGCCAGGAAAAGCGGTGGGGCCGCCCCAGCACCCTCTCGGAAAGCGGAATGTGCGACAGGACGCTGATATTCTCCTCGGGGATGCCCAAGGCGCGCAATCGGTCCAGCGCATCGACGGTCGGATCGATGTCCTGAAATGAACCCATAACAAGAGCTGTGTCGGCCATGGCCATTCTGCCTCCTGACACCTTGTTTCTCCGGCTACTCCTCCAGCTCGGCAACGCTGGACACCCGCGCCTTGCCCACCCGCCGCAGACTGTGGGCCAACTGCCCCTCGAACACCTCCCAGACGGGGATGATCGGGATGAGGCGCGACAGCAGCGCGTAAAAGAGGAGGAAGGTGCACAACGCGCCAAAGACGATGGAAATCTCGACGATGGACGGCGTATAATCGCCCCAGTTGAAGGGCAGGTGGTTGCGCCGCAGGAAGCCGGTGACAATGATATAGCGCTCCAGGAACATGCCGGCGTTAATGCCCACGGTGATGAGCAGCAGCGCCGGGATCGAGCGCCGTATTCGTTTGTTCCAGAGGGTCAGCCACGGCACGACAATGTTCAGGAACAGCATGGTGTACCAGAAGGGCGCCATCTGGCCCGTGGTCTGAATAGCGATAATGGTGTGCCCCGCCGCGTCTCCGCCATACCACTCCATCAAAAAGTCGGCGAAGAAGAAATAGACCCAGACGAACGAAAAGATGAACACCAGCCTGACCAGCGCGTCAAGGTGTTCCTGGCGGATAAAGTAGTGCAGCTTCATGCTGGAGCGGGCAATGATCAGCACCGTGACCGCCGCCGAGAGCCCGGAATAGACCGCGCCGACGATAAAGTAGGGCGCAAAGATCGAGCTCCGCCAGCCGATGGCCTTGGTCATGGCCAGGTCCCAGGAAACGATGGTGTGCACGGAGAACATGACCGGGATGATGACGATGGAAAAGATCTTGATGGCCACGTTCAAGTGGTGCCATTGTTGCTCGGTGCCGCGCCAGCCGAGGGCCAGGGTGCGGTAGAGCCGGTGGCGCCAGCCGCTGGCGATCCGGTCACGGGCCATGGCCAGGTCGGGGATGAGGGGCAGGAAGAGGTAGAGGGTGCTGCCCACCAGGTAGGTGACGATGGCCATCTCGTCCCACAGGAAGGGCGAGTGGTAGTTGGGCCACAGGCCGCGCTGGTTGGGGTAGGGGATGATCCAGTACGAGAGCCACACCCGGCCGACGTGGATGCCCAGAAACGAAGCGGCTACGATGAGGGACGTTGAGGTCATCATCTCGGCCGCGCGGGTGATAGGTCGCCGGTATTCGGCGCCAAAGATGCGCAGGATGGCCGAGATGAACGTGCCGGCGTGGCTGATGCCGATCCAGAAGATAAAGCTGGCGATAAAAATGCCCCAGTAGTTGGGCCGGCGCAGCCCGGTAACACCCATGCCGCTGAAGATCATGTACAGCCAGACGGTGATAAAGGAAACCAGGACCAGGACCAGAAGGATGCCAATAACCATCCGATACTCCCGGCCGGTATCCTGCATGGCATCCAGGACCATCTGGTTCATCTCTTCCCGGGGCCGCGGGTCGTGGAGCAGCGACTCGGTGTGATCGACTTCGTGTGGTCGGGCGGCGGCCGCCGCCTCTGCCCGGCTTCTTGCTCTACTCAATACGGACATTGGATTCGCCTCGTTTCAGGTAGGCCACCTTCGGGTTGGTTCCGAGCTCGTCCAGCAAAAATTCGACCCGTGGGCTGCGAAAGAGCTGCGAAACCCGGCTCTCCGGCTCGTCCAGGTTACCAAAGATGAGGGCCCCCGTGGGGCAAGTCTGCACGCAGGCGGGCTGCACCGCTTCGGTGTCGAACGGGATGGACTGCGCGCGGGCCTCTTCACGGGCGCGGCGGATTCGCTGCACGCAGAAGCTGCACTTTTCCATGATGCCCCGCCGGCGCACAGTGACGTCGGGATTGAGCTGCTGGTTCAAGGGCTCGGGAAAGTAGGGGTCGAACCAGTTAAAGTAGCGCACCTTGTAGGGACAGTTGACGCCACAGTAGCGGATGCCGATGCAGCGGTTATAGACCTGGATGTTGAGCCCGTCGTTGGTGTCGTGGTAGGTGGCATACACCGGGCAGACCGGCTCGCAGGGCGCATGCTGGCAGTGCTGGCAGAGCATGGGCCTGAACGTGGCCGTCACCTGGTCAGGGTGCTCCTGCCAGTGGCGCTCGATCCAGATCCAGTGCATCGCGCGGTTGTTGATGGTCTCCACCAGGCCCACCGACGGCACGTTGTTCTCGGCGTGGCAGGCCACGATGCAGGCCTGGCAGCTGGTACAGAGGTCCAGGTCGACGGCCATGCCCCACAGGTACTTGTCTTGGTTTTGGTCTTCCGACATCGCCTAGTGCTCCTCCAACATGTACTCCATGCCTTCCGGGCTTTCGAAACGCGAGAGATCCTGGTGCTGGCCGGTGGGCTCGAGGCGAACGCGCGTCGAGGCCCAGGTGAGGGCGCCACTCTCGTTGCTTGCCGAGCCCAGCAGGCGGAGGGGGTTGCTGCCCATGTCCTTGGCATAGCGGCCGTAATGCTCGTGGCCCCGGCCGAGGGGCATGGCCACCACGCCATGGGCCAGGGACGGGAAACGATAGATGGGTGCCTCCACTTCGCCGGCCGGCGAGATGACGCGCACCACGTCGCCGTCCTCCAGGCCAAGCTCGTTGGCCTGTTCGCGGGGGACCTCGATCCAGGTCTGCCACATGAGGGTTGTCATGGGGTCAGGTGTTTCCTGCAGCCAGCTCTTGTTTGCCCCTCGCCCATCGAACAGGGTGACCGAGGGGTAGAGGTGCAGCGCAAAGGGAAATGCCTCCTCCTCGGCGGCGGGCAGGTCCACCTCCAGGGGCGCGGCCTGAGCGCCGGCGAGCTCGGGCGTACGCAGCTCGGGGGCATCGGCCCAGTCTCCACCCTGGCGCCGGAAGTTGGCCCAGAAGGCCTCCGGGGTGTCCGCCTCGCCGGCCAAGGGAGCGAGGGTCTCGGTCAGAAAGTCCGCCTCGTTGGCCCACGGCAGCGCCTGGGCCAGATCGCCGCCCAATTCTGCGGCCAGGGCCAGGAAAATGTCGGCGGTCGCCCGCGTCTGGTACAGAGGGCGAATGATAGGCTGCTGGCTGCTGACGACCGTGCGGTCGGCCACGACGGGCACGTGGTATCCCCAACCCTCCAGCGTGGTGTGGTCGGGCAGGATCAGGTCGGCGGCGGCGGCCGTCTCGTCCACCATCGGGCTGAACGACACGACCAGGCGTACGTTTTGGAGGGCCTCGACGAACCCACTGCTGGGCGGCAGCTCAAAGACGGGGTTGGTGCCGTGCACCATGAGGACCTGCACCCGCCCGGCAGCCATATCGGCAATGAGGGCCTCGACGTCGGCATAAGTGGACAGGGGGGCTGGGACAAAGTCGTCGCCCGGCGGCAGGGGCGGCAGGTAGACACCACCGGGCTGGCCAAGGCGGCCCGCCAACAGGTTCAACGACTGCACGGCGGTCATGGCCGCAGTGCCCCCCTCGTGGGCAGCAACGGTGCTGCCGGGGATGGCCAGGACGTTTGGCACGCTGGCGAAAATCCGCGCCAGGCGCTGGAAGGTCTCGATGCGCACGCCGGTGGCCTCGACCACCTGATCCATATTCACCGCATCGTACAGGGCCGCGAATTCCTGGCCGCCGGCGAGGCCACCATCGACGAGCAGCTTGCCGAGGCCCAGGGCTGCCAGTCCCTCAGTGCCCGGCCGGAGAGGGACCCACTCGTCGGCCGAGGCAGCCGTGCTGGACAGCCGCGACTCAAACTGGGCCAGCAGCCCGCGTTGGCCCAGGTCGCCACGGCGTTTATCGCCGTAGGCCCGGCTGTAGAGCACCGGCGAGATCCAGGTCTCGAGGAAGTTGGCCCCGAAGGAGTAGACGATCTCGGCGTTGCCGATGTCATAATAGGGTACGTCCGGCGAGCCGAACAACTGCGTGCTGCTAGACGACAGCGCCTGTTGGCCCGAAAGCGTCTCGCCCAGGCTGTAGACGACGGGCGGGCGCGCGCCCAGGGCCTGGCTGAAACGGGTCACCACATTCCAGAGGTGGGTCGAGAGGTTGCCACCGAGAAAGGCGACGCCACCGGGGTCCGTGTCGCGCAGCTGAGCCACGAGCTCCGGGATGACAATCTCCCAGTAGAGCGGCTCGAATTCCTGCGTGCCCCGCTCCACCTGGCGGACGGCACCCGGCACGCGGTCGGGATCGTACAGGCCCTGGAGCATGGCCTGCCCCCGGGCACACAGCTTGCCCCGGTTCACGGGGTGCTGCGGGTTGCCCTCGATCTTGCGTGCTCGCCCTTCGCTGACGCGGACGATGATGCCGCAGCCACCCTGGCACTCGCGACAGGTACTCGCATACCACAGGCTCTGGCCGGGCAGGCCCTCCTCTGGCGGCCGGACCCACGACTCCAGGTACTCCTTGCGCTGAAGGTTGACGGTGCAGCCGCTGACGGCCCAGGCCGCAGTCGTCAGCGCTCCAACTTGGAGGAATTGTCGACGGCTCAATGGCTTTGGCATGGTTCGTCTCTCGCTCTCCTGGCCCTACTGGTGGCAGGTCGCGCAGGCCATCAGGCGTTCGCGCTTGGCCTCATCCTGGTGGCGGTGGCAGTTGTTCAGGCAAAAGCCCATGTTGATGCGCTTGACCTCGCGGGCCATGCCCATCTGGCTGACATTGCCGTGGCAGTTTTCGCAGTTCTTGCCGGCGGCGATGTGGGGCCGGTGGGCAAAGTAGACAAAGTCGGGCATGTCCACGATGCTGGGCCACAGGAGGGGCTCGCCCGCCTCCCAGAAGCGTACCAGGGTGTCGACCCTGGCCTGGCCCTCGGGGGTGGTCACCTTGACACTGCGGTGGCAGCCCATGCACTTCTCAACGGAGGGGATGCCGGCGACCGCGCCGTTCATCGTATTGGGGTGGCAAAAGAGGCACTGCACGCCGGCGCCAACGTGCGCCCTGTGGTTGAACTCGATCATCTCCTGGTACTCATTCTGCGCCGTTACGTCACCCTGGAGGACGACCACGAGAGGGAGGAAAAGAACCAGGAGCACGGCGGTGCTCACCATCCTGCCCAGGCCAACTTTCCGCGTGTTGTCCCTGCCTGTCATAGCAACTCCGTTCGTCTGTGACTGCACCCCTTCGCCGGCCTGCCCATTCCCGGCCGCGCGGGTGGTTATTCCTGGACGACCTGGATCTCGGCCAGGCCCTGCACCTCGTCACCTACCAGCAGCCCTCCGAGCTCCAGCAGAGGGTTCCACTTCAGGCCATAGTCCTTGCGGTTCAGCGCGATCGTCGCCTCGAACGCCCAGCGACGCCGGTCGCCCTCGGCTGGCAGCTCGCCCTTGTCGATCACCTCGAACACTTCCTCGCGCGTCACGTCGCGGATGGTTAGCTCGCCGTGAACGGGAAAGCGGTTGCCCTCAAAGGCGCCGATCCGGGTGCTGCGAAAGGTCATCTTGGGATAACGGCCGACGTCGAAAAAACCGGAGGCTTTCAGGCTCTGGTCCCGGGGCCCAATGCCTGTCCGCACACTTGCCGTGTCGACTGTGCCCTCGACCAGGGACTTCAGGGGATTTTCCTCGTCGATGTGGATGAAACCGGCGAAACGAAGGAAGCGGCCTCGCACGGTGGTGAAGCGCAGATGCTTGACACGAAACGTGATCTTGGAGTGCTCCCGGTCTACTTTCCACGCCATGCAAGACTTCTCCCTGGTGGGGCGGCCTGGACCGCCGCCGCGGCGCCGAGCGTCAAGAACGAGCTCTCCCGTCGCCCTTCCCAGCCCTATCATATCACAAAGGTGCCTCATCGGTAGGGCGGGGATGGTTAGCGAGCTATGGTCTCTGTTGAGTCTTGGTTGGTACAGTTGGCCGAGTTGGCGGCGCGGAGCCGGCCTGGCCCGGGTGGTACGGCGAGGCAGTCGCCTGCCCTGCAACCCTGCAGTCGCCGTCACCCCGAACAAGTATAGCAGAGAATGCTGCGAAAGGCAAAATCTGCCGCTGTTGCGTTCTCGCCGGCCGTACCTTCTCACCGAAGGGGCTGCCAGCCTGATTTCCCTACCCTTCGGATCTCATGAAAGCTCTAGCTCTGCGAGCAATGCCTTCGCTTCGACCAGGTCCACCGTGTCGAATCCTTCCGTGAACCAGCCGTGGATACCGGCCAGCAGCTCGCGGGCCTCCTGGCGCCGCCCCTGCGCCTGCCACAGCCGCGCCAGGCTGACCGCCGCCCGCAGCTCCAGCCAGCGTGCCTGCTGTTCCTGGGCTACCTCCAAAGCACGCCGGAAGCAGGCTTCGCTCTCGCCTGCCTCCCCTCGTCCTCCGGGCGACCGTCGTTCAGTGCCAACCGCAGGGTGGCAGGGGCTGGGGGTGAGGGCCAGCAGCAGCTGGCCGCGCATGCGCCATACTTCCGCCTGCAAGTTTCGGACGCCGGTGCGCTCGATCCAGGCCTGGGCCTGGTCCATGGCTTCCAACCCCCTCTCAGGCTGGCCCGCCCAGGCGCACATTTGAGCCTGAATCAGCAGCTGGGTGGCCTGCCCTACCCCGGAGCCGAGGGCCTGCAGAGCGGAGCCTGCCTCTGCCGCCTGGGCCAGGCCCCGCTCGAGCGCTGCCTTCGTCCCGGGACCGGCTTCCTGCTCAGGCGCAGTCTGGGCCTGCCCACATACAGCCTCGACCTGTCCCTGCGCCGCCAGCACTTGGGCCCACGGACCGTATTCCAGCCCGGCCCCGCCCAGGCGCGGCAGGGCTTGCGCGTGGCTCAGGGCCGCCGTCCCATCGCGTCCCAGCAACAAGCACACAGCTCCCGACATAAGGTGGGCAAAGGCGGCGCTCGACGGCTGCTCGATCGCATCTGCCCGCGCCAACGCCTGCCGCAGGCTGGCCCGGCTCTGGTCCGGGTAACCCAGCAGCCACAGGACATTGCCCCGCACGCTGCAGCCCATCACACCCGGGTCCGCTCCGAACACCGGGCTCATGGGATGGCCGGCATCCGGATCGTGGAGGGCGAGCGCCTGTTCCAGGTGCTCGCGGGCGGCGACGAGCTGCCCTTGCAGCCAGTAGCTGTGGCCCAACACCCAGTGAGCTAGCATCAGGGACTGCCGGTCGCCGTCGTGGGTTAGGCCCAGGAGCTGCTCGCCCACCACCCGGCCCCGCTCTGGGTCGGCAGACCAGTTGGTCAGCACTGCCAGCACCGTAAGCGCGGCGAGGTGCTGCGGGTCGTCCTGAAGTGTGGGGTGCCGGGCCAGGTCGGAGAGGCGCTCCAGCGCCCGCCTGTATGCCGGCGCCCGCCAGCCCTGCCGCAGCACGGTCGGATTGACGAGCGCCAGGCACAGGGCCAACTCCAGGCGCAGCCGCTCGGTTGTCGGCGCCACGTGTTCCAGCAGGGCCAATCCGCGTTCCAGGTGAGCGATCGCCTCGTCGTAAGCCACCAGCCGCGCCGCCCATCGAGCCGCCTCCAGCCGCTGGCGGGCCGCCTCCAGAGGCAAGCCGGCAGCCTCATAGTGCCGCGCGAGCTGAGGTGTCGGCGTTGGGGGCTGCCCCCCTTCAGCCTGGCCTAGAGGGCCATAGATCCCTTCCAAGGTCCTTGCCGTCGCCTCGTGCAGCCGCTCCCGTTCCGCCGCGTCCAGGCTGCGATATGCGCTCCCCTGCAGCAGGGCATGGCGGAAGCGGTAGGTGGTAAGGCGCTGCCCACTCGACGCCGGGCGCTCCATACTGACTGCTTCTACCAGGCGGTGCTGCGCGCGCAGCCGCCGGCTCAGGCGCCGGAGGGCGACCTCTTCATCCCAGCCCAGGACCCGCGCCGCCACCTCGGCGACGAACTGCTCGCCCTGGACGCTGGCTGCCTGCAGCAGCGCCCGGTCCTCTTCCGGCAGGCCGCCCAGGTGGCCGGAGATGACCGCCTCCACCCTGGCCGGGAAGTGATTCCAGTCCAGCTCGTGCGCCTCGATCCAGCGCCCGGCCGCGTCCTGGACGAGCGCCCCTTGGCGCTCAAAGCTGTCCAGCAGCTCGACGGTGAACAGCGGATTGCCTTCCGTGTGGTCGTAGAGCGCCTGGCGGAAGCCGGCCTCCAGGCGGCTCGGCTCGCTGTCGACCAACGCTTCGACAAAGGCTCGGCCATCCGCTTCGTCCAAGTCGACTAGGATATCGCCCCATTCTCGGACAAGCTCCTGCAGGACAGACACCAGACCTGCGGGGTCTCGCAGACCTCGGAGGTCAGATGCTCGGTCTGGTGCCTCCTGCAGCGCCTCCGGCCGGAAGGCGCAGACGAGCAGGATGCGGCTGCCGGCCAGGCGGCGGCCCAGGTGAAAGAGCAGCGCCGCCGTGCCGCCGTCGGCCCACTGCAGGTCGTCGACTGCCAGCAGCAGGGGGCTGCGCAGCGACACGCTGTGCAGCACCCGAGTCACCTGAGCGAACAGGTCGGGCTGCGCGACGGGTGTCGTCTCCACTCCGGCGCGGCGCACCATCTCGCGCAGCCGCGGCTGCCACCCTCTCCCGCCGGCCGGGACAGGGAACGCCTCGGCGCGGCGCAGCAGCGCCTCGCCTGGCACAAAGGTGTCGACGAGGTCGGGTCCGTGCTCCACCAGCGCCGCTCCGACCGCCGGCAGCGCTTCCCAGGCACGCCGTGCCTGCTCCACCGAGAGCGTGCCGCCGGCCCGCTTCCCCTCGACGTCGCCGGCGAGGGTCTGGAGCATCTCACGGAAAGGCAGGTAGGGGTCTCCGGCGCCACCGTGGGCGTTACAGCTCCCGCGTAGCGCGATCAAATCGCCGTGGGCCTGGCCTGCCCGCCGGGCGAACTCGTCCAGCAGTGCCGTCTTGCCGCTGCCGGGTTCGCCCGCAATGAGGGCTACCCCTCCGCCCGGGCCGACCGGTCGGCCCCGGGCGGGCGGGCCGGCCAGGGCCCCGTCCAGAAGGCTGCCCAGCTGGGCCAGCTCCTGCTCACGGGCCACGAAGCGAGGGGGAGGTGGGGCGCCGGCGGCGACGGGAAGTGGGGGTGACGCGAAGACGCGGAGAGGGGGTGACGCCGAGACAGCGAGAGTGCTGTCGCGGATCTGAGCGTAGAGCGCTTGCGTCGCGTCGTCCGGCTCGCCGCCCAGCTCCTGGACCAACAGGCGGCGGCAGGCCTCATAGTGGGCCAGCGCCCGGGACCGCTCCCCGCCCAGAGCCAGCGCGGCCATCAACCGCCGGTGGGCCTCCTCGCGGTACGGGTCCAGCTCGAGCTGCCGCCGCGCCCAACGCGCTGCCTCGGCGGTTTCTCCGCGCGCCATGTGGAGCGAGGTCAGTTGATCCAGCACGGACAGGACGCAGTCCTGGTATTCCTCGCCCTTGAAGAGCATCCACTCCTCAAAGGCAGGGCTATCCGCTACGGACAGGCCCTCCAGGAAGGGGCCGCGGTAGAGCTTGGCGGCCTCGGTGACACCTGTCAGGTCCTGACCTGCCAGCTGCTCGAACTCGGCTACGTCCAGCCAGAGGTCGCCGGCAGGGTTGAGCTGCACGCTGGTCCGGGTGATGAGCAGAATGGGGGAGGGTGCCCGGCCATCGCCTAGGGCGGCGCGGAGATTGGCCAGGGCATGCCGCAGCGCGCTCAGCGCCTCTCGGTCGGGTCGCTCGGGCCACAACAGGGAGGCCAGCGCCTCGCGGGTGTGCTCCCGCCTGCGCTCTACGGCCAGGTAAGCCAGAAGCGCGCGCAGGTGTGCGGAGCTAACGCGCCCAGCCGGCCGGCCGTCCAGCTCCGCCTGGAAAGGACCCAAGAGCGCCAGTGCCAGGTGAGCCACAACCCCGCCTCCATGGTTTGCCTCAGTATACCATGAACCGGGCAAACCTGTCCACTTTGCCCGCCCGCGGGCGATCCACGGGCGATCCACGGGCGTTTGGGTAATACACTGGCTTACAGGTGGAGTGGAGGAAACAAGATGAGCGACGAGCGCGACAGCTACCAGGCCTACCTGCTGCGGCTGTGGCGGGTGCCGTACCGCGGGAAGTGGCAGTGGCGCGCCTCGCTGGAGAGCCCGCGTAGCGGCGAGCGCCAGGTGTTCGCCGGGCTGGAGAAGTTGTTCGCCTTCCTGAGCGAGCGGTGCAGCAGCCAGGTGCCCGGCACGCAGGACACTAGCCTGGAGGGATAGCTCCTCGTCCGAGACTCGGAGCCGAGGGATATCCGAGGGGGCTTGGGGCAGCTGACGCAAGAGCCGGGGTTTCGGGGCCGGACGTAACATCGTACCGCCACAAAGGTGTAGGGCTAGATTGGTTCAAACATTAGCAGAAAGGATGGTGAAGCAATGTCCAGCGAATTGACCCGTCGAGGCTTTTTGAAGGCTTCCGGCGTGGCTCTGGGCGGCCTGTCGCTTGGGGGTGCCGTGGCCCTCACGGCGATGGGCGAGACCCCTGCAACACAGCAATGCGCCGAGAACAGCTGCGGCTACCCGGTCGACCCCGAGTCCACCATGCGGTACAGCTACCCGAACACGCTGGAAAAGTTCACGCGCGACATGCAGCCGGATCTCGCGGCCGACGAGATGCGGATCACGTTCCTGGGAACGGCGAGCCCGCCAGGCCGCCTGGCCCAGCAGCTGATGAGCATCTTCGTCGAGGTCGGCCCGTGGGTCCCGGACCCCAACGGTGGGTTCGGCAAGGCGACGGACTCGTTCGTCTTCGACTGCGGCGCCGGCGGCTTTGTCAACAGCGGAGCGATGGGGATCACGTACAGCCGGATGGACAAGGTCTTCCTCACCCACCTGCACGGCGACCACATGAGCGATCTCACGATGCTCTACTGCTTCGGACCGGTATGCGACCGCAAATGGCCGCTGTACGTCTGGGGACCCAAGAATTCGGGCGTGGAAAGTCCGGCGGGTTCGGGAAAGTATTACGACGACGGCCTCAACGCCTTCTGCAGCCACTTCCGCGAGGCAATGCGCTGGCACACCGAGGGACAAAGTTACCTGCCGACCGCCTACCTGGATTACCAGGTCCCCACCCAGCAGGACTGGAACACGCCCGTCCCCCTGAAGCCGGTCGGCGACGACGACGCTAACGACAGCTACGCCATCGTCCCCATCGAGCTGGACTGGACAAAGACCGGGCTCGACGGGAAGGGCAACCCCGACTACAGCAACATCGCTTATGAGAACAACGGCGTCAGGATCACGCACTTCCCGGTGATCCACTACCGGAAGGGCGCGATCGGCTACAAGCTCGAGTGGCACGGCCTATCGCTGATCTATACAGGCGACACGAGGCCAAGCACTGTCACCATCCAGCAGGCCAACAACGGCGGCAAGGGCGTGGACGTGTTCATCCACGAGATGTGCCTCGCGCTGGAGGTCGCAGTCATGAAGAGCCTGGGGCTCACGTTCCCGGACCACTCGGTTCCAGGGTTCGACGCAGCTGTCGAAAACTTGGGGGCCATCGTGGAGTCTGCTCACACGCCGCAGGGGGCGTTCGGGTACCTCCTGAGCCAGATAGACCCCCGGCCGCAGATCACGGTCCCCGTGCACTTTACGCTCGCCGACGACACCGTCGAGTGCGCTTATAACAGCGTGCGGAAGCATTTCCCCGAGGGCAGCTACCCCCAGCTCGGCAAGGACATCGTCTGGCCAACTGATAGGATGGTGCTGAAGGTGAAGAAAGGCGGCAAGCCGCCGAGGATCGAGCAGTTCATGGGCGACGTATCGGATTACACGTACGGCCCGGCCCAGAACGTATACGCGCCGCTGGCTCCGGCCAAGTACCCGAGCCCGACGGCGCAGCTCGATACGACGAACGAGATCCCGTGGGGCGACGACACGTACTGCGAAAGCGGCTATTGATGGTCGCGATTGGCGCCAGGGGAGCAAGCTTGCCGCCATTTGAGCTGGCAAGGCGGGCTGTCGACCGGCTGCGGCCGGTTGACAGCCCGCTCACCCCAGCCGTGAGAAGGGTGACGCGGTGACACGGTCCACTCCGCGCCGGACCGAAGCGGAGTGGACCGTGTCACCGCGTCACCCTTCTCACGGCTGGGGTGAGCGG
>JBFYTF010000198.1:0-2722 GCA_041300865.1 Anaerolineae bacterium
GAGATGTGGCGGGGACAAGAGCGACAGGTTGTGAGCGACAGCTTGGTGCGCCAAGTGGCGGTCTTTGTCTTGATGTTCCTGGGAGTCCTGGTTGCGGGCAGCGCCCTTCTAGCCGCCCAGGGCTATTCCCTGGTGGACAGCCTCTTGGAGTTTGGCACTGCCCTGGGCACCACGGGCCTGTCTGTGGGCATCACCCGGCCCGATGCACCGGCTGCCGTCCTGTGGATCCTGGGCACAGGCATGTTCCTGGGTCGACTGGAGATTTTTGCCGTTGTCATCGGCTTCATCCGGTTGGCAACAGACCTGCCGCTGCTGATACAGTCCGCCGTGCGGCGCCGAGAGTGAGCAGCACCCTCTGACAAAAAAGGAGCTCCGGAGCCCGATGCACCGGAGTTCCGCCTATCCTTGCAGGCTGAAGAAGGCGATGGACTAGAGGTCTTCCTCGTCGTCCTCTTCTTCGTCTTCCCATTCCCAGTCGTATGCCCAGTCCAGCTCGACAGGGTCGAGGCTGATGACCTCCAGTTCAGCCTCACAGTGAGGGCAAGTCAGCTTCTGGCCCAGCTTTACATCGGGATTCAGCACAATTTTGCCGTCACAATCCGGGCAATACGCGTCGTCCATGGACCTGCTCCTTTCTTTTGGCCTATTACCCACCACCCTTTGATGGGCTGGGGGCAAGTATAGTCCTTGGCTGTACAAAACACGAGGAAAAAAGGTGCAAAGAGTGTCGCAGGCAAGCCACTGTTGTGTGACTTTTTCGACAGCGTAATGTATCCAAACATATATCTTGATCCTATATCCTGGTATATGGACACTACCCGACGCTTGTGCTATTCTGAGCTCAGACTGATGCCTTTTAGGGGATTCGTTGTATCATCAAAGAGGGATTCGACCATGAAATCGTATCGAGTGATCCTAGCCAACCAACCGCGCCTCCTCAGGAGCTTGCTCAGCCGGGTGTTGAGCAAGACCGGGGACATTGACGTGGTTGGTGAGGTGACGGATCTGCAGAATCTACCTCCCGAGGTAGAACAGACCGATGCGCAGTGGGTCATCGTCTCATTGTGGCGAAACGGCGACTTTCCGGAAACCTTCCGCAGCTTGATGCTTGATCACCCGGCGCTGTGCCTTCTGGGGCTGGCGGCCGACGGTAGCCGAGCCGTCATTCGCTGCTCCGGTTCCGCCGAAGTAGCTGTACCCCGCCCCTCCCTGGAGAGACTGTTCGCAGCCCTGCGCAGCCAGGAACCGCGGGAGCGGGTTCCTGCCGAAAAGCTTCGCTGAGTCCCGGCCGGCGGCAGGCGCCGGGAAGAGATCGAAAGGAACAACGGCCATGACAAAAGCCAAGATAGGCGACACTGTAAGTGTCCACTACATGGGCAAGCTGGACGACGGAACGGTCTTTGATACGACCTTGACCCACGAGCCGGTCGAGTTTACCATCGGCGCACACGAGGTAATCCCCGGCTTCGAACAGGCCGTCATTGGGCTCACCCCGGGGGAATCGGTCTCGGTCCGCGTGCCGTCGCAGAAAGGTTTCGGCGCCTACCGCCCCGAGATGGTGCAGGATGTGCATCCCAGCCAGTTTCCAGAGGGCCTGGAGCCGGAGGTAGGCCAACAGCTGCAGATACCGACGCAGGGCGGCCCGCCCTTCGTTGTCCGCGTGACGGACGTGTCTGAGGCGAGCGTGACCCTCGACGCGAACCACCCACTTGCCGGGCAGGATCTAACCTTCAACGTCCGCCTCGTCGAGATCAAGAGCGCGGAAGACTCGTAGCCTCGACACGACCGCGCCCCGGCCACCGGGCTTGACTTTCCAGGGCGCACTATCACTCCTGGCTTATTGTACCCCAAGATATATCCAGATCTATACCTTCCTTCTGTATCCCGGTACATGGACAGCGGCATGTCCGTATGTTATCCTAAGAACGTGCCGCGCCCGGCACAGTCCTTCGGGGTCGTCCGGTCGTTGTCCGAAGGGTGGAGCGGTTTGCCAGTTCAGGCAGGTGCAGCATCGAAGTCGATCGCCTCTTCGCATTGACACGTTGCCCCCGAAAAAGGAATAAGGAGGTGGTAGGAACTGCAGAGAGCAGAAGCCAGTACTCGCACAGCATCCATAGGCGCCGCAGACAGCCTCCGCGGCACCGAGTTGCATGAAGCTACAGTGTGAAGCCCACCAAGCATAAAGGAGGAATCATGTACAAGCGGAACTACCTATGGGCTCTACTTGCCACGTTCGTCGTCCTCAGCATGTTGGTCGCAGCCTGCGGGGGGAACAATGAGCCCGAGGACCAGAGTGTGGAGCCCGGCGGTGAAACGGTCGTCGTCGAGGAGACGCCCTTGACGGAGGAGACTCCCACCGAAGAGGCAATGGCGGAGGAGACCCCGACCGAAGAGGCAATGGCCGAGGAGACTCCTACAGGCGAGGTAGTGGCCGAGGAGACCCCAACCGAAGAGGCCATGGCGGAGGAAACGCCGAGCACAGTAGGCATGGGCGAGGCTCCGACCATGGAAGAGGTCCTGGCCGACATTCCGGCCGACATTGGTGGCACGGTTAGCGTGCTGGCAGTGTGGTCGGGCAGCGAGCAGGACAACTTTATGGCGATGCTTCAGCCCTTCATCGACCACACCGGCATTCAGATTGATTACACCGGCACGCGCGACATCAACGCCGTGCTCACTACCCAGATTCAGGGTGGCAATCCGCCCGATGTGGCGGGCGTGC
>JBFYTF010000211.1:0-2649 GCA_041300865.1 Anaerolineae bacterium
ACTTGCACCGTCTCGACAACCTTGACCTCGGTTTCCGTTAGTACCTCGACGGTCTGGATGATGGTTTCCGGCTCGGGGGTTGGGCCGCAGGCAGTCACGAGCAGGCTGAACACCACCAAGAGCCCCAAAATAGCAGCGAGTTTCGTCCTCATTTTTCTCCTCCTTGGAGCAGGCATTTTGCGCCGTGGGCGCCTTTTTTGGCAGAGACTAACGTGAACAACGTGCGATGGTGCAGTTGCCGGAGGCATCACCTCCCTTCCTGTGCTCAGGTCCGTTACGGTTTGAAAAGCCAGGTCGTACGGCCTCACAGCTTCCGGCGGAAAAACAACAGGCCGTTGGCGCCCAAGCGTCGAATACCCGGCGCCAATCCCCAAAGGCCTGTCTCCGTTCGCTTCAGCAAACGCTGCTCCTACTTGACGCTATGGCGCAGCGGCAAGGCGCTGTCGGGTGCGAGTGTGACGGCAGAATTATAGTCGAAACACGGGCGACTGTCAAGTCGCCTGTGCTTCACACGTTTGCAGGCAGCGGGCACCTACGGCGTCTGGTAGGCGAGCAGAAACTCGTCCCATCCGGTCGACTGCGCAAAGGGCAGCGTCCGATAGTAGTCGATGTCCACCACGGGAGTCTCAGGATCGTCCAATTCCCGGGGAAAGGTCGGCAGGTAAATGGTGATGCCGTGGGCATCGGCGTAATTTTGCAGGTGCCACTCGTCGAGGACCACGCCCTGCACGGCGGCCATCACTGCCTGCGAACTGGCCTGGATGGCGGGATCGGGGACGATGGCGTTGATCCGCGCCGCGGCGTCATACAGATCCACGTCGTTGGGATCGCCCCAGAAGTCCTGCGCTGGCCGGAAGGCCTGGTCGTACTTTTTCCGGTAGGTGGGCAGACCGCCCTGCAAGTCCGCGGCCCACTCGTCCATAGCGGACAGGAGGGCGTCCCAACGTTCGTCGGTGGCCACTGCCGACCAGGTCCTTTCCCGGTTGAGGCCGGCGCTCTGGCTGGTGGCGATGGCCACCTCGTCGGGCGTCATGGCCGGGTTCGCGTGGAGGGCGGCCAGGACCACGTCGTACTCGATGCCGTCCCAGCCCACCCATTCCTGGCTGTGCACGGTCGCGGCGGCGGTTCCGTGCCACAGAGCCTGGACCTCGATGGCGGCCATGTTGCAGCCGTCATAGCCCACAACATCGATCGGCCCGAGGGCCGGCAGGATGCCCAGCAGCTCGTGTGGGTCGAGGCTGTCGTTGTCATTCGTCTCGTCGCGCATGGTGAACGACGTGCGCCACCCCCAGCCGTGGCCCCACAGGTAGAGGGCATAGTGATCCGCCGGGTAGTTGGCCTTGGTCCAGGTCACAAAGTCAAGCAGGGTCTGAGGGTCGCCGAAGCTGCGTTCGCCCCAATCGGCCACGGCATTGTCGGCCGTGGCGGCCATGCCGGGCGTGACGTGAAAGAGCAGCGTTCCGGTCCAGTCCCCCTGGCTCGCATCGTACTCCGGATGCCGGTCGGCCAGGGCTACGACCTGGACCTGGTCGCTAGAGCCGCTGGGCGCCAGCTCGGTCTCGATGTCGAGCACGACATACTCCTCCAGGTTGTTGTCGCCGGAGATGTAGACCATGACCGTCCACTTGGCCTGGTCCGGGGGCCGGGCAGCGGTCGCGCTGCCCACGTTTGACACCAATAGGATCATGATCATTAGCGGGGCAAGGAACGTTCGGATCTTCCCGTACATGCATTCCTCCCTTCTCCAGTGAAGACAGTCGCCGCACGGGTATTATAGCCCATCAGCCGCCGGTCGTCAAGTGCCGGCGGAAGGGGTCATTGTTCAGAGCTTGGTAAAACTCGATTCGCGCCACTAGATGGCAGGAAGGGCAAGCTGCCGGACCACAAGATCTGGGGCTTAGTGACCCTACTCACCAAAGTCTGAACAGTCACCGGAAGGGCCATGGGTGGGGGAGGACGATATCGTTGGTCGTTGCCCGGCCCAGCGTCACGCTTGCTTTGCCGAGTTCCAACTCGCGCGCCGGCAGCCCTGGCTGCTCCACAATCAGCTTGCCGTAACTCTCCCTGAACGTTCTCACCTTTCTTCGACGCATCGCTGGAGGATGCATGAAATGCCGGGCTTTGTCAAGGAAAGCTAATTAAGATTATATTAATAGCGGCAGTTCGTCCGGTTTGCCTATTGACTTTTGCAGTATTCTGACTATAATAGTCCACAATCAGCGGCGACACCCCCACTGGCGGCGATGGATTCCTCGTGGATCGTGATTCCCTATGTGAGAATCGGAAAGGACCCCTGCAATGGAGATCGCTCCAGGAGTTTACAGCCTCGTGCAGTTTAAAGGTGCCTACGTGCATGCCTTCCTGCTGGATACGGGCGACGAGCTGATCCTCATCGATACCCTCTTTGACACAGATGCGCGCCTGATCCTGGATCTGATCAAGCGCATCGGGCGCAAGGTGACGGACGTGCGGCACCTGGTCATGACTCACGCCCACAAGTCGCACCTTGGCGGGTTGAAACTGCTCAAGGAAATGTCCGGCGCGCCGGTCTATGCGCACGAGTGGGAGGTCGGCATTATCAACGGCCAGCGCAAGGCGACACGCGTCACACTCCGGCCCATGCGCCCGTTTCGGACCTATCCCTGGCAG
>JBFYTF010000214.1:0-31018 GCA_041300865.1 Anaerolineae bacterium
GAGCATACTGTACGTTGTGGGCATTGGTTTGTGTGCATATCCGATACTCAAGCCAAAAGCCGACTGCGTCCTCAAACAGTAGAATTATGATCCAGCGAATCTATGGCTCCGGCCCCACCCCCGCATCTTCCGGGATCGACGGCCCCGTAGGCAGGTCGCGCAGATAGTCGCAGCCCACGAACCGCACGTCATCCCAGACGTGACCCTCGGCCAGAAATGTGTCGATGTCCTTGATCCAGCGCTTCTGCTCGTTCTCGAGGCGGTAGATGTGCGGGCTCGCCTGGCACTTGAGCAATACGTGGATCGGCCGCCCCTCCTCGAACCGCTCCAGGAAGCTGTCCTCCACGACGTGCACGTCCTCCCAGGTCAACCCCAGATGCTCAAAGGCATCCATGCTGCTGATCCAGCGCAGCCTGTCATCCTCCAGCATGTAGAACTCCGGCCCGCTGCCCTTCAGCACCAGCCCATCGCGGATGATGAGGGATGCCGATTCGGGCATGATCCGCGCCAAGCTCACGCCATACTGATTCACCGGAATGTTGATGATCGCCAAGAGCACACCCACCAGCAGTGCCAGCCGCCACAGCATCTTGCCCATGTTCATGCTCGGCAGCCTTGGGGGTGGCGCCCAGCCTTCCTCGCCCGGCTGCGGCTCACGAGGCGGTGGCGGCGGCGTCACGGGGCGCTGCGCCACAGGAGTGGTCCTGCGCACCTGTGCGGCTGGCGGCTCGGGCCGAGGCGTGGGCACAGGCACGGCGGCCGGCTCGCTGCGCGCTTGCTGTTCCGCGGCAGCCAGCCGCGGGTCCGGGAGCGGCACCGCTCCCGTCGTGTCCGACGTACGGGGCGCTGTCTCCCCTCCCGCGCGCCGGGCTCGCTGGCGTTCCGCCAAGGCGTCCAGCAACAGGTCCAGGATCGCATCTGTCGTCGAACGATCGTCCTTTTGATTCTGGCTCGACATCTCCCTACTCCCTCCCTCGGACGCTGTCCTTCGGGACAAGTGTGATTCCCTGATCCCTGCGCTTAGCTGCTAACGCACCACGAAAAAGCCAAATATCTCGCCGATGCTGGCAAAGACGTTGGTGTAAAAGTTGCCGCCCAACTGCCGAAACAGCTCGAACTTCATGCTCGGCGCGCCGATGAACGGCCGCAGTGTCCAGGCCATCTGGCTGCCGACGAAGGCATAGACGATGATCCACAGCCACAGGACCCAACGTCCAGCTGTGGACCCTTCCTTCCCGGCCGTCGAGACAATCTTCATCCCCTGCGCCAAGAATATAACGCCGACGATGCCGCAGATCGCGAATATGGTAACATTCATGAGCTTAAAAAACTGGTAGCTCGTAGTTGTGAGCAAAAAGAATACGACGATCGGCGCAAAGCTAAGCAGCAGTACGGCGGTGACCGTGATGGCGGTCAGGATCAGTGCCACGTTTTGTGTCAGACTTTGATTCGAGCCAAATAGCACGTTGAAGAAGTAAAGGGTTGGAGAACAGACGATCAACGTGGCCAGGAACAGCAACGGCAGCTTGAGTGCCGAGCTGAGCGTCTGCCATAGGCTATGCGTCGAGCCGAGTACGGCACCGTATAGTGCCAAGAAGAGAAAGCTGGAGATCAACATGGCGCGCATCTTCTCATTCAACCCCACCCCGTCGCGGATCTCGATGAAAAAGTGGTGGCGATTGCGCAGGATGGTCTCGATGACCGACAGATCTTTCATCGTTCTGACACTCTCCTTCGAGATAGTCGTCGCTTCCCTCATCGGGCACCTCCAAAACGCCGGACTCGGGCATCTTGAAGAACAGGACGTACGTCAATTTGGGTGAGCCAGTCCAAGAACTGGTAGGCCGCCGTGGTCAGCAGGAAAAAGAAGACGATAGGCGCAAAACTAAGGAGCAGGACGGCGGTGACGGTGATGGCCGTCAGCACCAGGGCCATGTTTTGCGTCAGGCTTTGGTTGGAGCCAAAGAGGACGTTGAAAAAGTAGAGCGTGGGCGAGCAGATGATCAGCGTCGCCAGGAAGAGCAGCGGCAGCTTGGCCGCCGAGCTCAGCGTCTGCCACAGGCTGTGGGTCGAGCCCAACACAGCGCCGTAGAGCGCCAAAAAGAGGATGCTCGACACGAGCATGGCGCGCATCTTTTCGCTGAGCCCGACGCCGTCGCGGATCTCGGCAAAGAAGTGATAGCGGTTGCGCAGGATGGTCTCGATGACCGCCAGGTCCCGGATCCCGCGGCCCCTGGAATCCGGCCGGTCCATGTTTGGTTCAGAAACTGCGGCGTTTCTCATAGGTCATTCCCTCCCCATCACTTTGTTTCGCTTTTACAGGCAGGAATCTCGATCGGGCGGCGAGCAGGAGCACGAGGAGCACGCCGTCGACGAGCAGCACGGCCAGGTCCAGCAGGCCAAACTCATCGGTCACCGACAAGAGGACGTTTACGGCCACAACGACAACCGCCGCCCAGTACCACAATGCGCGCGGCTTGCCCAGCGCCCAGGCAAGCCAAGCCATGGCCGCGGCATTGCCAAACATCAGGGCGACTGCGACCCAGGGCGCCCCGGCCCAGCCTGCTGCGGCAGGGCGCATGAGGCTGACCACGCCCAGCACGGTCCACAGGACGGCATTGAGCCCGAGCAGGATCCGAGCCATAACAACAGGGGCCCTGCCCCGGGACACATCCTCGGCCCCCGCCTCGCCGGTCTGCCGGGCGACGCCGTTGCTGGCCGCCGCCTCACCGCCCGCAGCCGGCCGTAACAAGACCAGGCCGGCGGCCAGCGCTAGGCCCAGCATGGGCACAGAGATCAGCGGCTGCCAGGCCATGTGAGTGTTCCACAGCCCGGTCCCCAGCCGGCCGCCGATCAAGAGCTCGTCGGCGACGGCCAGGATCGGGAAGAGGAGGACCGCCGGGGCCAGCGCCGGCAGCGTTGCCACGGCGAGGCCGACGGCGCGGCCCCACCAGGAACGGGCGCGGAGGTAAAAGAAGGCGCCACTGGTAACGAGGAGGAAGGTACTGGCAGGGGACAGGGCGCCAAAGGCCACGTTCTTGGCGGTGATGGTCACGGCGTCGAGGCGCGCGAGGGCATAGAGAACGTGCAGCACGGCCGCGACCAGGCCGAGGAGGGCGGCGAGCGCGAGGCTGCGGAAGCCCACCCTCTTGCTGCCGCGCAGCACGAGGAACAGCACGAGCAACAGCGCCAGCCCGCCGGCGACGATCATTATCAGCGCACCGCCGTGGTCCTGCAGGTAGAGGAGTGTGTTGTCCAGGCTGTCGAGGAGGACATCGCCCGCCACCCAGGCCCAGGATGGCCTGGTCCGAAGGTGCAGGACGAAATCACCCCCCGGGTGCTCGAAGAGCAGGAACTTGTCCAGGCCAATGTCTACCATCTGCAGGCGATCGTTATAAAAGGGCTCATCCTGCCAGCTTGCCGTCACACCCTCGATCTCGACGAAGGAATAGCGGGCGCCGCCCGGCAGGCGCACGGGGATGACCCCTTCCGGTGCGCCGGCGTAGCGCAGGATCCGCTCACTCCCCGCCGTGCGATCCTCCGCGAGTCGATACGGGGCCTCCGAGTGGAGGGCCAGCCGCGGATCGCCCAACAGGAAATAGTAGGGAAAGGCGGCAAAGCCGGCCAGCGTTCCCCGGTTCTGCGCCTGGACGGCGTGGCCAATGGGGAACTCGGGCCAGGTGTAGCGCAGCGGCAGTCCTTCGAACTCGCCGAGTAGATAGCCCTCGTTGGGGCTGTAGGCAAAGCCCGCATACGCCGCCGCGCCCCGATCTACAAAGGCCAGGGCGATGGAGTCCTGCTCCCAGGGGCGAAAGGTGTTGCAGCTCCCCGTGGCCACGACCACGGGGCCCAGTGCGGGCAGGTCAGACGCCCGGACCGCCACCCCTTCCTGGAGATAGAGGGCCGATTGGCTGCCGTGGCCGGTGTATGTAAAGTAGTCGGCCCGGGCGAGGCTCTGCAGGAAGCCCGTCTTGGTCAGGGGTTGCCTGTCGCCATCCGAAGCCACGATCCCGGCCTCGATGTGTCCCGCCGGATTGGCAGCGTTCGCGGCAACCATCCGCTCGCCGCGGGCCTCCGCCGCCCGATGCCACAGCGCGCGCGCCTGCTCCGGTGTCCTGCCCGTGATGATGCCCGTGGATACCGCCGATTCCCTGCGCAGCATCGCCTGGCCGAACTCCACAAGCGCCTCGTCAGATAGGCGGTCGGGCGAGACGACCCAGAGGAGAAAGACGGGCTCGCGCGCCAAGGCGTCATCCAGGCTGTCTACGAGGGGCAGGCCTTCTTTCGCCGCGATTTCCCGGGCAAGGGCGTGGTAGGGGTCCGCAGGATCGGCCAAGATCACGGCCGTCTCCCGGGCGCCGGCCCAGGCACAGGTCGTCGCCAGCAGGGCCAGCAAGAGAGCCAAGCGAGCTACCCCGGCTTTCATCGGCTGCCCACACTAGCGTTCACGCCTGGCAGCCGCCAGGGTAGCGACCATGTAAGGCCAGCTTCCTGCCACCAGGATGAGGCTGAGCAACAGGCCCAGCAGAAGCAGAGCACCGCCCAGCGATAAGATCTTGGGGCCACGTTTCATGCCCGCCTCCCCGGCCGTCACCAGCGCAGCGACGGGAGCGTGACAAAGACGATGGTCAGCACCCAGAAAAAGGCCCACGCCGCCAGGGCGTGGCGCCAGCGGTCGAACTGGAGCAGGGGCACCAGCAGCGCGGCGAGGGCCACGATCCAAAAGGAGGGCCGCCCCAGGAGCTGAGGCCAACCGAGGGCCGTCCCGTCGGGAGCAAAGGCCAGCCAGCGCAACACCAGGGCACACAACACCGGCAGGCCGGCCGCTACCACAGCATCGGCGGTTCCCCAGCCGGCATGGGTCGCCTGCAGCTCGCGGCCCACCTCCTCCAGGCCAAAGTGCGCCGCTACGCGCGCTTCGGCCGTCGCCATATCCAGACCCTCGGCCTCCGCCTCGGCCAGTGCCGTCTGGAGGTGGTCGCGGAGTTCGTCCAGGACCTCGTTCTCCGTCTCGCCGTCCAGGTCCATCTGGGCGCGGACCCCGCCCAGCAGGCGCGCCACGGATGCCGCTGCCTCGCCCTCCCCTCCTTGCCCGCCGCTCATGGCTGTGTCTCCACGCCTAGCAGGCGGTCCACGTGCCGGGTGAAGGCCTCCCAACCCCGCAGCTCTTTCTCCAGACGGCGGCGCCCCGCCTCGGTGATGGCATAGAACTTGCGGCGGCGGCTGCCCTCTTCACCCTCCCACTGGGCGCGGAGCAGTCCCTGGCGCTCCATCTCATGTAGCCGCGGGTACACCAGGCCCTCCTTAAACTGGAAGTAGCCCTGACTGCGCGCCTCGAGCTCCTGGATGATCTCGTAGCCATACATGGGCCGGTCCATCTCGGCTAGCAGGTTCAGCAGGATGACGGTCGTAGTCCCTTTGCGCATCTGCTCTTCTATGCCCATGGATGCTCCTTACCTTATTATCTTATGCATTTGGCAGTATAGCATAGTCGCGGCTGCCTGTCAAGCCCTGAGGCGCACATATACCCAAGATGCTTATGCTCGAAGCCATGAAAAAGGCCGGGATGATCACATCCCGGCCGAGGGGGGCCACCAGCGGCTGTGAAACAGCCGGCACCGCCCAGCAGACTGATTGCCTGCCGGTGGGCAGCATCCTACCACAGGCGGCTCTCGCCGCCGGAATAGACGAGGAGGCCGGCTCAGTCCCGGCGCGAAAAACCGGTCAACAGGAACACGTAGTACAGGAGCGTCGACAGAGCCTGGGCCAGGGCCGCCACATAGGTCAACGCCGCCGCGTCGAGAACCTCCTTGGCCTGCGACAACTCACGGCCGTCGGCAAGCTGGTAGGAACGTAGCAGTTGCAGCGCACGCCGGCTGGCGTTGAACTCGACGGGCAGCGTCACCAGGGCAAAGACCACGGTTCCTGCAAAGAGAAAGAGGCCGGCCCAGGCGATGGTCGTCGACCCGGTGAAGCCCGACAGCAAGAACCCGACCAGGAAGATGATGGGGCCCAGCCACGAGCCGATGCTGACGATGGGGACCAGGCCGGCCCTCACGCGCAGCGGGCCATAGTTGGTGGCGTCCTGCATGGCATGGCCTACTTCGTGGGCCACAATGCCCAGGGCAGCCACCGACCGGCTCTGCCCCACCCCGCGTGAAAGCCGCAGGATGTTCTTGCGTGGGTCGTAGTGGTCGCTCAACTGACCGGGTGTCTCTTCAACCTGCACCTGCTCCAAGCCTGAGCTGCGCAACAGGATGCGCGCCACTTCTGCGCCGCTGAGCCCCCTATTGTTGGGCTGGCGGCTGTAACGCGAATAAGTGGACTTGACCCGCCATTGGGCGTAGAACGCCAGCAGCAAGGCCGGAAGTGCGAAAATTAAGTATCTAGGGTCCCAAACAAACATGGACTGTCACCTCAACCTTATTGACGAGAGAGCGCCGAGGCGCTTTTCTCGGCTGTCATTATACACCACTGCCGCCTCAACTTCCACCCTCGATGCTGACGAATGCCTGACGGAGCCACTCAATCTCGCTCCTGATGCGACAGCTCCGGCATGCGGCGCACCACCAAGGGATTCACCGCGCCGGGATGGGGCAGGTTGTCATAGTCGCACTCGCAGGGGCCTCCCTGTGCACAACCCAGGCAGCAGTAGGTCTCCCCGCGGACGATCGTCGGTTGCCAGCGGATCGTGATTCCGCAATTCGCACACACTGAACGTGGCATCCTTCTCAGCTCCTTCCAGCTACGGTCGGATTGTACACAGTCTACGTTAGACAAGTGCTAGAGTTCCGTTAGAGATTCATTAGAACTTGCCACGAGCGCAGTTTTGTATTATACTTTTCGGTATTAGGCGCCACTCGCGCAAAAGGAAAGGAGGGTTTGCAATGGGATTCCTGAGAGGTCTTGCGTTCTACCTGGGACTGACCGTTGGACTCCTGAGCGTCGCTATCGCCGGAACCGTTGCCCTCACTTATCTCTTTACCGGCAAGTTCCCCTCTGTGGAAATGGCCGAGGGCAAGGCCGAGGTCACGCTCATGACCCCCGACCAGGTCGTCGCGATGGTGCGGCAGCAAGTAGAACAGGCCAGGGCGAGCCAGTCGTCAGCAGCCGGAGGTGAAAGCCATGCCTAGTTCTGAGGAAAGCGGAATGGGGTTCCTGGGCGTCATCGTCGATATCTTGGCCATCCCCTACAATCTACTGGCCGGTCTCATTTTGGGCTTCATTGCCCCCATCGCCGCCATCGCGGCCATGGTTGCCGGCGTGCGTATGGTCACCGGCAAGATGCCATTCGTCAGCATGCAGAAGGTGCCAGGCCAGGACCGGTCGCTGGCCCTGACCCTCATCCCGCCCGAGCAGGTCAAGGAGCGGTTTGAGGAGCAGAAGGAAGAGATCGGCGCCGAGCTCGCGAGCATGCAAAAAGAGATCCGGGCCATCATCGAAGAGGCCAAGTCCGAAGCCAAACGCGGCGCGGAATGGACCACACCCGATCTGGATGAGCAGATTCAGGAGAGCGCCGGCTAAACAGGGCAGACCGCCCTAGCGTTCCACGACGCCCCTGTTCTCAGGGGCGTTTTCTCTTGGCTGCCCGTCCGGGAGCGGGCCTGCAGGGCAGCCCGAGGGGAGAGTCGGTAAAGGCAACAGACATGACAAGGCAGCGCGGCCGGCCCGCAGGGATGCGGGCCTTCGCCGTTATCTTTGCCGGGCAGGTGCTTTCGCTCCTGGGGTCAGCCATGACAAACTTTGGGCTGACCATTTGGGCCTACGGAGAAACGGGCCAGGCGACGTCGCTGGCCCTCATTGCCTTCTTCTGGGGCGTGCCCATGGTGCTCCTCAGCCCGGTGGCCGGCGCCATCGTCGACCGTTCCAACCGCCGGCTGATGATGATGCTCAGCGACCTGGCCGCGGTAGTCGTGACCATCGTCCAGCTGCTGCTGTATGTTGGCGGCAATCTGGAGATCTGGCACCTCTACGTCACGGCGGCCGTCGCCGGCGCTTTCGCGACGTTTCAGTGGCCGGCCTTCTCCGCGGCCATGAGCTTGATGCTGCCCAAGGAGCAGTATAGCCGCGCCAACGGCATGATGCAGCTGGCAGAGTCGGCCTCGGGAATCTTTGCTCCCGTACTGGCTGGAGCACTGCTGTCCATCATCGGGCTCGCCGGCATCATGACCATCGACATCGTCAGCTTTGTCTTTGCTATCGGCGCCTTGCTCGTTGTCCAAATCCCGAAGCCCACTCGCTCCGCTGCCGGACAGGGCAGCCAGGGAAGTCTCTGGGAAGAGTCGCTGTACGGCTTCCGCCACATCCTGGCGCGGCGCAGCCTCCTGGGCCTGCAGCTCGTCTTCATGTGGGGCAACTTTTTTGCCAGCCTGGGCCTTGTGCTGCTGCCGGCCATGATCCTGGCCCGCACCGGCAACAACGAGCTGATCCTGGGCAGCGTCCAGTCGGCGGCATCCATCGGCGGCGTGGTTGGCGGGCTGGCCATGAGCGCCTGGGGGGGCTTCAAGCGCCGCGTGCACGGCGTGCTGCTGGGCTGGATCCTGTGCAGCTTGGGAGGTCAGGCGCTCATGGGCGTGAGCCAGTCGCTGCCCATCTGGCTCGTGGCCGGCTTTCTGTGGATCTTTTTCGTCCCCCTCATCAACGCCTCCAACCAGTCTATCTGGCAGGCCAAGGTCGAGGCCGATGTGCAGGGCCGGGTGTTCGCCGCCCGCCGGGCCATTGCCTGGCTGATCATGCCCCTGGCCCAGCTGATCGCCGGCCCCCTCGCGGACCGCGTGTTCGAGCCGGCCATGCAGCCGGGTGGCAGCCTCGCCGCTACCTTCGGCTGGCTGGTGGGTACCGGCGACGGGGCAGGCATGGGCCTGATCCTCCTGCTTTCCGGCCTGGCGGCTGCGGTGGGCGGAGTGGCAGGCTATGCGGTGCGCGCCGTGCGCAACGTCGAGGTCATCCTGCCCGACCACGACGCCCTCGCCACCCAGGCGGAGGCGGGCTAGAGGGCACCTCGTCAACAGGGGGCCGGCAACGCGTTTCCTAAAGACATCCTCCCCTTCCTGCGTCAGATCCAGGAACGGCGTGGGGCCGGCAACCCGCAGGCGCACCAGCTTGGCCCTGGCCTTGGCGTCATCTCGCGCACCGGGGATTCACCGGCCAGCAGCCGGCGCGGCACTACCCCATAAGAATCGAGGATGGGTCGAGGCGATGCCGGGGCCCCTGGCGAGACGAGCCGGCAATGCAGGCTTTCAAGCGCCGTGCAGCCTGCGCACCAGGGCCATCTCCTGCCTGAGGATCCGGCGCAGGATGGCGATGGAGGCCGCGTACGTGGCATCCACGCCAAAATAGGACAGGCTCTTTGACAGGAGCGTCTGCCGCCGGCTGTAGGGTGTGTCCGACGCATAGTGGATGACGCCGATATCGTAGGGTGCGTTGATAAAGAGGTTGACGATCTCGTTGACGGGATAGCGCACGGGGTAAATGTCCTCGTACACGGCGCTCAGGTAGGGCCCGGCCTCCATCTCGATGTCGGTGTAGCCCTCCTTGTAGAACACACTCACGAAATCCCGGTTCTGCAAGAAGGTGCCACGAACCGTGACCGCCTTCTGGTTGTCAAAGACGCTTGCCTGCGACAGGTAGGGTGCCACGTCGGCGGCCACGAAGCAATTTCTAAAAAGAAAGGTGTTCTGCGAGTGCTCGTCGTAGACGACGTTGGGGATCATGACATCGCCCACCTGGCCGTTAAGGGTGGCGGCCTTGCCCATCAGGTACACCCCCTGTAGCTCGCCCAGGTCGGTCGCCGCCTGGCTGAGGATCTGGTAGGCAGCCATGCCCAGGGGATAGTCGACGTTAAAGATCACCGCTTGGCTCTCGCGCAGGACGTCCAGACCGTCCATCTGCAGCCGGTAGTCAAAGGCGGAAGGGCACAGGGCCTTGAACTCGATGACCTGGGCCGCGACGTCCAGGTAGAGCGGGTTTTCCACCTGCAGGAGCCCGTTTTCTCCCCAGTGCTGCTGCATGGCCGCCTGCCTCGCGGCCTGCTGCGCGTCGTCGCCGTGGCGCAGGTACCTGGACAGGGCATAGTAGAGCAAGTTCTCCAGGCTGTCCTGGCGTTGAGAGGCCTTGATCCCCTGGTAGTGATGCCACAGATTCTCGGGGTTCTCCATCTCGAGGTAAGCGGCGAGCTCCTCCTCCCGAGCCTGGGCATAGCCACCCAGCAGGTTGGCCAGGCTGTGTGTGTTGGACGAGACAAAGTAGACCGGCCGTTCGAAAAGGTCGCTGCCCAGCGCGCTGTGGACGGCCTCTGCAATCGTGTTCCACCAGCCGTCCGTCGCCCGCCGGTAGTCGGTCAACGAGCCGGCCAGGAGCCGGAGGGCCATATCTTTGCGCTCGCGTCCGGCCTGGAGGAGGTTGGGCCACAGGGCCGGCCCCCAGCCCACCTGCAGCTTGACGAAATCGTCCGCCGCGATACCCAGCGCCGTGGCCACGTCGCCGACCTCTTCGGGCGCGAGGGGTTTTTCACCCGATACGTGGAGCTCGATGCGCTGCAGCATCGCCGAGCCTGCCAGCCGCTCGTGGAGCTTGTTCCACTCGATCTGGTATGAGGTAAGCATGGGGATCAGGTCGTCGATGTCCGAGACGCTGGCGATAAAGGCCGCCAGCGTAGTCTTGCCGTCAAAGAACGTTTTGCGCCGGCGCGACAGGGCTGTCGCAGGCTCCCACTTCTCCACGTCGGGGTATCCTCGCCGGGCAAACACTTCGTCTGACTGGCCCATCAAGACCAGGCTCACACTGGGTAGGCATTGCGGCAGGCGCATCACGCTGTAGACAAAAGCCGAGATGTCAGGCGCTGGCCGGTCGGCGCCGACGTGCAGGCTGGAGTTCATGGCCGAGTGGGTCTCTTCTAGCGACCTCACCCGGATATCACTGCTGGATCGCAGCAGCGAATAGTAGGTGCGCCGGTATAGCTCGATCTCCTCACTCCCGCGAGATGGAACGTCGCGCAGCATGCGGGCCTCCTTCAGACCTTCTCTCGCTTGAACACGCCCCGGTTGGTGCTGGTGTCATAGGCCACCAGCTCCCAGCCTTCGGCGCCCAACATGTTGAGCAGACGCTCGATGGCCACGAGCGGCGACGGTTCCTTGACGTATAGCTCGGACATCGTGCTGCCCTGCGCTCGAACGAGGTGGTAGGAGCAGCGCACCCCTTCGTCGTCGACCCCGGTCACGGGCGTGCAGGCCAGGAGACAATACTCCCAACGCCTCGTCATTTCCAGGCCCCTGTATCACTCGCCATACTCGTCGTATTGTTCGGGCATGTCCAGCTGCACCACCTCGCCGTGCGTGTTGAGGATCACCCGGAAGCCCAACATCCCCAGCCAGGCGCGTGCCCCCTCGGGCAGGCCATGGTGAATGACTTGGTCCATGTTCTTGATGGAAGCATCGATCATGGCCTTGGTAAAGAGATCATCCTTGCCCAACATCTTGAGCATGGCGTCAGTGGCAAGCTCGCGGTGTTCCATGAACTGCTCCCGGAGCAGCCCGATCACCTGCCGGTCCACAGCTTCGGCCTCCACATGACGCCGGAAGCCATCCACCTCGACGACGTAATTCGGCACGTCGCCCACCATCACCGTGTCGACGGGCTTTCCGTCCTCATCTTGCACAAGGCCGGCAAACAGAGCGGAACGCGCAGCTGCCTCTGCCATTGTATCCTCCTACTTACAGGAAAGGGCAGCGATTGCCCCGTCGCTGCCCCTCCCATCTTCTTCAATCAGGTGGACCCGGCCGGATTCGAACCGGCGATCTTCTGCGTGCAAAGCAGACGCCTTCCCGCTAGGCCACGGGCCCAAAAGATATGGATTCACAACTTGCTCATGCCGACGAGAGGATTTGAACCTCCACACCCCGCAGGGTAACAGATCCTAAGTCTGTCGCGTCTGCCAATTCCGCCACGTCGGCAGCCTTACTGGCACAAATGGGATCATACTCCCAATTCTGTAGAGCCAGATCGACGCGCACCCGCAGGTCCACGCCACTTCCGGCCCTGCCGTCATCTGTCTCATCCTCCTGGATGGCGGCTCCTGGCTGGCCGGTTGTTACCCGGCTTGACCGTCGCCGCTGCGACGAGACCGAATCCTTGCGGACCCGGCCCACTCGCCTTGCTCCCGGTCGCACGCTCGCCTAGCCGGCCACGTTGCCATGACCGCTGGTGGGCTCTTACCCCACCGGTTCGCCCCTTACCCACCCCCCATCTCGGAGGGCGGCGGGAATCTTTTCTGTTGCGGTTGTAGTCAGGACGGCTCTCGCTGCCCTGCCCCCACTTGCTGTTTCGTGGGGCGACCTTGTCCCGCCATTCGGCCGGACTGGGAGTCGGGAAGTTCCTCTGAGCAGCGCTTTGCTGCCCAGCGACGGCTCACCCATCTGTCCGAGGAGTATTATACCACGAGAGCGGGAAGAATTCAAGTTTAGCGACTTGGCTAGATACGCCACAGGCGGCAGGTCGTGGGGGTTGAATCGCGGCCGGACAAAGAACGAGGGCCCCATCACTGAGGATGGGACCCTCGCCTGTGGGCAGTGGCTGCGGATCGCCTAGATCGCCTGGACAACGCTGCTATACATATTGCCCAGCATGGGACCGAACACAAGAAGAACCGCTACAACCACAATGGCAATGAATAGAAGGATCAAAGCGTACTCCGTCAGACCCTGCCCCTCTTCGCGTGGCAAGAGGATCACCGTTGCACCTCCTTTCCGGCCTCCCTTGAAGCCGCATTGGCAAGACGTCAGCCACGACGCCAAATGATTATACCACTGAACGCGGAAACCGGCAATAGGCCTTAGGGCCTATTTTGGGGCTGCAAATAACCCAATTGCGGGGGAGCAGCCTCAGTGCGTCGCACCTCCGGGTGCGACGCACTGAGGCGAGCTGACGCTGGCTGCTAGTCCACGTCGTGAACGGTGAACTTGGCACCATCACTGCGGCCAAAGACCTCGGGCCAGTACATCTCGTACGCGGTGGTCGGGATGACCATGAACTCGCCCGGCACGCTGGCGCGGATATAGTACAAGTACTCATAGGTGCCCCGGGGCAGGTAGGTGGCAAAGAGCACGGCCCGCTCATCCCGGAGCTCGGTCTGGCTAAAGAACCAGCTTCCCCATCCGTAGCGGCGCAGCCAGCTGCTTTCCTCCTCTGCGGTGAGGTTGTGCAGCTCGGGCGCCTGGCCGACCACACTCGTGGTCTTCAGGCTGAGGTCGACGCCTTCGAAGCCGGCCGGCAGGGGGTCCTCGACCACGACATAGTAAAGGTTCGTGGGGGCGATGATTGTCAGCTTGACCTGGAGGACGTCGCCCACCTGGGCGCTGTCCACGACCTCGTCCGGGTGCTCCACGGGTCCGTACTGCCGGGCGACGACGATGCCCCGGTCGAGCGCTTGGACGCGCTCCACGGGTGGGTAGTAGCGGAGCTGCGCCGAGTAATAGAGCTGCCCTTCGCCCGTCTGGCCCGCGACTGCCGCCTCGCGCTGGATCACCAGCAGATTGGCCTCATCCAGCAGCAGCCTGGCGATCTCGACCTGCAGCCGGTGGCTCTCAGTCATGTTCTCTTCCGTCACCTGGCCGGCGGCCCACTCCTGCCCGTTGAGATAGACCTTGTAGCTCAGGTCCCCCTTCATCTCGCCACTGGCGCGCATGTACTCGGTCAGGCCCAGCAGGGACCACGCAGTGACCTGCGTGCTCTCCCAGTGGCCATCCTCGCGGACGGCCATCAGCCAGCGAACGACGTCGGGCAAGAGGTCGTTATCTGGATCAAGGCTGGATAGCGCCCAAAGGACGATGGCGGTTGTGCGGACGTCAGTGTTCATGTTGCGGTAGTCGGGCTCGTCCTCTTCCCAGTGGGCACCCGTGGCACTGAGCACCGCGTCGCCTACGAGGTCTGACAGGAGCGTCTGCACTCGCGCCGGCTCCTGGGGCTCCAACAAGCCGAGGGCCATGGCCAGCGTGGCCTGCCCGTAGCGGCTGAGGAGGTGGCGCTTCTCAAAGAGGGCCACAGCCACGCCCAGCGTGCCTCTCTTTTGGTCGTCTAGCGTCGCGCCGTGCAGGGCCAGCACGTAGAGCCCATAGGCCAGGCGGTTTGCTTCCCATTCGGCGTCGACGCGGCCGACCGACGGCTGGGCGTCTCGCAGGTAGGCAGCCGCCCGGTCCATTGCGTCCTGGTCCACCACAAAGCCGGCGCGGTGGGCCTCCAACATGCCGTGCAGCACGTAGGCCGTCAGGTACGGATCGCTCTCGTCTGCCACCCACCAACCCCAGCCACCGTCGTAGTGCTGCTGAGCATAAAGCCGCTGGAGTCCTGTGCCCACCATTTGCGATAGCGATTGCCGCAGCTCGGGGTCCTCGATGCCCATCTCGTCCATGGTGCGCCAGGTGAACACATTCGGCAAGAAACGGCTGACCGTCTGCTCCACGCACTCGTACGGGTAGTGCTCCAGGTAGTCCAGAGCATCCTGCATCGACGCCGTGAGCGAGCCATCGATCTGGACCGTGAGCTCGCCCTGCCGCGGATCCAGAACACCCGGTAATTGCACGATCTCCTGGCGTTGGCCCGGTTCCGGCAGCTGGCCGGCAGTCGCCACCACCTCCGGAGTCGAGTAGTGGTAGACGGGCAGCGTGTCCTCGCGGCCATCGTACAGGGAGCCGGCGCGGGCCCAGGTGCGGACGTTGACCTCGTCGCCGGTCAGGACAGTGACCGGCCAGGTCACCTTGGCCTTGTCGCCGGCCGGCACCGTCACCGTCTGGCTGACCTCGCCCTCTACGGCGAGGCCCTCGGCGTTGATGTTGACCTCTACTTCCAGCGACGACTCGGTGTTGTTGTGCACCACCGTGCCGATCTCGGCTTGGTCGTCGACTACGAAGAAGCGTGGCAGGATGGGTCGCACCAGCAGGTCCAGCGTGCTGAGGACGTCCACCTTGGCGAGGCCCACGAGGGTATCGGCCGTCACGCCGCGCGCCTCCATGCGCCAGATGGTCAGGTCGTCGGGCAACTGCACCTCGACGTGAGCCTTGCCGTCTTGGCCGGTGAGGACCACCGGATCCCAGAAGGCCGTATCGGCAAAGCGGCTGCGCATCAGGCCGTCGAACTCGGCGCCGCCGCCACCCTTGGCCTGCGGACGGATCTCGCGGTTGAAGGGTTCCATGGCCACGACCAGCGCCATGCTCGTTTTGACACCCAGGCCGCGGTCTCGCCAGAAGGTGTCCATGAGGGTCGGACCTTGCTCGTCGGCCAAGGCCAGGACGGCCAGGTCGGCCAGGCGGAGCGAGAGCTCGGCCTCAACGGGGGTGCCCTCGGAGTCGGTGACGAGCACGTCGTAGCTCGCCGTCTGCCGCGGCGTGTAGTGCTCACCGCTGTCCAGCGCCTTATCGGGCGTCAGAGTAACCTGTAGCTCTTTGCTCTCAACCGACACCGGCAGCTTGACGACGCCCATCTTGAAGGTGGCCAGCTCGTCGACCGCCTGAGCGGAGCCCTGGACAATGACCACCGAGACAAACACGTTCGGCACGTGCTCGGCCAGGATGGGCACGCGCAGCACCTCGCTGTTGCTCGCGAGCTCGCGCACCTCGCTCTCCATGATGTGACCGCGCTCGATTGTGACCAGCGCCTGTACCGTCCCACTGTAGGGCGAGGGAATCAGGATGTCTGCAACGTCGCCCACCTGGTACTCTTCTCTGTCGGCGATCAGCTCGATGCGGTTGTTGCTCTCCTGGCGCCAGGTCACATACTCGTCGCCGCCCCACACCCAGAAGTAGGCGCTGCTGCGCACACTGTTGCCTCGCTCGTCCCGTCCCGTGGCGCGCACGCGATAGCTGCCGGCCTTCTCGGGGACAAAGCCGGCTACGCCTCGGCCCTCGGCGTCGGTCGTCACGGTCGTGGTGTAAACAGGGGTGTCCTGCGCCTCCCAGTCCCAGTAGAACTGCCCATCCTCCGACTGGCGGCGGACGCTGTACCAGTTGTGCTCCATGAAGACCACGGTCAGATCCACCCCGGGCACAGGCATCCCATCCCAGTCGACGGTCAGCAGATCCACCAGTTTTTCGTCGCCCACGGGCGCCAGGTTGCCCCGGGGCGCCAGCCCAACGTAGAACTCGGCCTTGTGGACGACGGCCGCGGTGCGGTTGCTGACCTCTTGGTTGTTTACGTCGGTGACGGCGGCCTCCACGGTAAAGACCTGGCTCTGCGCATCCTCCTCCAGCTCGGCAGGCACGCGCAAGACCACGCCTCCATCGGCGTTGGTGCTGCCCTCGCCTGAATCGATCAAGCGCCCATAGCCGCCATAGGTCTCGTCGCCGGCATAGTCGCCCCACTCAAAGTCGCTCCAGCTGTACGGGGGGCAGGTTTCTCCCTGGGGGCACTCGTAGCGAAAGTAGTAATCGCTGCTCAGCACGCTCCAACGCACCCGCGCGTTGGCGACCGGCCCGCCGAAATAGTAGCTTGCATTGGCCGCGGCGCTGATCCGCTCGCCGTTGAGATAAGCGTCCTGGTCGGTCGCCACTTCCACCTGGAACTCGGGTGTCTTGTACTCGGCCACCCGGAAGCTGGTACCGGTGTAAAACTCGAGCTCCGGGGCCTGCAGCTCCAGGTAGTAATCGCCGAGAGCCGCCTCGTCGTCCAGGTGCAGCTCGTCGTACAGCGTGCCCATGTCACTTAAAGACAGGTCCTTTTTGTAGAGCTCTTTGCCCTGCTGATCGCTGACCAGAACCCGCAAGGTGTCGATCCCCGCCGGCAGGCTGTACGTCGCATCGTCGTCGGCACGGACGATGCCCTTGAAGTAGACTGTCTGCCCCGGGCGGTAGATGGGCCGGTCGGTGTAGAGATAACCCTGATAAGCGTTGGACAAGTACTCGGAGTCGAGGTTGAAATTCCAGGGACTGATGCCCGCGTCCCAGCCGTTGTACGCCAGGGCAAAGTCGTCGCTGCCCGGTTCGCCGCTCACAGCAAAGAAGGGATCCCAGAGGTTCTTGTCATGCAGGCCCGTTTGGAGGTACAGGCCGTCGCGGCCGGTCGTGCCTCTAGCGTCGATCTCGCCCCACGTGGTGTACAGGCTGATGGGCAGGCCAACCGCCGCCTGGCCGCTGGCCAGGTCGGTGGCCCACACCAGTGCCTCCGCCTGGGTCTGCTTGAGGGTCAGGTTCAAGGCCGACTTGACAAACATGGAGCGCGAGGCCAATTCACCAGGCTGCCGGTCCTCTTCGAGCTCCGGGGCCGTCAGCTCCACGAAGTACAGGCCGGGGGGCAATGGACTGCCGTCCGGCCCGGTGAGGTCCAGCCGTGCCAGGAGAGGCACGTTGCGCGGCGGCCTGACGTTCACCGACCAATCGTGCACCAAGTCCCCTTCGGCAGGTACAAAGCGATCCCAGGCCTCCCAGCGGGTGTTGAGATCCATGAATGTGCGGAGGCTGAGACGGTAGAGGCTCACGTCGAGGCGTGACACGTTGCGGTAGGTAGCATAGACCACGGTATCGGTGTAGGTGCTGTAGGTGCCCAGGCGGGCGACGGTCGTCAGCCGGGCCACCGGCGCCAGGTCGCCCGTGGCAAAGCCAACGGTCGTGGCTTTGCCCAGGGTCGCGCCAAACTTGTCGGGAGTGCCGGCGTCGAGCGTGACGGCGTACTCGGTGGCCGGCTCCTGCTTCCACGACAGGTTGACCTGGGTGTCGAACTCGGACCAGTAGGTATAAACCTCTGTCACCGCCGGCCGGAAGGTCATGTGATCGAGCAGCTCTTCCGGCTGCATGGGGCTGGCAAAAGAGATCTCCAGCCCCGTACCCGGGCGCACCTCCTGTTCGCCGTTCTCGGGCTTGGTGCTGACCACGCCTGGCTCCTCGACGGTGGTGAACTCCCAGGAAAGCGGCCTTTCGATGCTCATGCTGCCGGCGCGGGCCTGGGCGCCCTTTGCCAGGCTGGCGACAAAGCCCGTGTCGCGCGGCAGGGGTTCGCCGGGCACGAAGAGCATCGTCTCCAATGCCGTCGCCGTCCGGCCACCGCTCCAGCGAAAAGCGCCGGGCACGGCAGTCGTGTCCGCTTTCAGGGCAAAGAGCTCTTCCACAGAAGCATGATCCATCGGCTGATTGAAGGTGACGCTGATGACGTCGCTGGGACCCACGTGGGAGAATCCGTCGTCGGGCCGGAAGGCGAGCACCGCGGGCTTTATTGTCGTGAACTCCCAGGTATAGTCTTCGGGCAAGACACCACCGCTGGTGTCTGTCAGACCGGCAGCCACGCGGGCCTTGTAGTGCGTGGCAGGCAAGAAGCCGTCCTGCGGGCGGAACAGATAGATTGAGGTGTTGAGCCACTCTCCTGCCCCGCGCACAGGCGGCACAAAAGTCAGAGGGTTCGGCAGATCGCCCTGCTGGCCGATGGAAGTCAGGGGTACAACAGGCCGGTCAAACACCACGGTCACCGCCGTGTCAGGATCGAGCTCATCGGTTCCGGGCGCCGGCATCACCTGGCTGACGCCCAGGTAACCCACGGTGTCAAACTCGAAGCTGATGGCCTCTTCGAGCGCCTCGCCCCCGGCGCTGCGCGCCGTGTCGGCCACCGTGACCTGGTAGTGCTGGCCCCGCGGCAACTCCTCACCAGGCGAAAAGACCAGGGTCCGAGCCTCGCGCCAGGTCACAGCCCCCTCCAGCGTGGGGGAGATGCTGAGCGCGGATTCGACGCTGGCGGTCTCCATAGGCTGGTCGAAGGTCAGCTCCAGGGGTTCATCCAGCGGCTGCTCCTGGCCCGGTGAGGGGCTGCGAAAGACCAAGCGTGGCGCCGGCAGGGGCATCGGCGTCATGGTCGGTGGCAAGGTGGCAGTGGGCAACGAGGTGCTGGCCGGTTCCTGCGTGCCCACGGGCTGCCCTGGAGCGGGCGCCGTACCGGTCGTGCCCGGCGGCGGGGTCCGGTCGTCACAGGCGGCCAGCAGCAAGCTGAGCACCATGAGAACTGACAAAAGTGCATGAGCAGTCCGAACTCTCGTAGACATCTCGAAGCCTTTCCTCTCCTCGCTCGACTGGGATCATACCTTGAACAGCACGGTCTTACGGCTCGCGCACCTCGACGCGCACCGCGCCGCTCGTCACCAGCACGCCGTTCTGCCGCAGGCCCTCAGCGCGGAAGGTGTGGGCGCCCGGCTCCAGCCGCCACAGCACGCGGTAGGGCGGCGTCTCAAACCGGGCCACGGCCTGTCCGTCGACCAGGAGGGTCAACTGGCGCAGCGCCATGCCACTGCTGGCCGAAACCGAGATGCGCTGCGCGTCACGCGGCAGTGCAGGATCGAGGCGGTAAACGGCACCCTCGTCGGGAGCCGTCATCACGAGCCTGCCATCCGCCGCCTCCGGCTGGGCGGCGAGGGCCAGGGTCTGGGTGACCAGCGGTGCAGCAGCCAGAGCAGCCGGCTCCCAGACCCCATTCTCGCGCGCCCACTGCTCCGCCTCCGGAGGCCAAACCGTGACCACCCGGTAGACCACCTGTTGTGGCGGGAGGCCGGCAGCTGCCGGCAGGCCGGTGGCTCGATCGATGGCCACGCGCCGGTGCATAGTGCACGTTTCAGCCGGCTCGGTGCCCTCCAGGAACAGCTCCCGGACGCGGTGGGGACAGTAGAGCCCGGGCAGATGCCCCGATAGGGCACAGACCTCCACTTCGACCATGCCATCCGGGCGTGGAAAGGCGGTGGCGGGCCGGCCCTTGAGGGCAAGTTCCGTCAAGTCATGCCAGGTGGGTGCCGCGCCACTCACTCCGGAAATGTCGCGCATCGGCTCATTGTCGGCATTGCCGGCCCACACGCCGACGGCGAGCTCGGGCGTGTAACCGACGGTCCAGTTGTCGAGAAAATCGGTGGTGGTCCCTGTCTTGACGGCCGCCGGGCGACTCAGCGCCAGGACGCTTCCTTCGCCAAAGGAGGGAATGCGGGCCACGTCGTCGCTCAGGATGTCGGTCACCAGGTAAGCAACTCGTTCGTCGACGACCCGGGTGCCGAGGCCTGGATCGGGTGCCCACAGGAGCTGCCCCCGCTCGTCCTCCACGCGGCGCACGGCCACTGGGTGGACAGTATGGCCGCCGTTGGCAAAGGCAGCATAGGCTGCCGTCAGCTCCAGAAGGCGTACCTCGCCCCCGCCCAACGTCACGGAAAGGCCCAGGCGATCGGGGTCGTCAAAGGTGCGGATCCCCAGGCGCCGTGCCAGCCCGGTCATGGCTTCCACACCCACAGCGTCGAGCACCTGGACGGCGATGAGATTGTAGGACGAGGCCAGCGCCTCGCGCAAGCGGACAGGCCCGCGGAACCGAAGATCGTAGTTGAGAGGGACGTACGACTCGCCCTCCCGGGTGACGAAAGAGGTGCGCACGTCGAGCATCATGGTCGCCGCGGTGAGCTTGCCACTCTGAAAGGCCGCGGCGTAGGTGATGGGCTTGATGGCGGAGCCTGGCTGGCGCAGAGCCGTGGTGCCGTTGACCGCGCCGTCGATGCGTGCCGAAAAATAGTCAGGGCTACCGAGCATGGCCAGGATCTCACCTGTCTGCGGATCGAGGGCCACCAGGGCCAGATTGCGCACGTTGTGGCCCCCGGGCGGGCAGTCGGTGCTCTCGCCGTTGCACTCTGCCAGGCGGGCCAGGCGATAACGGGCCAGGTCGCGGGCCGTGTCATTCAGGTCGACGTCAAGGGTGGTGTAGATGTGCAGCCCCCCCTGCTCCAGCCGCTCGAGGCCGAGCTCTTTTTCAAGCAAGCCGCGCACATACATCACAAAATGGGGAGCCCGGATGGGAAACGGAGAGGCGGCAAAGTGCAGGGGTTCCTCCCTGGCCAGGCGGGCTTGCTCCTCAGTAAGGTAGCCATGCTTGACCATGAGGTCCAAGACCACCGCCTGCCGTTTCCTGGCCTCGGGCAGATTCTCCAGGGGGTTATAGTAGGCCGGCGCCTGGGGCAGGCCGGCCAGCATGGCACACTCCGCCAGGTCGAGATCGCGCACGGGCTTGCCCAAGATCGCCTGGGCGGCGGCCTCGACGCCGTAGGCCATGTTGCCGAAATAGATCTCGTTGAGATAGAGCGCCAGGATCTCGTCCTTGCTGTAATTGCGGGCCAGGCGCCAGGCCAGCACCGCCTCGCGCACCTTGCGCGCCAGGGAGCGCTCATAGCGCTCCTCGGGGCTCAACAGCAGCGTGCGAGCCAGCTGTTGGGTGATAGTGCTGCCCCCCGAAAGCACTTCGCCCCCCCGGAGGTTGATCCACACCGCGCGAAGGATGGCCCCGGCATCCACGCCCGGGTTGTCGTAGAAGCTAGCGTCCTCGGTCGCCACCGTTGCGTCGCGCAGCGCCTGGGGTATCTCGGCCAGGGGCACCGGAGAGTGGCTGCCGGTGTGGGGCGGGGGCATCTCGAACAGGAGCCGGCCGTAGCGATCATAGATCTTGCTACTCGGTGCGGCGGCGTAGGTGTACAGGCTGCCGGGATCCTCAAGCGACGGCAGATCGGCCAGTAGCCAGGCATAGAGCCCGGCTGCTGCCAGGAGCACAACCCCGGCGGCGAAGGCCAGCATCGCCCAAAGGCGATGCCGGCGACAGAAGACGACCATGACCACTCCCAAGTCCAGATTAGGAAGGCGATCCTGCTGGCTATTCTACGGCGGCCGGCGCCTGGCTGCGTGATGGGCGGCCAGTGTCTAGCCCACGCTTGGCCCACGCAGGCAGACGGCAGGACGAGTATAGCACACTTGAGCTTGGCTGTCCATCAAGCACGCTGGTTCTTCGAATGTCGCCGGGACCATGTACTTTCCGGCCAAAATGTGATATAATGGCAACAAAGAGTAGTATTCCCCCGCTCCTGAAGGTCAGCGCCGTCCCCGGGCACGACCGTCGTGCCGGCGGGTAGCACGTCAGAAGGGAGTCGGCACGTGTCGAGCCAGGCGGCCGTTGAGTGGCAGCAAATCGAGGACATTCTGGGCAACCAGCCAGGTGCGCAGGTGCACTTTGCCCAATACATCGTTAATCTTGGCCCCGTACAAGGTAGTGTAATCAGCCTGGCCCCGGGCGCGCAGCAGGCCGTGGACGAGCTCCGGCCGCGGATGACGGCGCGCCAGTTCCTGCCCGGCCGGGTGGCCGCCGGCTTTGTAGACCGTGCCCGGGAGCAGAGCTTGATAGGCGAGGCTCTCGCCCGAGGCCAGGTCGTCGACGTCCACGGCCCCCCCGGTACCGGCAAGACCAGCCTCCTGAGCCACGTTATGCATCTGCAGCACCCCGGCAACCGTCCGGCGGGCATGGTCTACCTGACGCTGCGCCACGACCACGTGGAGGACGTGCTGCAGGAGCTGGCAGAGCACTTTTACGAGGCCGCAGGACGACGGGTGAAGGTGACAGAGAACGAGGTGCGGCGGCTGATGGCCGGCAAGCGGGCGCTCATCGTCCTCGACGAGGCCAACCACCTTGACACAGGGGGCGCCGAAGCCATCGCCCGGGCGATGCCACAGGCGGCGTTCGTCGTCGCCGGGCGCGAGCCCCAGTTGTTGCAGGGCGAGGCGGTCGCGCTCGGAGGCCTTCCGCTGGAGGAAGCGGTCACCCTGTTTGAGCGCCACCTGGGCCACGCGTTAGGCGACCAGCGCCCGGTCGCCGAGGCGATCTGCGGCGCTCTTGGCGGCGTCCCCTTGCCCATCGTCAAGGCAGCGCGCGTCGCCGGGGTGCGCAGGGTGCGGCTGACGCAGGTGCTGGAGGAAGTGCAGCCCCAGGCCTCGGGCCCCGAGCCTGTGGAGCAGCTCTTCTGGATGCTGGCCCACCACCTATCGGCCCGTGAGGGCCTGGTGCTGGCCGCCCTGGCGGCATCCGGCGGGCCGTCGGTCGGCCGTACCGCTGTGGCACACATTTCTGGCCTACCGCCCGCCGAGACGGAGGAGGTCATTTCAGGCCTGCAAGAACTGGGGCTGGTGCACGTGGCGGGCACTCGCTGCAGCCTGGACGATGGGCTGCGGCTTTACCTGGCGCAACACGGAGTGGAAGAGGAGCTGCGGGCCCGGGCCGCCGCCTACTACCTGCACCAAGCCGGGACGCTGCGGGTCCGCTTCCGTCACCCCGACGAGGAGAACGTCATCGCCGCCCTGGTCTACTACCGCGAGCGCGGCCGGTGGCGCGAGGTGCTGTCCATTGTCCGCCATCTGGAGATGTACCTCATCACCTCGGGACGATGGGGCCAGTGGCGTACGAGATTGGAAGACGCCTGGCGGGCGAGCCGCGAGCTGCGAGACCCAAGGACGGAGGCCTGGGCCCAGAACCAGCTGGGCATCTTGGCTCTAGCCTCATGCAACCAAAGAAGGGCGGCAAAACTCTTCCGCGGGGCACTACGCCTGTGGCGGACCATTGGTGACGAGAACGGGGCGAACATTGCCCGCTGGAACTTACGGGTCGTCCTCGATCTCCCGTCGCCACCCGCGGACAAAGAGCCGGAACCGGCAGCGGCCGGCGGCCGCCGGGCGCGCCTGCCTGCCATCATGGCCGGCATCGCCGCCATCCTGTTGACCATCCTGGTCGCGCTCGCATGGCTGGTCAGCAGCCGTGCAGTCGCTTCGGTCTCGGCGTCGCCTATGACGACCATTGTTTTGAGCGGATCTGATGTAGACGGCCCACCTGACAGCCAAGTATCGCCCCTCGCCACCATGCCGTCCCCGCCCGCGATCGCCACCCGCGATGACGACTCCCCTTCGGACATCGCCACCTCACCCCTGGCCACCGCGCCTGTCGAGCTCGCCATTGCCACCCCGGACGGTGCCCCGGCTATCTCCCCGCTGCCAACCAGCATCGACCTCTGGCTCGTGGAGGGCTGTGACCGCGCGTACACGCCCGGCGAGCAAGTGGAGGTTCGCGCCCAGACGAACGTGGCCGGTATCCTGACGATCTATGCCCGCGCTCCCGGCAACGAGCGCCACGGATTGCTGAGGGTGGAGCTGCCCGCCCGAGGGGTAACCAGGGGCCGCTACAACATACCAGAGCGCGAAGGCGATTGGCGGCTGGAGGCTGAGCTGGACCGCGGTCGGGCCACGGCTGTCTGCGCCTTTGCCGTGGCCCTCGAGCCCGAACCGGCTCCACCCCGCATAGAAGGCGTGGACATACTGCCGGTAGCAGGCGAGACGGTGTGCCCGGGGGATGCTGTCTGGATCGTGGCCGACATCAGCCACGACGACGTGCTGCGGGCAGTGACCATCACCACCCGCCCGCCGGGCGGGCGGGCGAGCAGGGCAGAGATGGTGCTCATCGACGACCTGACCTACGCTTCCCAGGTCACGGCCTACGAGAAGCCGGGCCTGGCCTTTTTCATAGAGGCCGAAGACGTGGACGGCCGGCGATCAAGAACCAGAGAGATGTGGTACATGGTCAAACCCTGCACGTAGACCCTGTGCGATTTCGTGTCGATGGCCCCGCAGGCGAACTGGAGTGTCTCTTGGCCGGGCGATGAGCTCGAGCGCACGTTTGGCACCATGACCGGGCGGCCAGGACTTGCGCAAAACAGCAGACTCGGGTATGATGGCCCGGTTCGAGACTGCTGGAGGACAGAATGGCAACTACGACGATCCAGGCCGTAAAAGGCACGCGAGACTTTTATCCGGAGGCCATGGCCTTTCGCAATTGGCTCTACGGGCAGGTGCGCGCCGTTTCTGAGCAGTTTGGATATCAAGAGTATGAAGCTCCCCTGCTGGAACGCCTGGAGCTGTACGCGGCCAAGAGCGGCGACGAGCTAGTCAACGTGCAGTCGTTTGTGCTGACCGACCGGGGCGGCGACGAGCTGGCCTTGCGGCCCGAGCTCACCCCTTCGCTGGCGCGGATGGTAGCCCAGCGACAGAGCCAACTGGTCCTGCCGGTGCGCTGGTTTTCCTTCGGGCCGTTCTGGCGTTACGAGCGGCCGCAGCGGGGCCGCAGCCGCGAGTTCTTCCAGTGGAACATTGACCTCCTGGGTGTCGAAACACCCACCGCCGACGGCGAGATTGTCGCCATCGGTGCCCTCTTCTTGCGAAGCCTGGGCCTGGGGGCAAACGAAGTGGCCATCCACTTCAACAGCCGGCGCCTGATGGAGCAAAAGCTGGCAGAAATCGGCCTGGGCGGGGGGAAGCAGCTTGACATCTTTCGCCTCATCGACCGCCGCGACAAGCTGCCCGCCGACAAGTGGCAGGAGTGGGCCATGGATATGGGCCTGAGTGGGGAACAGTTCGATGCCCTGCTCGGCTTCCTGGGCGACAGGGAACTGTGGCGCGAGTCCGAGGAGTTGTGCCAGGTGGTGTCAACCGCCGAGGCCCTGGGTGTGGCCGATTATGTTGTCTATGATGCGGGGATCGTGCGCGGGCTCGACTATTACACCGGGCCGGTTTTCGAAGCGCGCGACCACGACAAGTATTTTCGCGCCATCTTTGGCGGCGGCCGCTACGACAATCTCGTGGCTGCCGTGGGCGGCGAGCGCCTGACCGGCGTCGGCTTTGCCATGGGTGATGTGATCATCGAGCTGTTGCTGGAGCGGGCGGGGAAGAGCCCGCAGCTGCCGACCTCGCCCAGCCGGGCGCTCATCACCCTGTTTGACGACGAGCTCTACCTGCCCACCCTCAGACTGGCCAGCCGGATCCGGGGGGCGGGCATCAAGACCGAACAGGTGCTGGAGCCCGACCGCCTGGGAAAGCAGATCCGGTATGCCGACCGCAAGGGCATCCCATTTGTGGTCATCCTGGGCCCCGACGAGCTCCGGGCCGGCCAAGTCGTACTTAAGAACCTGTCCACGGGTGAGCAGGAAACGCACACCGAAGAGAGCCTGATCCGGCGACTCGGTGCCGACTGAGACGCCGGTTGCCATCCCGGTTTCGTCCTTGACAAAGCAGCCGAAATGTTGTATGATGGGGGCCAGCATGCAATATTCGGAGCAATCCCGCTCCAGCCAAGTTTCGGTCTGATCGGCCAGGATGGCGTGGTCGTAAGGGTAGGGGGGGCCCTGCGGCCGGTAGTAGTGTTGTCCTGTACCGACGGATAGGGGTGACGCCGCCCGGTGTCACCCCTTTTGTTTGCCTTGCCCGCTGCTGCTCTACCCTTGCAAATCCTCCGCGCCTAAGGTAGAATGAGCTCCAACCAGGCAGTAGGCACAGACACTGGCGTTGCGATGCGCACTGCAACCCTTCGAGGCTGGGGCAGGCCAGCACATGATCGAGGAGGGAGACCCCCAAATGGACAACGTGGAAGAGCGATTGGCCTCATTCTACCTCGGCCAGGAGTACGACCTGGCAAAGGGGCAGGCCCTGGAAAAGGCCGTCCACTATGACGCCCGCGACTTGACGACGCACGCCGTGTGCGTTGGCATGACCGGCAGCGGCAAGACAGGGCTTGGGGTTATCTTGCTGGAAGAGGCAGCACTGGATGGCATTCCATCGCTGGTCGTCGACCCCAAGGGCGACATGACCAACCTGCTGCTCACCTTTCCCGAGCTACGCCCCGAGGATTTTCGCCCCTGGGTTAACCCCGACGATGCCCGGCGCAAAGGTCTGGACGAGGACGCTTTTGCCTCGAAGGTGGCGAGCCAGTGGCGGGAAGGCCTGGCCGGCACCGGCCAGGGCCCCGACCGCATCCGGCGCCTGCATGAGGCAGCTGATTTTGCCATCTTTACGCCGGGCAGCAGCGCCGGCCGGCAGGTCAGCATCCTCGACACACTCAGGGCACCGGCGCTGTCATGGGAGCTCGAAGAGGAGCTGATCAGGGACAAGATCGAGAGCGTGGTTTCCGCCCTCCTCGCCCTGGTGGGCATCGAGGCGGATCCTGTGCGCAGCAAGGAGCACATCCTCCTGTCCAACATCTTTGAGAATGCCTGGCGGGCCGGCGAGGACCTGGATCTGGCGCAGTTGATCCTGCGCGTCCAGAAGCCGCCTTTTACCCAGCTCGGCGTCTTTCCGCTGGACGTCTTTTTCCCGGAGAAGGAGCGGATGGTGTTGGCCATGCTGCTCAACGGCCTGGTCGCCTCGCCGACCTTTGCCGGCTGGATGCAGGGCCGGCCCCTGGACGTGGACGGCCTGCTTTACGGGCCGGGCGGCAAGCCGCAGGTCAGCGTGATCTATATCGCCCACCTGTCGGACGCCGAGCGGCAGTTCTTCCTCACGCTGCTGCTCGAGCAGGTGGTGAGCTGGATGCGAGCCCAAACGGGCACGACCAGCCTGCGGGCGCTGCTCTACATCGACGAGATGTTTGGCTTTCTGCCGCCCACGGCCAACCCACCCACCAAAAAGCCGCTCCTGACCCTGTTGAAGCAGGCTCGCGCCTTTGGCCTGGGCCTGATCCTGGCCACCCAAAACCCGGTGGACCTCGACTACAAGGCCCTGTCCAATGCGGGGACGTGGCTCATCGGCCGCATGCAGGCCGACCGCGACAAGCAGCGCCTCCTGGACGGGCTCGAAGGCGTGCAGGTCCGCGGTGGCACGAGCCGAGCCGACTTTGACCGCATGATCTCGGCACTCGGTTCCCGTGTGTTCCTCCTGCACAACGTCCACGCGGGGGACCCGGCCGTCTTTACCACCCGCTGGGCAATGAGCTACTTGCGGGGACCCTTGACCCGCGACCAGGTCCGGATCTTGGCCGGATCTGCGCCTGCCCCTGCCGACCCTGCCGCCTTGCCGCGGCAGGCCGCGGCACCCGGGGCTGCCGCGGCGCCGGCACCGCGCGGCCCGGTGGGCGGCCGCCCGGGGACCGTGCCTCCTCAGTTGCCGTCGACCGTCAAGCAGGTCTTTCTGCCTGCCAGGCGCTCGCTGCGCGCCGCTCTCGCCGAGCAAGGCCGGAAGGCACCGGCCGGTGCCGAGCCCCAAGCCGTGCTGGTCTACGAGCCCGGTCTGTTGGGCACAGGCACGGTTCGCTTTGTGCACGCGGCCAGCCGCCAGACCCAGGACGAGGCGGTGGCCTACCTCTTGCCCGTGGGCAGCGAACAGCCCAGCTTCGATTGGTCTGGCGCCCGGGTACAGGTTGACGATGCAGACGTGGAGCGCGAACCGCTGCCCGGGAGCACATTCTCGCCTCTGCCGGCCGAGCTAGGCGATGCCAAGCGCTTCACCGCCTTGAAAGAAGAGTTCGAGGATCACCTCTATTACAATTCCTCGATGATGCTGTGGTACAACCCTCACCTGAAGCTGTACTCCGAGATGGGGGAAAGCGACAAGGCATTCCAGCGGCGCTGTCGCAAGGAGGCCGAAGAGGCCCTTGCCAAGGAGACCAAAGCGCTCAAGGACACGTACGAGCGCCAGCGCGACCGGCTGGAGGACAAGAGACGGCGCGAAGAGCTGGAGCTGGAGGCAGACGAGGCCGAGCACGGCGCTCGCAAACAGGAAGAGCTCCTGTCTGGCGCGGAATCGCTCTTTGGCCTCTTTTCCGGGCGCAAGTCGTCGCGACGCCTGTCGAGTGCCAGCCGCAAGCGACGCATGACCAGCCAGGCCAGGGCCGACGTAGAAGAGTCGAAAGAGACCATCGCCGACCTCGAGAAGCAGATCCAGGCGCTGGCTGCGGAGGAGAGTGCCGAGCTCGAGGCGCTCACCGCCAAGTGGAGCGACCTCATCGACGATGTCGAGGAGATTGCGGTCCGCCCCCGCCGCACCGATGTGCGAGTTGAGCTCTTGGCCCTGGCGTGGTTGCCCCACTGGCAGCTTGACAGTGGCGACCAGGCGTACCTGACGACCGCCTACCAGGTCGAGGCGCTGCCTGCCTGAGAAGCGCACGAGATCACCGGCTTGCCCTGGCTCTAGGCAGGAGCCAGGGCAGCCTGCCCCGCCTCACCCCTGCTAACCCTGCAGAACGCTGGCACAAGAGAGTGCAGCACCGGCGCGGCTGCGGCCTCCCTCACCCTCATCCTCCGCCGAGCTGATCCGGTTTACACACCATCACCGGCCACGGTGCACAAGGCGCCGGGCGTGCCTTCGACGCCCTCAACCTGCACGCGGCCGGGAAAGAACTGGTTCACTACCCAGGCGTTGGTTAACAGGTGCTGCGTCACCAGTTCGGTAGTAAAGGACGACGGCCCGGCCGCCAGCGCCAGGGGCAGGATCACCTGATCGGCCAGGTGGCGATCCAGCGCCCCCTCGCCCTGCAGATAGTCAAGCAGGGCGCGGGACGCCTCTTCGGCCACCCGCTCCGCGGGCTTGCCCCGTTCGCCCAGGGCCGTGAAGCCGGCCAGGACATGCTCGAACTCGGCCCACAAGAAGACGACACTGCCCGTGCCTTTGGAGGGCGCGTCCAGAGCATCGAGGCGAGGATTGATGCGGTTGGAGCGCAGCACCTGGAGCGCCGTCCCCTCCTGTCGTTCACGGACGTGCTTTGGCAAATTGCTGCTGGCCGACAGGCCGCGCACGCGCAGCAGATCACCCCGCTGGCGCAGGGCCAGGCTCTCCAGCCGGGCCTCGGGCGGCAGGCCTCGAATGGTGGCCTTGACCTCGCCACCGCCTACTGGGTACCAACCCCACTTGACGATCTGTACTTTGGCTTCCACTCCCATCCAGCTCAGGGTTGGCACGTAGACGCGCTTGAGATAGTCATAGACGGGGCTCCAGGGCACGTGGGTACCCCCGCGCAGGGTGACCTCCGAGGTGCCGGGGGCCAGGGCCAGCGGCAGGAGCACGGTCTGGGCGACGAGGCCCACCGAGCCGGCGCTGCCGCCCTTGGCCACTTGAGCGACGTCGAAAGTGTAGCTGCCCGCCACGGGTGCCGTGCCGGGAACGAAGGTCAGCTCCTGGGAGTCCAGCTTGTCGCCGTCAATCGTGGCATTGCACACCTTGCCAATGGCCCGCACGCCGGTGAGGTGCTGGGGCATCAGGCCCGGCTTGCGCCGGGCGGCGCGGATGTTGACCAGACGCAGCGGCCGGCCGGTGATGGCCGACAGGGAGAGGCTGGTGCGCAGCACCTGGCCGCCCCCTTCACCGTAGGAACCGTCGATTACCAGCACGTCCCTCACCGCGGACGGGGCTTGACGCCCAGCCCCGGGCTGTCGGGCAAGATCAGCCGCCCGCCGGGTGCCACGCGCACGCCGACAAACGGGTCGTCGGTCACCGTCAGGTTGCCGTCCAGGTCGGCCCAGTCAACGAGGGGGGCCAGGTGGGCGGAGGCCGTGATGCCCAGCGACGTCTCGACCATGCAGCCCAACATCACCTGCAGGCCGTGGGCCCGCGCCGTGGCGATCATCCGCAGCGCCTCGCGCAGCCCGCCGGCCTTCATGACCTTGATGTTCACACCGTGCACGCAGCCGGCCAGGCGTGGGATGTCGCGGGCAGTGCGCACCGGCTCGTCGGCGAAAATGGGCAGCGGTGACCGCTGGTAGAGATAGCGCAGCCCGTCCAGGTCCTCCTCTGCCAGGGGCTGCTCCACCCACTCCACGCCCAGCTCCGCGAGGGCCGGGATCAGGCGCTGGGCCTGGTCCACCGTCCAGGCGCAATTGGCGTCGACCACGAGGCGAGCGCCGGAAACGGCGCGCAGCGCGCGGGCCATGGCCAGGCAGTGGGCCTCGTCGGCGCCGAGCTTGAGCTTCAGGAGACCAAACTCCTGCCCTGCGGCGCGCGCCTTGCTCGCCACCTCCTCCACACTGTCGATACCAATGGTGTAGCTGGTCTCCGGGGCTCGCGCCGGGTTCAGGCCCAACAGCCGGTACAGCGGCACCCCCAGCTTTTGGGCCACCAGGTCGTGGAGGGCCACGTCGATGGCCGTGCGTGCGGCAGCGGAGCCGGGGGGCAGCGACGACAGGATGTCTTCTACCTGGAAGGGGTCGCCGGACAGGGAGACACGGGCCAGGTAGTCCAGGACCGCTTCCTGGGTTTCGTGGTGCTGGCGCACCGGCGCCGCCTCGCCGCGTCCTTCGTGCTCCCCGTCGTGGACGGAGACGAGCACGTTGTGCCGGGCAGTGCTGGTGCCGTGGGCGATGCGAAAAGGCGTCGCCAGGTGCAGGGTGATCGGCTCATAGTGAAGCCGCATAGGGCTCCTCCTTTTCTTGCCGGCAGGCCGGCAGGTGGGCCCATTATACACGATCTCG
>JBFYTF010000225.1:0-3260 GCA_041300865.1 Anaerolineae bacterium
CGCTGGAAATCACTTCCCACCGCCGCGTTGTTGCCCGCGTCACGGGTGTTCCCGAATCCGGCACGCCAGCCTTGGGCGAATTGATCGCCCGAGGCGCGGCGCAATGGGACGGCCAAAAGCCGCAGGGTGCGCACATCGCCCTGTCGCAGGGCGGCAAGCCCGTGTCCACTCTCGTGCTGGAAGATCGCGGGTAGCGCGCTGGTGATTCTGTTTCTCGACACCTCCGCGCTGGTCAAGCTCTACATCGTCGAAGCCGACAGCCCGGTTGTCCACGCTTCAGTTGCCCGGGCCGAAACCGTCGCGGTGTGCCGCATTGCCTGGGCCGAGGCCTGCGCGGCGTTAGCGCGCCGTGCGCGCGAAGTAGTCGCCGACGAAGCCGCCATCATCGCCGCACGCCAGGCGCTGGAACGCGACTGGCCGCATTTCTTCGTGGTCGAAGTTACCCAGACCGTGGTCGAACGCGCAGGGGAGTTTGCCGAAACCTTCGCGCTGCGCGCTTATGACAGCGTTCAGTTGGCCGCCGCCTTCGAGATTCTGGCCGTCGCGCCGGGCGGGGTGGCATTCAGTTGCTTCGATAACCGACTCAATAAAGCCGCGAGGGTGTTGGGATTGGACGTTGCTTGGCCGGCATCGGCCTGACCGGGTTGTGCAGCGGAATAGGGGACAGACCCCAGTTTTTCCCCCGGCAAGCCTTTGCGAAGCCCCGCTGCACCAAAGCGCCCCCATCCTGGCAATCGGTAGGGTGTTTGCATGAGTAAACATTGGCTTCTATACTGTTTGCATAAACAAACATTCTTCCGATAGATGCGCACCATCAACCCCGAGGATCTCCCGATTTCCGTACTGGAAACCAGCTACCGTCTCGGCAAGCTGGTCGCCGGCACACGCAAGGCGCGCGGGCTCTCGCAGCAGGCGCTCTGCGAGCAAGCGGGGCTTGGCCGCAACACCTTGGCGGAAATCGAGCGAGGCTCCCCGCGCGTGCAGTTCGTCTATTGGCTGCTGGCGCTGGACGCACTCGGTCTGCTTGCCGCACTGAACACCGATCGGTCTGCCGACGTTGTGGGGCGAATCGCGGATTCGCTCCCCCGCCCACGCCGGACCACCCCGTGAAAACCGCACCCGTGTGGGCTTGGCTCGAGGGTTCTTCGTTGCCGGTGCGGGTTGGCACGCTGTCTCGTGACGAGGACGCCGTCACCGGCGAGTTTCAATATGACGCTGAATACCTTGCTGCCGGCGGGCGAGCCTTGGACCCGGCCCAACTTCGCCATCGCGACGCCAAGCGCCCGATCACGATCCGCGCAACCGATCGGGAAGGTGTTCCGGGCATCATCGCCGATGCCGGGCCGGACGCTTGGGGTCGGCAGGTCCTGGCCCAGGATCTCGGCTTTGAGCCAGATGCCTGGGACGCGCTGGTGTACTCTGCCGACGATGGAGCCGGGAATCTTGCCGTCGGCGAATTGGCGGCGAAGCCCATCATCGAGTGCCTCGATCTCATCGAGCTGGCGAACGCCATTCAGCGACGACAGGACGGCCAGCCTTCCAGGGAGCACCGTCTCGTGGAGAGGGTGCTGTCACCGGACACCGCCCTCGGCGGGGCGAAGCCGAAAGCCACCACGCTGGTAGACGGCTTTCCCTGGATTGCCAAGTTCCCCGAACGGGGCGATCCGCCGAACCTTCCCTACTACGAGGCGGCTGCACTGCGCATGGCCGGAAGACTCGGGATCGACAGCGCCACGGTGGAGGTCCGGTCCTTGCCCCACGGGCGATCCGTCCTGATGGTCAAGCGATTCGATCGCCTGGCCGACGGGGCGAGAATTCCGTTCGCCAGCGGACTGACCGCACTCGGCCCCGCTGCGCAAGCCCACGGGCCAGCCAGGACCTACCTGAGGCTGGCGGAAGCGTTGAAGACCTGGACGCGCCAGAAGGCCCCCGCTCCCGCAGTGGTGGAGCTTTGGGAACGCCTGGCGTTCAACGCGCTGGTCGGCAACGGTGACGACCACCCGAGGAACCACGGCCTTCTGTACATGGACGGCGCCTGGGGACTCGCCCCAGCGTTTGACCTCGTGCCAACCTTCCACCCACGCGACAAGGTTTCGCTGGCCATGCCGTTCCTGAGCTTGTCGCCATCCAAACGGACGGCTGCGGTGTCAGCCGCGAATCTGGTGCGCGCAGCCCCGGCGTACGGGCTGCCAGCCGACGAAGCGAGGGCTCGACTCATTCAGATGGCGCGAGGCATACAGGCTCAGTGGGCGGGGGTGCTTCAAGAGCTCGATGCGCCAGGGGAGGTCGCTCGGGAGACGAAGCCCGTTCTCGACTGGTCGGCCACCGTCCTGGCCGAGGCGGAGACCCTCACTGCAGCGGACATACCCCCGGACAAGCCAAAGCGACGCGGCTGGCGCTGGGCACCCTGAATAAGGATCAGACGAGTATGGCAACCGTACGCTGGACATCGCCGTGTCGGCCGAAACGGATCAATTGCGTCGCCTTTTCCTGGCCAGCCAGGGCGGCGGACTGAAAGTTGGCTTGCTGCCTTGTTGTTTCATACGGGGCCTTGCGGAAGAAATCTTCCGGAGATGCTGTCCGTGGCGTTATCGCTGCGGGCCCAGATCTTTCTTTTTTGCCTTGGCGCGGACCATGGCCGCGCGAGCGAGACCTTGCTCGAGCCCTGCGATCTGTTTCTCAAAGAAGGCGTAAATGTCCTCCATCGGCATCTTGACCCCGATGCTCTCGAATCCCTCGTCTTCACGGTCGAGAGGAATCGCCCCGGTCATCACAGCCTTGTGCCGCTCAATGTCGCGACGCTCGATTGGCGCCAGTTTCTTCACGAAGCCCAAGGCCTGGTCAAGCGTGTAGCCATGGTTTTGGATCAGCGCCATCAGATCGAGCAGATCTCTTGATCGCGCCCGATCCGCCAATAGCAGCGCCTTCATGGCAAAAACGCCTTCCATGCCCAGAACGTCGAATCCCTTTCCGGATTGCGCTCGCGGCGCAGAGGCGAGCCAGTCCAGTTGTTCTTGCGTCACGCCCTCTCCGGCGCCTCGCGCAAAGAAAGTCATTTTCGCGCCATCCACGACATAATCGCGGGCGTATTCGAGCAGCCGCTTCCCGGTATTGATCTTGAATCGCTCAATGCTCGATTGCGGCGTCAGCAGGGAAACCACGCGGCCCTCCTTCTCCAGGCCCGCCATCAGGGCGTCAATCCGGGCCGCTGGGATCTTGGGCCCGAAGACGGCGAAATCCAGATCCTCGCTCATGCGGTG
>JBFYTF010000229.1:0-13747 GCA_041300865.1 Anaerolineae bacterium
CCGCGCAGCGTGAACCCGAGTGGCAACCCGGCCGCGATGGCCATCATGGATCAGGTCTTTCAGCCATCAGATGCGGTCTGGCGGGGCCTCGGCCTGCTGCCCGGCAGTGGCCTGGCGCTGCGCCCGGAGTTTGCGCGGTTCGACGCCGCTCAGCTCTTTGCCGTCGATCCCGGACCGACGCTTGAGCACCGCGGTTGCCTCTGCGACCGGGTGCTGCGCGGCCTGGTCCTCCCGAGCGGGTGCAAGCTCTTCGGCACAGCCTGCACGCCGCAGCGACCCGTCGGCCCGTGCATGGTCTCGGCGGAAGGGGCCTGCGCCGCCTATTTCCAGTTCGCCGGCGAGGTGGCATGAGCGACGTGATCCTCCTGGCCCACGGTTCCGGCGGAAGACTGAGCCACGACCTGGTGGAGAGGCTCTTCCTGCGCCATTTCCGCAGCCCGGCCCTCCTCCCCCTCGACGACTCGGCAGTGGTGTCTCTGCCAGCGCCGGCACCGGCGGACGACGCGTCCTCGGCAACTGACACCCGTCCGGTCGCGCCTCGGCTGGCCTTTACCACCGACGGCTACGTGGTCAGTCCCCTCTTTTTTCCGGGGGGCGACATCGGAAAACTGGCCGTGTGCGGCACGGTCAACGATCTGAGTGCCGCCGGTGCCCGGCCTCTATGGCTGAGCGCCGGGTTCATCGTCGAAGAGGGCCTGCCCCTGGCCGACCTGGAGCAGGTTGTGGCTTCCATGGCGGCGACGGCCGGCGAGGCGGGCGTCGAGATCGTGGCCGGCGACACCAAGGTGGTGGAGCGGGGCAGCGCCGACCGCCTGTTCATCACCACGGCGGGGGTAGGCCTGCTGCCCGCCGGCGTCGAGCTGGGAGACCACCGGGTGCAGGCGGGGGATGCGGTGCTGCTGAGCGGCACGCTGGGTGACCACGGCATGACGATCCTTGCCCAGCGCGAAGGGCTGCGCTTCCAGGGCGCCTTGGCCAGCGACTGCGCGCCGCTGAACGGGCTGGTGGCCGGCTTGCTGGCGGCCGTGCCCCGCGGCGCTGTGCGCTGGCTGCGGGACCCCACGCGAGGCGGTCTGGCAACGACACTCAATGAGCTGGCGTCGAGGGCTGGCGTCGGGATCGAGGTCCGGGAAGGGGCGATCCCCGTCCGCGAAGCGGTGCGGGCAGCCTGCGAGCTGCTGGGCCTGGATCCCCTTTACGTCGCCAACGAGGGCAAGCTAGTCGCCGTCGTGGCGGCCGGAGCCGAGGATGCCGCCTTGGCGGCGCTGCACGCCCATCCCCTCGGCCGCCAGGCGGCCTGCATCGGGCACGTGCTGGGCGTAACCCATCCGGGCCGCGTGGTCCTCGAAACGGCGCTGGGCGCGCGCCGCGTCGTAGCCATGCTTGCCGGTGAACAACTGCCGCGCATCTGTTAGGCGCGGCATAGGTAATGGAGGAGGAGCTATGTGCCTTGCTGTTCCTGGGCGCGTGACGTCCATCGACGGGTTCCAGGGGGTGGTCGAGATTGGCGGCCTGGAACGCACGATCGGCGTGGCCCTGACGCCCGAGGTGCGGGTGGGCGACTATGTCTATGTCCACGCCGGCTATGCTATCAGCGTCGTCGACGAAGAGGTGGCCCTGGAGAGCCTGCGCCTGCTGCGCGAGCTGGCGGACAGCTATCCGGAGGAGGAGCTGTATTACCTCACCGGGGACGAATCGTCCCCACTCGGTGCCTGACGCTGTGGGCGTGCGGCCGGAGGGCTCGGGGCGTGATCGCGAGGGGCGAGATCGCCAAGTTCATTTCTTGCGGCTGTTTTTGCGATTTCCCAGACCGGGCGGGAGCAGCACTTACATCTTTCGTAATGAAGGGGCCGTAACCTTGTCGATTTCGCTCGTTGTCCGCGCTGCGCTTGCATTTTTCGCAGCCCACGTGCCGCGTCTATTTGACGTGCCCGGGCCTTTGTGTTAGAATTCACAGAACGAGCTGCGGCGGCTTGCAGTTCAAAGGAGGCGTAGGATGCCGTCTACCATAAGCCGGAAGAGCCAACAAGCACAGGCTTTCGCGACGAGTGGCGAGCAAGAGTGTCAGGTTTGTACCGAGGTCTTGCGCAAGACGATGCTGTTCAGCGGCCTGAGCGACGATCAGCTGCGCCTCATCGCTCCCCCCTGCCGGCAGATGCCCGTGGCAGAGGGCCAGGTGCTCTTTAACAAAGGCGGAGAGGCGAAAGAGCTGTATGTCGTCCTTTCGGGCGAGTTTTGCCTGGAGGACGAGGTCAGTGTCGAGGATCGGCTGCCGGGCAAGACCATCGTCGTGGAAAGGGTGGGCAAGAACGGTGCCCTGGGGCTGTGCGCCCTGCTGCGGCCCTACCGCTGGTTTTTTACGGCCCGCTGCACCCGCGAGGCCCAGGTCATCGTCGTGCGCAGTGACGACTTGAAGGCGATGATGAAAAGCCATCCGACCATCGGTATGGCCGTGCTCGAGAACGCATTCAACATCTCCTTCGAGCGGCTGATGGCCAGCCACCAGCGGACCCTGGCCGAACTCGGGTTAGCGGCCATGTACGGCGCAAATCGGCGTTACTAGGAGCCTCTCATGGATTTTCAGACTGTGGTGACATTGCTGGAAGCTGAGGTCCTGTCTCGGCAGGCGAATTGCGACCACACCTTTGTCAGTGGCGCTGCCGCCGACCTCATGAGCGATGTGCTGGCCTACGCGCCGACAAGCTCTGTGCTGCTCACCGGCCTCATCAACCCCCAAGTTGTGCGGACGGCAGAGATGGCCGGCATCCTGACCATCGTCTTTGTACGGGGCAAGCGCCCACCCGCCGAGACGGTCAGGCTGGCCGAGGAGGTAGGCATCCCGCTGCTCAGCACGCGCTATACCATGTACGAAGCCTGTGGCCTGCTCTACCATGCCGGTCTGGCAGGCCCCGGCCCGTGCGAGATCTACGATCTGCCGGAGCAGGCAGCGGCATAATGGAGGACAGCAGCCATATCTCGCGGCTCAATGAGCTGGTCTATCAGCTCAGCGTCGAAGAGGTGATGAGGAAGGAGGTCATCTCTGTCGCGCCCGAGATGGGCATGCGCGAGTTCAAGGAATTGTTGCGCGCCCATCGGATCTCGGGTGCACCGGTGGTCGAGGAGGGCCGCCTGGTAGGCGTCATCAGCCTGGAGGATCTCATCCGCGCCCTGGAACAGGGGACCATGGACACGTGCGTCGGGGAAAAAATGACCCGCCACGTCGAATCGGTGTATGAGGACGAGTCGGTGATGCAGGCCGTGAACCGCATGGCGCGCTTCGGCTTCGGGCGTTTCCCGGTGGTCAACCGCGCAGGCGATCTGGTGGGCATCCTCACTCGCGGCGACATTCTGCGGGGGCTGTTGCGCAAGAGCGAGGTAAACTCGCAGCAGGAAGAGATCGAACGCTACCGTGCCAGGCACATTTTCGAGGACATTGTCTCGGACCGGACCAGCCTGATGCTGCGGTACGAGGTGGAGGCCAGGGATTTCACCCGGGGCGGGGTAGCTTCGAGCAAGATCAAGCGAGCCATCGAGCGCCTGGGGGGCAACCCGGCCATCGCCCGCCGGGTAGCGGTGGCGGCCTACGAGGCCGAGATGAACCTGATCATCCACACTGAGCACGGCGGAGAGATGCAGGTCGAGATCCAGCCTGAGCAGATGCAGATCGTCATCATTGACACTGGGCCGGGGATCGAGAACCTGGAGCAAGCCATGCGGCCTGGTTTCTCCACCGCGCCGGAATGGATCCGCGAGATGGGTTTTGGCGCCGGCATGGGTCTGCTAAACATCAAGCGCTGTGCCGACGTGATGAAGCTCGAGTCCCGGCCGGGGGCCGGTACCCGGCTCGAGATAGTATTCATGGTCCCACCGCCCGCTCCAGAGGCGGCGGCAGGGAGATCTCGGGAGGACCTGTTATGATCGTCCAGGATCTGGTGGCCAAGTTGGGATTGCAAGTCCATTCACCGGGCAACGTCGAGCGTGAGGTGACGGGGGGCTATGCTTCGGATCTCCTGAGCTGCGTCATGGCCGGTGCCAAAGCGGGCAACGTCTGGGTTACTCTCCAGGCGCATCCCAACGTCGTGGCGGTCGCCTCGCTGCTGGACCTGGCCGCGGTGATCGTCAGTGAAGGCGTGGTCCCCGACATGGAGACCATAGAGCGGGCGCAGGAGAACGGGGTCACGGTCTTGAGCTCACCCGCCACAACGTATGCCCTGGTAGCTCGCTTGGCGGCCCTGGGGATTCCCCCCGGGGAATAAGACCTGATGGCCCCCAGGCCTGAGGAGGTTTGGCGCTATCTCATGGCCGACCTCCACGTGCACACCGTGCTTTCGGCCTGTGCCGAGGTGGAAATGATTCCGCCGCTGATTGTGCAGCGGGCGCGAGAGCTGGGCCTGGAGCTGTTGGCCGTCACAGATCACAACGCAGCGCGGAACGTGGCGGCGGTCATGGCTGCCGCGGCCGGAACAGGGATCACAGTGCTGCCCGGCATGGAAGTCCAGAGCCGGGAAGAGGTGCACCTCGTGTGCCTGTTCGATACGCTCGAGCAGGTATTGGCCTGGGAGGTGCATGTGTTTGCCGCCCTGCCGGACCGGGAGAACGACGAGGAGTTCTTTGGCGCCCAGTACGTGGTGGATGCCGAAGGCGAATACGTGGACACTGAAACGCGGCTGCTGTCCATTTCCACGGCCATGTCCGTGGAGCAGGTAGTGGCCGGCGTGCGAGCCCTGGGAGGCATTGTCCTCGCGGCGCACGTCGACCGGCCGTCTTTTAGCCTGGTGGCCAACCTCGGGTTCGTGCCGCCCGGCTTGGAGATTGCGGGCATCGAGCTGTCGCGGCGCGCCGATCCGGCAGCGGCGCTGCTGCGCTTGCCGCAGTTGGCCGCTTTTGGCCGGGTGGTGAGCGGCGATGCGCACCGCCTGGAAGAGATGACCGCGCGTACCATGTTCAAGGTCAAGGTGCCCGTGGTAGCGGAGCTGGCCTTGGCCCTCGCCGGCAGCGAGGGCCGCCGGGTCGAGATCTACCCGGGCTGAGGCGTCAAAGACGCTCGTGGAGGAAAAACCGTTCGAGGAGGACATGCATGGAGCAGGAAGAAACGCTTGACCTGGCGCCGTTGTATGGCGTGCTCAACGAATACCGGGCGCAGCACGGTGCCGTGATCCCCGTGCTGCAAAAGGCGCAAGAGATCTATGGCTGGCTGCCAAGAGAAGTCCTCGAAGTGGTGGCGCGGGAGATGAAGGTTCCCCTGAGCCAGATCTATGGTGTGGTGACCTTTTACTCCCAGTTTTACCTGTCGCGGCGCGGGCGGCACATCTGCCGCCAGTGCGATGGCACGGCCTGCCACGTCAAGGGTGCGGCGCGCATCATTGACACCGTGGAGAACAGCCTGGGCATCAAGGCCGGGGAAACGACCCCCGATTACCGGGTCACCTTCGAGGTCGTCTACTGCCTGGGCTCCTGCGGCCTGGCACCCGTGGCCATGATCGACGACAAAGTAGTAGGCCACCTGGTACCCGAGTCCATGGTCAAGATGGTCAACGACCTGGGATGACGAGGCCAGCATGCGCGAGCTGTCCCTGCACGTCCTCGATCTTCTTCAGAATTCTCTGGAGGCAGGGGCGACGCGCCTGGATGTGAGCATCGAGGAAGACTTGGCTGCCGATCGACTAAGCATCGAGGTTCGGGATAACGGCCGGGGGATGACGGAGGAAGCGGCTCGGCAAGCGTTGAGCCCTTTTTTCACGACGCGCACGACGCGGCATGTGGGCCTGGGCTTGCCCCTCCTCGCTGCTGCGGCCGAGAGGTGTGGCGGCCGGCTGGTCCTCGATTCGCAGCCGGGCTCGGGGACGGTGGTCCATGCCACGTTTGGCCACAGTCACATCGACCGCGCGCCGCTGGGCGACATGGCGGGCACGCTGCTGGCCTTTCTCCTGGGCGGCGACGGTAGGCCGCTGCGGTTGTGTTATCGCCACACCGTGGGCGATGAGGTTTTCGATCTTGATTCGGCCGTCATCGAGGCCGAGGTGGGTGGACTACCGCTGTCCTACCCTCCTCTCCGCGACTGGCTGCACGAATTCATTGCCGAAGGAGAGGCCGGCCTGGCAGCAAGCCGGGCCGCGTGGCTAGGACAGCGAAGGGCAGGCACCGGCCACGAGCCGGATGATGCCCGCGATTGGGATGCTGGACAAGAGGGAGGAAACGATGCCAAAGCTCAAGAGTCTTGAGGATCTGCAAAAAATCCGCGAACAGGCCAAACAGGACCTGAAGATTCGCACGGAAACGGGGACCAAGATCATTGTCGGGATGGGCACCTGCGGAATCGCTGCCGGGGCCCGCGAGACAATGCACGCTATCCTCGAAGAACTGAACAACCGGAACATCGACGCCCACGTCACCACCGTGGGCTGCATCGGCATGTGTTCCAAGGAACCCCTGGTGGATATCGAGCAGGCAGGCCAGCCCCGTGTCACGTATTGCAACGTGCACCCCGGCATGGTGCCGCGGCTCATCGAGGATCACTTGGTGCAAGGCGTCGTGGTCCAGGAATGGGCCATGGGCCGCATTCCACAGGAGGGAATTGGCCAGGCGTTGGAATAGGCCGGCAGGGCGACACAGGCCCGGCCGATCCCGGCCTTCTGAGAGGGAGGGGATCAGACAGGACCGGCCTGCCTTTGCCGAGATTTACAGCGAAGTGATGGCTGCAAAGGAGTAAGCTATGAGCGAACCATTGTATAGGGCCAACGTGCTGGTCTGCGGCGGCACGGGCTGCGAGGCGTCGGGCTCGACCAACACTTATCAGATGCTGGTGGATGAGGTCAGTCGCCGCGGCCTGGCCGGCGAGGTCCAGGTCATTCATACTGGCTGCCGTGGTTTTTGCGCCATGGGGCCCATCGTCATCGTCTATCCGGAGGGCATCTTTTACTGCCAGGTGCACGGGGACGATATCCCGCTCCTCGTGGAAGAGACGCTGGTCAAGGGCCGCATTGTGTCGCGCCTGACGTATAAAGAGCCGACCTCCCACGAGGGAGTGCCCTTCTACGGCGCGATTCCATTCTACAACAAGCAGCTGCGCATCACGCTGCGCAACTGCGGTATGATCAACCCCGAGAACATCGAGGAATATATCGCCCGCGATGGGTACCAGGCGCTGATCAAGGTCCTCGGCTCCATGACGCCCCAGCAGGTCATCGACGAGGTCAAGAGCTCTAAGCTACGGGGACGCGGTGGGGCGGGCTTTCTCGTCGGTCTGAAGTGGGAGCTGACTGCCCGCGCCCAGGGCGCCGTGAAGTACGTCGTCTGCAACGCTGACGAGGGAGACCCGGGCGCCTTCATGGACCGCTCCCTCATCGAGGGCGATCCACACAGCCTGTTGGAGGGCATGACCATCTGCGGTTATTCGGTGGGCGCCAGCGAGGGTTATGTCTACTGTCGCGCCGAGTATCCCCTGGCCATCAAGCGCCTGAAGCGGGCCATCGCCCAGGCCGAGGAGTACGGCCTGCTTGGCGACAATATCCTGGGCACCGACTTTTCCTTCCACCTGCACATCAAGGAGGGAGCCGGCGCCTTTGTGTGCGGTGAAGAGACGGCCCTCCTGGCGTCCATCGAGGGCCGCCGCGGCGAGCCGCGCCCGCGCCCGCCCTTCCCCGCCGTCAGCGGGCTGTGGAACAAGCCGACCAACCTGAACAACGTCAAGAGCTACTGCAACATTCCTCAGATCATTATCCACGGCGCCGAATGGTTCGCCAACATCGGCACGCCCCGCTCGCCGGGCACGGCCATCTTTGCCCTCACGGGCAAGGTGAACAACACCGGCCTGGTCGAGGTGCCCATGGGCATCACCCTCGGTGAGATCATCTTTGACATCGGCGGTGGCGTGGCCGACGGCAAGACCTTCAAAGCTGTGCAAACGGGCGGCCCCCTCGGCGGCTGCATCCCCGCCGAGCAGCTCAACGTTCAGGTGGACTTTGACTCGCTGAAGGAGGTCGGCGCCGTAATGGGCTCCGGCGGCATGATCGTCGTCGACGAAGACACATGCATGGTCGAGTTCGCCAAGTTCTTCCTGACCTTTGCCACTGCGGAGAGCTGCGGCAAGTGCATCCCCTGCCGCATGGGGGGCAAGCGCATGCTCGAAGTGCTGACGCGCATTACCGAGGGCGGCGGCCGCCTGGAGGACCTGGACACCCTTCGCGTCCTGGCCCAGGGCATGGAGACCGGCTCTCTCTGCTCCCTCGGACAACTGACCCCCGGGCCGGTGCTGGCCGCGCTGCGCTACTTTGAGGACGAGTTCCACACCCACATCGTGGACAAGCGCTGCCCGGCCGGCGCTTGCAAGGAGCTGGTCCGCGCCCGCTGCACGAACGCCTGCCCGGCCGATGTGGACGTGCCGAGCTACATATCGCTCGTCGCCCAGGGCCGCTACGCCGAGGGCCTGGAGGTCCACCGCCGCACCAACCCGGTCCCCCTCGCCTGTGGCCGCGTGTGCCCCGCCTTCTGCGAGCAGCGCTGCCGCCGGGGCGACATCGACGAGCCCATCGCCATTCGCGACGTCAAGCGCTTCATGGCCGACCACGAGTTGGCCAGGCCCTGGACGCCGCCCGTCTACGGCGCGCCCAAGAAGCAAAAGGTGGCCGTGGTGGGCGGCGGGCCTGCCGGCCTGACGGCTGCCCTGCGCCTCGCACAGCAGGGCTATGGCGTCACGATCCTGGAAAAACTGCCGGTGGCCGGCGGCATGATGGCCGTCGGTATCCCCGACTACCGGCTCCCGCGCGATATCCTGAACACCGAGATCGACAACGTCCTGCGCGCCGGGGTGGAGCTGCGCTGCAACCAGGCTCTGGGCCGAGATTTCAGCCTCGACAGCCTTCTGGCGGATGGCTATCACGCGGTGGTCCTGGCCATCGGCGCGCACAAGAGCGGCAAGCTGCGCATTGAGGGCGAAGACCAGGACGGCGTGGTCCACGGCGTCGACTTCTTGCGGGCCGTGGCCCTGGGGCAGGCGCCTGACCTCACCGGGCTGCGCGTCGGTGTGGTGGGTGGCGGTAACGTGGCCCTCGACGCCGTGCGCACCGCCTGGCGCTTGGGCGCGAGCGAAGTGCACCTTATCTATCGCCGCCGCCGTGAGGATATGCCGGCTTACCAGGAAGAGGTGGAAGCCGCCGAGCATGAAGGCGTCGTCTTTCACTTCCTGACCAACCCCACCCGTGTCCTGGGTGACGGCCACGTGGCAGGCGTCGAGTGCCTGAAGCACAGCCTGGGCGAGTTCGACCGCAGTGGCCGCCGCCGGCCGGTGCCCCTCTCCGGCTCGGAATTCGTCCTGGAGCTGGACATGCTCATCCCGGCCATCGGCCAATCACCCGACCTTGACGGCCTGCAGGGCGACGGCGGCGTGGCGGTCAAGCGCGACAGCACCTTCAACGTCACCGACGGCCTGTGCACCTCGCGCCCTGGCGTGTTTGCCGCGGGAGACGCCGTCACCGGGCCGGCGACCGTCGTCGAGGCCGTGGCCCAGGGCAACGCCGTGGCCCGTGCCGTCGACCAGTATCTGCGCACCGGGGAGCTGGACAAGATCGTCGCCTTGCCCGGCTACGAGGTAGTCGATCAGCCCTTCAACATCGACGACTATGCCGATGCCCGGGCGCCGCACATGCCCGAGCTGTCTGTCGAGGAGCGGCGCGGCAACTTCCGGGAAGTGGAGCTGGGCCTCGACGAGAGGGCCATCCAGGAAGAGTGCAAGCGCTGCCTGCGCTGCGATCTGGAGTGGCTGGAAGAAATGGAGCTGGCCTTCGATCCGGTACCCGAACGCAGGCTGGTAGAAAGAGTAGGATAGGAGACATCCATGGCAACAGTGAACATGACCATCAACGGTCGGAAAGTTACTGCCCGGGAAGGCCAGACGGTTCTGGAAGCAGCGACCGAAGCCGGGATCAAGATCCCGACGCTGTGCCATCATCCGGCCCTCAAGCCTGCCGGATCTTGTCGCCTGTGCCTGGTGCAGATCTCCGGGCAGCGGACGTTGCAGCCAGCCTGCACCTTCCCGGCGCTGAACGGGGCCGACGTCTCGACGCATACGCCCCAGGTGGAAGAAGCCCGGCGTTTTGTCCTGGAGCTGCTGCTCTCCGACCATCCGCTGGACTGCATGACCTGCGAGCGGACGGGGAGCTGTGAGCTGCAGGATCTGGCCTACGAGTACGGCATCCAACAGACCCGCTTCCCGGGGGTGCAGCACGCCTATGGCGTCGATACCTCCAACCCCTTTTACCTGCGGGACTATGATAAGTGCATCCTCTGCCGCCGCTGCGTGCGGGCCTGCAACGAGATCAATGGCGTGGAGGCCATCGGCGTCATCCAACGCGGGTTCAACAGCAAGATCGGCACCGCCTTTGACGGGACCATGCAGGACAGCCCCTGCGAGTTCTGCGGGATGTGCGTTGAGGTGTGCCCCACGGCCGCGCTGCAGCCCAAGCTGGGCAAGAGACAGGGTCGCGCCTGGCAAGTGGACAAGGTGGCGACAACCTGCCCCTACTGCGGCGTGGGCTGCCAGTACTACCTCAACGTCAGGGACGGCCGCATCCTGGGCGTCTCGTCCAAGTGGGACGCGCCGGCCAACCACGGCTGGACCTGCGTCAAGGGGCGCTTTGGCTGGGACTTTGTCCACCACCCCGACCGCCTGACCAAGCCCCTCATCCGACGCGAGAAGGGCGGCGAGCTGGAGGAGGCAGAGTGGGACGAGGCCCTGGACCTGGTGGCGGCACGCTTCAGGGACATCAAGGACAAGCACGGCTCGCAGGCCTTTGGCGCCCTGGCATCAGCCAAGTGCACCAACGAAGAGAACTATGCCATGAGCAAGTTCACCCGGGCCGTCATGGGGACGAACAACATAGACCATTGCGCCCGCCTCTGACACAGCGTCACTGTGACCGGTCTGGTCACATCATTCGGCTCCGGCGCCATGACCAATTCCTTTGACGATCTGGCCGAGCAGTCGCAGCTCTACTTCATCATCGGCTCCAACACCACGGAGAACCACCCGGTGCTGGGCATGCGCATCCGCCAGGCCGTGAAGCAGCGCGGCGCCAAGGTCATCGTCTGCGATCCGCGGTCCATTCCCATCGCCGACCTGGCCACGCTGCACATCCGTCAGAAGCCCGGCACCGACATTGCCCTGCTTAACGGCATCATGCACGTCCTGGTTACCGAGGGGCTGTACGACGACCGGTTCGTCGCCGAGCGCACGGAAGGCTTTGAGGCGCTCAAGGACAAGCTGATGGAGTATCCGCCGGAGCGGGCGGCCGAAATCACGGGCGTGCCGGCAGACCAGATCGTCGAAGCAGCGCACTTGCTGGCCGAGCACCGCCCCGGCGCGCTGCTGTACGCCATGGGCATCACGCAGCACAATACCGGGCACAAGAATGTGATCTCTTGCGCCAACCTGCAGATGCTCCTGGGCAACCTGGGCGTGCCGGGCGGAGGTGTCAACCCCCTGCGCGGCCAGAACAATGTCCAGGGCGCCTGCGACATGGGTGGCCTGCCCAACGTCTACTCGGCCTACCAGGCAGTGACGATCGACGCGGTCCGCGAGAAGTTTGAGGCAGCGTGGGGCGCGCCGATGTCGAACAAGGTGGGGCTGACCCTGACCGAGATGCTGCCCAAGGCGGAGACCGGCGAGGTGCGCGCCCTGTACATCATGGGTGAGAACCCCATGCTCTCGGATCCAGATGCCAACCATGCCGAGCACTGCCTGCGGAGCCTCGACTTTCTTGTGGTGCAGGACATCTTTCTCACCGAGACGGCCGCACTGGCCGATGTGGTGCTGCCCGCCCCGAGCTGGGCCGAGAAGCTGGGCACCTTTACCAACTCTGAACGGCGCGTGCAGTTCGTGCGCCCGGCGGTTCCCGCGCCCGGCGACGCCCGCCACGACTGGTGGATCATTGGCGAGATCGCGCGGCGCATGGGCTACGAGGCACTGACCTACTCCTCGGCCGAGGACATCATGGACGAGATCAACCAGGTCACGCCCAGCTACGCCGGCATCACCTACGAGCGCATCGGCGACCAGGGGCTGCAGTGGCCCTGCCCGTCCGTCGAGCACCCGGGCACGCCCATCCTGCATGTTAGCAAGTTCAGCCGGGGCCTGGGTGCCCTCCAGGCCGTGGACTGGCTGCCGCCGGCAGAGGAGCCAAGCGAGGAGTACCCGTTCATCTTGACCACGGGGCGGGTGCTGTACCACTATCACACCGGCTCCATGACGCGTCGCTCCGAGGGACTGGCAGCCATCTTCCCCGGCCCTGTGATCGAGATCAACCAGGAGGATGCTGCCCGGCTGGCCCTCGAGGAAGGGCAGATGATCCGCATCTCCTCCCGGCGTGGAGCCGTGGAAGCTACGGCCGTGGTCAGTCCCATGACGAATCCGGGCGTTGTCTTTATGCCCTTCCATTTTGTGGAAGCGGCGGCCAACAAGCTGACCATCGCCGCGCTGGATCCGACGGGCAAGATCCCGCAGCTCAAGGTCTGCGCCGTGAAGCTGGAGGCCGCGTAGCGGCCACGAGACCCGCCGGCCCCATTGGCCGGCGGCATTGTCCGAGCTTGCAACTCTATCAGAGACCAGGAGGCAGGAACGATGGATATCTTGAAGATCTACGAGTATGCACTGCAGCGCGAGCGCGAGGGCCGGGAGTTTTTCCAGAGCCACGCAGACCGGCCGGGTCACGCCGCCGCCAAGGGAGTCTTTCAGCAGCTGGCGGAAGAGGAGGAAAAGCACATCATCTTTATCCAGGGGCTGATCGCCGCCCTCGAAACCCGCGGCGCCGAGGGCCTCAAGGTCGGTGAGGACATGGACCAGGCCGGCTTTTTCTCGCAACGGGCAGAAGCCGAGATGATGGACCAAACGCTCATCGAGGCCATGGTGCCCGACCTGCCGGCACTCCGCACCGCTTACCTCATCGAGCGCGACCTTGCCGAGTTTTACGAGACGTCGTCGCAGGGTGTCGAAGACGAGATGGCCAAGAAGTCGCTGCAGATGCTGGCGCGCTGGGAGCGGCAGCACGAGAAGCTGTTCAAGGGTATGCACGACAAGGCCTTTGAGGAGTACGCCTCCATGCCCTGGGGCGGCTAATCGACCCGGAGGAGGAGCTGCACTCGAGGCGGTTACGGGTGCAGCCGTAAAAGGAAAGGAGAGGACCTATGACGATAGAAGAAATCTTGCGTGAGGCGATCCAGGGCGAGGTCGAGTCGTACGAGCTCTACACCAACGCCGCGAACATGATCAAGGCTGACCACATCAAGGACACGCTGCACGAGCTGGCCCGCGAAGAAGTCGGCCACAAGGCCTACCTGGAGCGCATGCTGGCCAATCCGGCCAGTCTGCGCCGTGGGGTGAAGCGGCTGCGCACGGAGCCGACCCAGGACTACAAGATCGGCGATCACCTGGTCGTCAAGCCCCTGGGGCCCGACGCGACCTTCCAGGACGTGCTCATCTTTGCCTCGCGCAAAGAGCAGGGCTCCTATGAGCTCTACCGTGACCTAGCCGAGGAGAACGAGGGCGAGGTCCGGGACCTATTCGAGGCCATGGCCAAAGACGAGCTGCGCCACAAGAACCTGGTGGAGCGCTGGTACGAAGAGGTGGTCTACCAGGATTTCTAGCCCGTTTGGGGCGGGTCCTTTGGACGCTGAGGCCGGCCTGGCGGACTCTGCCAGGCCGGCCTCGTACGTTATTTGGAGTCAGCTTGGGGGGCCCGCACGGTTGTCCGGTTGT
>JBFYTF010000251.1:0-5637 GCA_041300865.1 Anaerolineae bacterium
GGGGTAATGAGCCCGATGGCGTCGGCGCAAACGGCGACGCCCTGCCCGCCGGCCGCATCGCTCCAGCAGTAGCTGCCGATGCCCGCTGCCTGCGTCTCGTCGCCGGCGTGCAGGGTGGCGGCCGGGGGACGTGCCTCGCCCTCACCCGGCTGGAGCGGGCCCGGGCCGCCGCTGCTGCCCTCGCCCTCCACTTCCACCTGCAGCTCGTCGATGTAGTACGTCACCTCCGTCTCCCACACGACGCTGATGCCCACCGCCACCCACAGCTCACCGTCCGCGCTGCTCTCGGCCGAGAGGCTGTAGCTGTAGCGCTGCCAGCCCGCGGACTGGTTGGCCGGCTGGGAGAGGTCAAAGTCTTGCTCGGCCTCTGGTGCTTCGGGACCGGCATACGCCGCCACGTTGGCCAGCGTGTTAAAGCTCTCCGATTCGCTCCACAGGTCGAAAGACAGGCGCACCGTCCGCGGGGCGCCGGCTTGCACCGCGAGGGGGCGGGCCAGCCAGATGGTACCGTCGTCCTGGCTGCCGTCAAGCCGCAGGCGAGCCGACTGGCTGCCGGCCGAGGCCTGCTCGTCGCTCGCCTCGATCGACCAGGCGACCTCTTCGCCGAGCCTGTTCGGGTCCTGGGGCACTTCGGCTCCCACCTGCCAGCCGGCCAGCCCTCCCTCAAAGCCCTCCGCCAGCGGTGGCGAGACGCCCTCGGCTGTGGGCTGCGGGCTGGGGCTTGTCGTTTCGGTAGCCGCCGGTGGCACACTGGTCGGTGCCGTGCTGCCACACGCTGCCGTCAGCAGCAGCACCACTGCCAACAGGCCACCGAGCAGGAACAAACGCAGACTGCGAGTCATGGCATACTCCTCTTCTCTTACAGCGTGCAGTGTGCGGTGTGGGGCAGGCCATGGCCTGTCGCACGCCACCAGACGAGCCTGGACCCTGGGCCGCACAGCCTTACCGTTTCAGCAAATCTCCAGGGGCCCGTGCCGGACCCCTGGAGATTGGATCTTACTCTGGATGGCGCAATGGCGCCAATTCAGCGCGCTGCCCGGCGCCGCCGGGTTACTGCTCCCTCGTCCGCTGCTGCAGCAAGGCGGGCACCTGGGGCCGGACGCCGGCTACCAGCCAGGCCGCCGCCGCCAGCGACAGCGCCAGCAACAGCCAGCGCATGGGCTCCAGGCGGCTGAGCAGCGGCGCCCAATCGACGTACCAGCTCCGCTCGGCCTGCACAGGGCCTGCTGCCAGGAGGCTCAGGGCGCGGCTCGCCTGCTCCCGCACTTCGGGGGCCGGATCGCCGGCACTGGCACTCTGCAGCGCGCGCTCGGCCGCCGGGTCGCCGATGATGCCCAGCGACCATGCCGCCCGGCTGCGCACCGTCTCGTCGCGGTCGCGGAGCGCGGCGACCAGGGCGGAGGTCGCCTCCGGCGACCCGATCCAGCCCAGGGCTTCGGCGGCGTTGCGCCGCACGTACACGTCCCGGCTGTCGAGCAGCTCCTGCAGGGGGCCAACGGCTGCCGGGCCGGCAGCTTCGAGCCCCGCCATTGCCGCGTGCCAGCGGCTGGTGGGCACCGGCTCTTCGAGCGCGGCCAACAGCGCCTCGACGGCCGCCGGGCTGCCAAGGCGGCCCAGGGCCTGCCCGGCGATGGTCGCTTCTGTCCCCGAGCCCTGGAAGAGCAGGTTGCGCAGCGGCTTGACCGCCGCGTCGATCCCCATCTCGCCGAGGGTCTGGGCCGCCACCAGCCGCACCCGCTCGTTCGGGTGTTCCAGGGCGACCAACAGGCCACTGCTGGTGGCCGGATCGTTCAGGCGGGCCAGCGCCTCGCCGGCCATGAGGCTGACCCCCGGGTCGACATCCGACACGGCGGCCAGCAGCTCGTCGCCGGCCTCTTTGGCCTGGGCGAGGCCCAGCAAGCGCACGGCCTGGGCACGGGCGGCCGCGTCCTCGCTGTTCAGCGCCGCCAGCGCAGCCGCCACGTCGGGCTCATAGGCCTGCAGGCCCTCGTCCGTCACGGCCTGCACGGCCAGGGGCCGTCCGGGCACCGTCACCAGCGCCGAGGCGTGGCTTGCCTCGGGGAACGACGGGCCGGCAAGGGGTTGCCAGGTGGCACCGCCGTCGAGGCTCACAAAGGCGCCCGCCGCACTGCTGTGCACCTCGGTGGCACCCACGGCGTGGTCCACAGTGGCGTACAGCACACCTGGCTCCTGGGGATCGAGGCGCAGGGCCGTGATGTTGACCATCTGGCCGGCTGCCAGGCCCAGGCCTTCGCGTGCCGGCTCCCAGATCTGCCCGGCATCCATGGTCACCAGGACGCCCGAGGTGGCAGTGCCGGCATAGACGACGGCGGGATCGACGGCCGCCAGGGTCGTAAGCCAGCCGTCCACGGGGGCGGTCTCCACCCATTCGGCCGCGGGATCGTGCGCGCCGTCGGTATAGAACAAGGTGGTCGGTGTGGCGGCAAAAAGCCGGCCGCTCGCCTCGTCGAGGGCCACGATGGGTGCCTCGGCCAGGGGCGACCCGGCGGTGGTGATGCTCACTGCACTGCCGTCACTGCCCACGCGGTAGATGCCTTGTCCGCGGGTGCCGGCGTAGAGGTTGCCGCTCTCATCCCAGGTCAGGCTTGAGACCGGGGCACCAAGCTCGGCCTGCTGCCAGCTCTCGCCCTGATCGCGCGAGATCAGCAGCGAGCCATCCTGCCCGGCGACGGCCACGGCATCGCGCCCGTCGTCCACCCAGGTTTCGGCCGCCGCGCCTGCGGGCAGCTCCAGGGGCTGCCAGCTATCGCCGCCGTCGAGGCTGCGCTGCAGCACGTCCGTCTGCCCCTCCGCGCCCGGCCAGGCGGCATACAGCGGCGTGACCTGCGGTTCGACGGTGGTCTCGGCCGGTTCGGCCAGGCGCGCCACCTGACCCCAGGCCCAGGTTGCGGTCAGGCCGAGGACGACGATGGCCACGCTCAGCAACCAGCGAACTGTCTTGTTTGTCCGATTCTCCTTCATCCCTACCTCCCAATCCTGCGGCCGGTGCTCGCTTCTGCCGGGCACGGCAGCCGGTCACGCCGGACACATGTTTGCTTCTCCCACCTCTTTTGACGCACCACGAGGGCAAAAGGTTCCCTCTTTCGCCGGCCAGTTCTCGCGGGCTCTAGCATCTCGCCTCCCTGCTCGCGATGACGTCGGGTCCAGCCTAGCGTCCGGCCGTATCTTCTGTGAAGCACGCGTCTCCAGCGCTAGAGTAGTTTGTCGTCTATTTCCGACAAACGGACTTCTCTCCCGTTGAGCCCCCTTTCGCTTTCAGGGTTTCGAATAAGGGGAGTCCGCTCTCGATCTTGGGACAACAGGCGAGCTAGGATAGCGGTGTTTCAAGGTGGCGACAGGGCTCCCGTGGCCAGTCGCGCTTGCCATTCAGCTGCTTGTCCAACGCCGGTGATGGCTCACTCTGAACGAGGCCTCGCGGGTTCTATGCCACGGGTTTGTCCCATGCGGAGCCCTTCAGCGTCCTGGCTGGCTAAAATCGCGGCGGATGGCAGTGGTCGGCCAGGAAAAGGCTGCGGTCTTCACTTGACTTCAGTACCACATGCCACTATACTGCCGATAGAACAGCATTATGAACGTATCGGGAGGTGGGTGACCCTATGTTCCACGAGTTAACTCCAGACTGGTTTGCAGGGGTCCGCCCTCTGTTTGCCGGCTTTGACTACAGCCTCTCACTCCAGGCTGCCATTGAAGGGGTCAACCCGGGGCGGATCTTTGTGGACGACGTCGAGAATCCACGCACCGGGCTGGCGCTCACGGTGGAGGGCTATCTGCTGGCCGGAGACCACGATGACCCGGAGATCCTCGAGGCACTGCGCCAATTCCTCCGTGCCAGCATCTTCTCCGGCCAGGTGTACGTGAACGGCGATGACTCGCTGTCGTTGGCCGTCCACCCCAAAGCGTGGGAGGCACGCCTGCTGGAGCTGATCCCCGCCTGCGAGGCGCTGAAACTGCCCCGCTACCACTATCTATGCCGGCGCGTGGCGCTCGACTGGCGGAGCAGCCTGCCGGAGGGTTATACACTGCGGCGCATCGATCGGGAGCTGCTGGCCGATCCCGGCCTGGCCCTATCCGAAGACCTGGGCGAGGAGGAGATCGAGGCGTACTGGGGGAGCGTGGCCCGTTTCCTGGAGCGGGGGATCGGCTTTTGCGTACTGCATGGCGGGGAGGAGGTGTCGCACTGCACCGCCGATTGCGCATTTGGCACCCAGGTCGACGTCGGCGTCTATACTGCTCCCGCTCACCGGCGCAAGGGCCTGGCCGCGACCGTGGTCGCCGCGACCGTCGAGCATTGCCTGAGCCACGGCTTCCGCCAGGTGGGCTGGCACTGCAACATGGAGAACACCGGCTCGTGGAAGACGGCGGAGCGGGTGGGCTTTCACCGGAACCGCGAATACGTGTATTACTATTACGCGTACGACATGGTCGAGCAGTGGCTGGAGCTGGGCTTGCATCGTCTCCAGGAGGGCAACTATGCCAGCGCGGCCTATTACTATGAGCAAGGGCTCGCGGCGCGCGACGATCACCCTGAGGTCTATTATCACGGCGCGGCGCTGGCCTGGGCGCACCTGGGGGATGCGGACCGGACGCTCGCCACATTGAGCGCGGCCGCTGACCGCGGCTGCCACCACGCCGAATGGGCCCGGCGTCAGCCGGCTTTTGGCCTGTTGCACGGCCGGCCTGAATGGGAGCGCATCCTGGCCCGGATGGCGCAAGCTGCAGAGCGTTAGGCAGGCCGCTGCTGCAGCCGTTGACAGCCACGCCCACTTGAGCTATACTTGGCTGGCAGGTGTCGATCACGCTGCGGCCCGCGCGGGTTGTGCATCCCATGACAAGGGCCCGGTCGTTGGCTCCTTGAGAACGAGGAGGAGCGCATGAGAAAGTATCTGATCGAATTGGAGATCTATGAAGGCAATGGCGGGCAGCTTCCCACCGATGGAAGTCATCCAGATCTTGCCAATGAGGGTATTTGCGCCTGGATGTATGGGAGTTTTCAGGCCGGGCAGAAATTTCGTTATCCCGACGACCTTGGCAAAGTGTGCCCCTGGCTGGTGGATAGCCTGACGGGATTCATCCGCGTCCTCGAACACGGTGGGACGTTGCCCTGGAAATACCGCGGGACCCCGTACGAAAAAGTGATAGATCCCGATGGAGTGACAACCGAGTTTGTGCGCTGCCCCGATCCCACCGCATCAGGAATTGTCGTCAAGGTGACCCGGACAGCCTTGCCGGGATGAGATCTCGGCGCATCAACTGGCGGAGAAGACTCGACGAACGAAGAACTGGCGCCGATCATCGCCCGCATCCCAGCCTGGAGCCACGCAGAGCAGATCCAGGTCGAGCGCACTGCCGGCCTGACAAATGCCAACTATCGCGTGACCGTCAACGGCGAGCGGTTCATCCTGCGAGTGAGTGGGCAAAACACCGAACGACTGGGAATCAACCGCCAGTACGAAGCCGCGGCGCTGGAGGCTGCCGCTGCCCTCGGACTCGGCCCTGAGGTATTTGCCTTTCTGTTTCCAGAGGGGCACCTGGTCACGCGCTGGGTTGAGGGGCGGCACTGGGATCCGGCCGAGTTCCGCACGCCAGAGCATGTCCGCTTGTTGACCAAGACGGTGA
>JBFYTF010000265.1:0-3306 GCA_041300865.1 Anaerolineae bacterium
TCGCCTGACTGGACGCGTCGGACGTCGCAACTACATCCAGGACGCGACTGAAGTCGCAACTCCATCCCGGACGCGACTGAAGTCGCAACTACATCCAGGACGCGACTGAAGTCGCAACTACGTGACCTTGAGGTAGTGGCGACTTTAGTCGCTCTTCTCACAGACGACTGACGCGCGGGAGGGGAACCGGAGGCAGAGTATGTAGTGGCGACTTCAGTCGCTCTTCTCCGGACACAGCTACACGTCCCATCCTCTTCCAAAGTCGCCCGGGGGATGCGCAGTCCACTATTCGCGGAGCCACTCCCGGCCATGCGTCTCATAATAGTTATGCACACTGGACCATGGCCAATCATAGGGATCATCCGTGTAGCCGTGCTTCACCGGATTGATGTGGATATAGTTAAGAGCGCGGTAGAAATGGTCCTGGTCGCGGATCACCTGGTCGGAGTATTTGTACCATACCCGACGATTTCCGGTCCGCCCGTCTTGCGTGTTCCACGCCCGCGACGTGTTGCCGTGTAGTAGCCTGATGGCGCCGGCAATGACATCGAGGCTTTCGGCCGCCACGAGGACGTGATAGTGGTTGGCCAAGACTACCCAACCAAAGACATCTGCCCCGATGCTCTTCATGGATTCCAGCAAGGCGGCCTCGAACTCGGTCCGACGGTCGGCCGGAGCCATGACAGCGACATGCTCATAGTTGGCTGCCGTGATGAAATAGTGCGCAGCGCCACGGAAGGGATGCGGCGGGCTATGCAGAGGATAGCCGCGCTCGCGGCGCTGTCGGAGTACGTCTTCGCGTTCTGTAGGCGTCAGCCGGCGATACTCGTAAGGCATGTGCCTCCTCTCCGGACGCGACTGAAGTCGCAACTACATCGAACACGCGACTGAAGTCGCAACTACATGACCTTGAGGTAGTGGCGACTTTAGTCGCTCTTCGCTCCTGGGGTGATAGCGCTGATGCGCCTACTCCTCGAGCGCCGTGACCCTCAGGTTGTCGAACTGGACCACCACCCCGGCCTCGGCAAAGGCGCCGGCCGCCAGGCCGATGCTGCCTGCGGCCAAGGTGCTATCTGTGACGCTTGTCAGGAGCGTACCGTTCACCGAAAAGTCAAACTCGCTGCCGTCGCAGTCGAGCGCCAGGTGGTTAGACATCCCCAGACCCTGTTGGATCGCCGGTGATTGCTGCCAACCCGCCAGGCTCCGCCATTCGCCCGCCTGCAACAGGTCAACGCTGTAGAACCCGTCGCTGCTGATCTGGAACCAGTAAAAGCTGTCGTCGTTGCCCTGGTAGCGTACCGCGATGCCCAGGTTGTTGTCGAGGGGACCCTGCACCTGCCAGGCATCCACCTCGATGCGAAAGTCGGAGAATTGGGGCAGATCCTCGGGGTTGCCCCACGTCACAAAGTCGGGGCTCTTGACGCCCAGGCGGTACCCGCCCTCGACGTACTCGGCCCACGTGTCCTCGTCCTCGTACACGTCCCAGCCACTGGGAGCGTCAAAGTTGTCCTCGTAAAGGGGCACGACAACGGGCTGCTCCACGGCCGGGGTTGGAGTCCCGGCCGTGCGTCCAATAAAGTACAGGGCCGAGATCAGGGTGCAGCCGAGCAGGGTCAGCACGCCGACCACTGCTGCGGCGGTGATCGCCCACCGCATAGCTCGAGCCTTCGGGCGAGTGGTGGGCGGCGCGGACGCCGCCGGCAGCGGTGGCAGGAGCAATTCCGTCTCCTGGTTTCGCACGTCCTCGGGGCTGGGGCCCGGCCCGGCCGCAGTTTTGGGCGGGACCGGCTGGCCGCACTCGCCGCAGAAAACATCCTCGTCTCCCACGTAGGCGCCGCAATTTGAGCAGTTCATAACGCCTTCTCTTTCTCCTTCTCACGACCGCTGTTTGATGTCGATGCCCCGTACGGCAAGCTGCGCGATGAACGGGGCGGGCGCGAATGCCGTCTCGGGCGGCACAACCCCGCGGGATCGCACGTCGCCGTGGGCGATCATCTGGGCGCCTATACTCAGCGGGATGGCAATGTTCTTGTAGTAGGCCGCGGGGCCACCCCACTCCGCCGGATGGGGGTGATCGTTCCACAGCTCAATAGTGCGCGGGCTGCCCTGGTGCGTGCCGCGGACCTCCACCACCAGCCCGTAGGCCCACACGGGCGTGTCCTTGCTCTCAGGCAGCTGGAGCAACAGCTCGTACATGACGTCCAGGGGCGTGGTTTTGAGGCCGCACATTTCGATGGGCTGTTCACCGTAAAGGCCTGCTTCCAGCATGGCGCGCACGAGGCGCATGACGTGGGGCGGGAAGCAGCCGCGCACCGACACGGCCCTGGCTCCCAGGCTGCGGGGCATCGTGCGCGTCTCGGGGTGCGGGATGTAGACGACCTCCTGCTCGCCGATGGGCTCGTGAAAACGGACCCTCTTGAGTCCCTCGAAGGGCGCAACCCGCCGGAACTCGCCGTCGCGGTAGTAGACCCGGCTTTCCGTGCCGGGGTGGAACTCCCACAGCAAGGTGGTGAGGAGGCCGGGCGCGGGGGCCGGGCACCGAAAGGCGGCAAAGCTGATGTCGATCGCCTCCACCTCGTCGAGCTGGTCGGCAGCCGAACGGGCCATGACGTTGGTGATGCCGGGCGTGGCGCCCACGCCAGGTACGAACACCATCCCCTTGTCCCGGGCGGCGCCGTCATAGTCCCACTGGCTTTCCTCGGTGGACACGTCCAGGCCGTTCACCCCGGCCTCCACACAGGCTCGGGTGACGGCCAGATCAAACGCCCAGGGTAGACCGTTGAGGACGACGTCAAAGCCGCGGAAGGCCCGCACCAGGGCTTTGTCGTCGCCGGCGTCGATGGCCTCGACACTCAGGCGCGGATCGTGCAGCTCGGCCACCAGCGCCCGCGCGGCACGCACGTCGCGGTCGGCGACGACGATCTCGGCGAAATCCGAAAACTCGACCAGGTCGCGGACGGCGTGCTGGCAAACGGCGCCGGCACCGCCCAGGCACAGGATCTTCATGCTGTATACCTCCGTCAGGTTCCCCCGGCAAAGCCTGCCCTGGGACCGCCGGCATCTTGCCGGCCAGAGCTGCCGGCCACAAGCCGGCGCTCCCAGGCTACTCTCACGCCGCCCCGCAGACCCGGGACTGCTGGCACCCTGCCGGCCAGAGCAGCCGGCTGGAAGCCGGCGCACCCAGGCTACTCTCACGCCGTCCCGCAGACCCGGGACCGCCGGCATCCTGCCGGCCAGAGCTGCCGGCTGGAAGCCGGCGCCCCAGGGCACCGTCACGCCGCCCCGCAGACCTGGGACCGCCGGCAT
>JBFYTF010000274.1:0-4793 GCA_041300865.1 Anaerolineae bacterium
AGCTGGCTCTGCAGGTGCCCGGCCACGGCTGGAAGGCAGCCACGGTCGATGCCCTCCGCCCGTCCAGCCTGCTTCTCGCGCCCCTCGCGCTGCCGGCGGTGCTCCTCATGAACGTCCGGGCTCTCAATCGCTGCCTCTGGCCTCCGATCCAGCGGGCCATCAACGTCGGTGAAGCGCTCCTGGACGTCGAGATGCGCGACTGGCAGACCTACGTCCTGGACTGGGGACGGCAGCACGCCCGGTTCGCGGTCAATGGCGAGCCAGTCTTGCAGTCCCCCGCTCCGCGCGGACCGCTTGGGTTTGTCCTGTGGATGGACAACCAGTACTTGGTGGCGACGCCATGGGGCCGCCTGCGCTTTGGGCGGCTGACCGTGGCCGGGGAGCAGTGGCTCGACGTGGACCACCTGTCAATTGAGCCAGTGTAGCCGCGAGAATGTCGTTTCTTATGTCCACTCAAGAAGAACCGAGCTACACCGGCGCAGAAGACCAGACCATGCGCCTGCGGGTCCTGGTCGTCGCCGCCGACCCTCTAGTGCGGGCTGGCCTGGCCACACCCCTGCGACAGGCAGGCTACAGCGTGGCAGGTCAGGCGTCTCCCGGCAGTGACCTCGCCGCCGAAGCGGCCGTCTACCGGCCCGAGGCCGTGCTCTGGGACCTGGGCTGGGATCCGTCGGCCGGGCTGGAGGATACCCTCGATCAGATCGCAGCCCTGGTCGAGGCCGGGCTGCCCGTCGTCGCCCTTCTGGCCGGCGACGACCAGGCAAGCGCTGTCCGCGCTGCCGGCGCACAGGGCCTGCTGCCGCGCGACGCGGCTGCCGGCGTGCTCACGGCCGCCCTGGGAGCCGTGAGCCAGGGCCTGCTGGTCCTCGATCCAAACCTGGCCACGCGGGCCGGGCCGCTGCCCGGGCACCTGGCCCCGGCACTGGTGGAGGAGCTCACCGCGCGCGAAGTGGAGGTGCTGCAACTACTGGCCGCCGGCCTCACCAACCGCGCCATCGCCCTGGAGCTGGGCATCAGCGAGCACACCGTCAAATTCCACGTCAATGCCATCCTTGGCAAGTTGGGTGCCCAGAGCCGGACGGAAGCGGTTGCCCGGGCTTTCCGGGATGGCCTGCTCCTGGTCTAGTCCCGCGCGAAAACCTAGCCATTCTTCCAGGTATGGCCCTGCCCTTTCGGATGATGCGCCACCCTCTTTTGTCTGCTATACTCGCCCTCAAAGCAACCCATCCCCTGGGCCCTTCCCAACGAGGGAAGAGAGAGTTCTCTCCCCTCCTCTCTCCGGAGAGGGGCCGGGCGGAGAAGTACAAAGGAGGCAAGATGAGCGATTTTCTGAGCAACCTGTCGGAGGCCCTTGCCGGCGTCGTCGAGTCGGCGGGCCGGAGCGTGGTCCGCATCGAAGGGCGCCGGCGCCTGGCGGCCAGCGGTGTCGTGTGGTCGGCCGAGGGCGTGATCGTGACGGCCCACCACGTTGTACACAGCGACGACGAGATCGGCATCGCCCTGCCCGACGGTCAGACTGCGGGAGCGCGGCTGGTAGGCCGCGATCCAACCACGGACTTGGCTGTGCTGCGCACCGATGTTCCAGGCCTTGTTGCCGCCACCCGCACGCCGGGAGAAGAGCTGCAGGTTGGCCACCTGGTGTTGGCCCTCGGGCGGCCCGGGCGCAGCGTGCAGGCCACCATGGGCATCGTCAGCGCCCTCGGCGGCGAATGGCGCACCCCGGCCGGGGGTCAGGTGGATCGCTACCTCCAGACCGACGTGCTCATGTACCCTGGTTTTTCCGGCGGTCCCCTTGTCGACGCCGGCGGGCGCCTGCTAGGCATCAACACTTCGGCGCTCTTGCGCGGCGTGAGCCTTGCCGTGCCGGTACCCACTCTCGAGCGAGTAGTAAGCAGCCTGTTGGCCCACGGACGTGTCCAGCGCGGCTATCTGGGCGTCGGCGCACAGCCCGTGCGCCTGCCCGAGTCCGTTGCCCAGCAGATCGGCCAGGAGACCGGTCTGCTGTTAGCCTCGGTGAACGCCGGAGGGCCGGCGGGTAACGCCGGGCTGCTCCTGGGCGACACACTTCTGGCCATCGACGGCCAGCCCCTGCGGCACATGGACGACCTTGTGGCGGCCCTGGGCGGCGAGCGTATCGGCCAGGAGGCCCGCATACGCCTGCTCCGCGGCGGCCAGATCCAGGAGATCGGCGTGGTAGTCGGGGCCCGTCCCTAGTGCCCCACTCCGCCCATCATTCTGGGTAGCGACGAAGAATCTCGTCGCTCCGCGTAGGACGCACGAACACTAGAACTGTGGTAAGACCATGAATGACATGCTGCGGCAATGGAATGAGGACATGGCCCATGTCGTAGAGCAGGCGCGGCGGGCGCTGGTGCAGATCCGCAACGGGCGCGCCGGTGCAGGCGCCGGCACTATCTGGCACCCCGATGGCCTGATTCTGACCAACGCCCACGTGGCCGGACGCCGGGGGCTGCAGGTCACCCTGCCGGACGGGCGATCGCTGCCGGCCCGTGTGCTGGCCTACGATGCACAAAGGGACATCGCCGCCCTGGCTGTGGAGACCAACGAGCTGCCCGTCATCGAGCTGGGCGACTCCCGGCGCCTGCGGCCGGGCCAGTGGCTGCTGGCCGTCGGCCATCCCTGGGGAGTGGCCGGGGCCGCGACCGCGGGCGTGCTCGCCGGCAGCGGCCGGCATCTGCCCGAGATGCCCCTTTCCGGCCGCGACTGGATCGCGGTCAGCCTGCACCTGCGTCCCGGGCACTCGGGCGGTCCGCTGGTCGATGCCCGGGGCTGCCTGGTGGGCATCAACACCATGATGGCCGGCCCGGATCTGGGGCTGGCCGTACCGGTGCACGAGGTTAAAGCCTTTCTGAAAAAAGCCCTCGGCCCGCGCCAGGTGTAGCACTCTTCGTGGCACAACCGGGCGGATTGTCCGCCGTGCGCAAGCAGGCGGCCTGCGCCACAACCTTGCACAGCCCGCAATGGCGTGTCTGCCCACAGGCGCCACAGAAAAGCGCAATCCCGGCGGACTGTGGCGCCATGGCGCTATAGGCGCAGGAAACGCACAGAGAGGACCTTGGCCGTGGACTCGCTCACCCTCGCCCGCTCGTCCATTCGAAAGCCGGGGACCCAGGCGATGCCCCAGGCAGTCACCAACAGTGGCAGGCGGTCGCGGGCAGCGCGCGGCACCTTCTGGTTGGTGAGGAAATCGGCCAGCTTGGTTGCCTGCCCCCCCATGCCCAATGGCCGGAACCGGTCGCCCGGGCGGCGGGTGCGCAGCAACAGGGGCGGGACCACAGTCCCGGCGTCCAGTGTGGCGCGCCAGGGGTCCGCGTTGTCGTCCCAGCCCACAGCCAGGTCGGCGCGCGCCAGCAGCACCGCCTCGTGCACCCAGGCCGAACCAGGCAGAGGCGTGCGGCCGGGCACGGCCACCGCGAGCGGCTCGCCGTCTGGGGGCAGCAAGGGCCAATCCGGAAGCGGTTGGGGCTGCGCCTCGCCGGCAACGGACAACTGCTCGTAGCCGACGGCCAGCACCAGGCCCTGCGGCAGGGTGGCTCGGTCGCCTGTCGTGCCGTCACGCGCGACGTCCATGGCGTTCTCGACGTGGACAAAGTTGATGTTGCGCAGCGAGCGGCGCAGGCGATGGATGGCCTCGCGCAGCGTCCCGCGCTGCAGACCGGTAGGCAGCGCGCGCCAGGCGGCCAGGTCAAAGACGATCTCCTCGGCACTCTCGCCGCGCACAACGCGCGGCCACGCCTCGTCCAGCAGGTTGCGGAGCAGCTCGTAGTCGCCGGCCAGCACCTGCGCTGTGCGCCCCAAAACCGCCCGCAGCTGCGGGTTATGATCCTCCAGGAGGGGGATCACCTCGAGGCGCAGCCAATTGCGAAAGTAGGTTGTGTCCAGGTTGGAACGGTCAAAGCGCGGCTCCAGGCCATGCTCGTCGCAATAAGCCTCGATGTCGGCGCGGGGCACCTCCAGGAGTGGGCGGATGAGGTCCAGAACTGCGGGCGGCACCTCGGCATCTCTACGAGTAGGAATGTCAGGTCCGGGCCCGGACAGCAGGCGGTAGCTGTCCAGCGAGGTACGGGGCAACATACCACGCAGCCCGGCCAGGCCCGAGCCCCGCAGAAAATGCATCAGCACCGTCTCCGCCTGGTCATCGGCGTTGTGGCCCACGGCGATGGTCCGGGCACCGGCCGCGACCGCGGTGCGGGCCAGGAAATCGTAGCGCACTCGGCGCGCGGCCTCTTCGAACGCCAGGCCCTCGGCCCGGGCCAGGGCGGGCACATCCAGCTCCTCGATAGTGGCGGGGAGCGCCCAGGCGGCGGCCAGCCGGCGCACGAACTCGGCGTCCGCGTCCGCGTCGGGGCCACGCAGGCCGTGGTGCAGGTGGGCGACATGCAGCGCCAGATCGTACTCGCCGGCGAGGCGTTGCAGAACGTGAAGCAGGCAGAGCGAATCGGGCCCGCCCGATGCGCCGACGACAAGCGCCTCGCCCGGCCGGATCAGGTTGTGGGCCTCAATCGTCCGCCGCACCTGGCGCAGCAGATCGCCCATCGCCCTTCCTTCGGAGCCCTTCGCTCCGCCCTGGCCAGGTCGCTGCTCCTCGCCTCGCCCTATGCCTCTGGCGCCAGCATCTCGACCCTGGCCTTGGCCTCAATGCCTCGTTTGACCAGCTCGTTCACAAATAGGCCCGGTGGCACAGCCAACTCCAGGGGCACGGCACCGCACGGCGTCTGCCCGCGCGCCATCATGGCGGCGACGATCGCTCCGTCCCAACCGGTGCTCCGCTC
>JBFYTF010000292.1:0-3454 GCA_041300865.1 Anaerolineae bacterium
CGCTGGTTCCTGCACGGCCTGACCCTCCAATGGGGTGATGCGGAACGCCTGGCTGTGGTGGGCGAGTTGGATAACAGCGTCAGGGGTATTATCGCCCAACGCCTGCCCAAAAGCCTTTTGCTGCTGGCCGCCGGAAACCTGGTGGTCTTTTTCGCCAGCCTGTTTCTGGCCTTGGGCCTGTCCAAGCGCTACGGCAGCCTGGTAGACCGCGTGGTCATCGGCCTCTCTCCGCTGTCGGCCGCGCCCACCTGGGTGCACGGCATTCTTCTCACGGTCGTCTTTGCCGCCGGGCTGGCGATTCTGCCCTTCGGCGGCATGTACGACGAAACGCCTCCCTCGCAGCCCATCGGCTATGTCTGGATTGTGGCCAAGCACATGATCCTGCCCGTGGCGGCCATTTTCATGGCTACCTTCTTCCAGAGCGTCTATGCCTGGCGGACCTTCTTTGTGCTGCAGTCCAGCGAAGACTATGTGGAGATGGCCGAGGCCAAGGGGCTGCCGCCCCGGATGGTAGAGCGGCGCTACATTCTTCAACCTGCCCTGCCCTTTATCATCACCAGCTTTGCGCTGCTGCTCATCACCTCCTGGCAAGGACTCCTTGTCCTGGAGGTCTTTTTTCACTGGCCGGGCATCGGCCAGCTCTTTATCGAAGCCATGCGCCGCAACGACCGCCCCGTGCTCGTGGCCCTCGTCGTCATCTTTGCCTACCTTCTGGCCTTGACGTCGTTTCTCCTGGACTTTGTGTATGCCCTTGTCGACCCGAGAGTCAGGATCGGCGGCCGCGGCAAAGCTTCCAGGCCGCGGCAGAAGAGACGTCTGGGGTGGCGCCACCGGCAGCGGACCGGGACTCCGAGCCGGGCCAAGGGGAAAAGGGCACGCGCTGTGGTTCACCCTGCTCGTGTGCGGCGGTCCAGGCGGGAGGAGTGGGAGGTCGCCCGCCGGGATTTCGGCCACGGTCTGCGGCGCTTTGCCCGTGGACTGAGGTCTCTCATGCAGGACCTGATCCGTTATCCTTCGGCCGTTGTCGGCCTGCTCCTCATCCTCGCCCTGGTCGGGATGGCCCTCTATGCCATCGTCGCCGTTCCCCTGGACGAGGCCATCAGCCTCGCCCGGGGCGCGCGGGAAGATTGGTACGTGTCGCCCAGCTACGCGCAGCCGGCGTGGGTCAACCTCTTTCGCCGGCACGATCTGCCACCCTCCATCGTGATGGACAGCAGCCGCGCGCCGGTGACGAGGACGGTTGAAGCCGTCTCTGACGACATGACCCGGATCTCGCTTTCCTTTCCTTTTGACTATCCTTACGGTGTGATCCCGCAAGACATCCTCGTCCTGATCCGCACCAACACCCACGAGAAACGCCCGTTCGTCGTCTTCACCTGGACCACGCCCGACGGCCGCGAGATCGAAGTGGCCAACTTTGCCATGGATGGCTCTGACCAGACCTACTACCTCTCGAACGACACCCGGTTCGCGCGCAAGGTGGGCGGACAGGAGCCGCTGAAGGCGTTGTTTTTGCCACCCGGGACGGAGGGTGCTCGTCCGCTCAAGGGCCCCTACGAGCTCGGGATCGAGGGCCTGGTCTTTGAAGAGGATGCCGAGTTCGACGCCGAGGTCGTCATCGAGGGTCGTGTCTACGGCCTCGCCGGCACCGACTACCTGGGCCGCGACCTCACGGTGCCGCTCCTGTGGGGAACGCCCATCGCCCTGGCGTTCGGGCTGGTAGGAGCCGTCGGCACCGCCATCCTGAGCCTCGTGATTGCCGCCGTAGGTGCCTGGTTTGGAGGCTGGGTGGACGACCTGGTGCAGCGCCTGACCGAGATCACCATGATCCTGCCCACCCTGCCCATCGCCATCATGGTCTACCTGGCGTATTCCAAGAGTGTGTGGGTCATCCTGGCGGTCATGGTCCTCCTCAACATCTTTGGCAGCGCCATCAAGAACTACCGGGCCATCATTCTGCAGGTCAAGGAATCGCCCTACATCGAAGCGGCCCAGGTGTATGGCGCCAGCAACCGGCGCATCATCCTCCGCTACCTCGTACCCCGAATCCTGCCCGTCCTGGTGCCGAACCTCGTCACCCTGATCCCAGGCTATGTCTTCCTGGAGGCGACGCTCGCCTATCTCGGCGTCATGGATCCCATCCTGCCCACCTGGGGCAAGGTGATCAACGAGGCGCTGCGCAATGGGGCTTTCCAGGGGCATTATTACTGGGTGCTCGAGCCCATCGTCCTGCTGCTGCTCACCGGCCTGGCCTTCGCGCTCCTGGGTTTCGCCCTGGATCGCATCCTGAATCCCAAGCTCAGGACCCTGTAGATGGCGATTCACGAGAGGCAGTGAGCCATGCACCTTCCCGCCCTGAGAAGGGCCGCTTTTGCGCCCCCCGTCAGGCTGCGCTGGATCCTGATCGTCGCGCTGCTCCCTCTCGAGATCCTCGGCCTCCTGGCGCTGCTCGTCCACGGCTACCGCTGGGTGCGCTACGACCCGAGCTACTTTACCCCGGCTTTCGTGGAGCGCTATGCCTCGGAAGCGGCTACCGCCCGGCTGCTCGAGACGGCACTCCAGGCGGGCGATGAGGCGCTCGCGGCCGAGCTGCAGGGCCTGCGCCGCCCTGTGACCCTGCCCTCCAGCCCCACCATCAAGTTCGTCATGCTCCTGGAGCGAACCGACCGCTATGTCACCTACCTCTATGTCGACATGAGCCAGTATCAGCGGTACCCGCAGCATCTCGAGCGGGTGGCTGGCCGGTGGCTCGTGGCCCCCACCGACCTCGCCTTCTACTTGTACTCCGGGCAGTGGCGCCAGGTCTTTTTGCCCCTGAGCGTCGCCTGGTGGGTGATCGGCGGCCTGGGTTTGGGGCTGGTCTGGCTTCTGCGGTCCTCCGAGCGTGCCCGCGCCTGGCTGTTCCGCGACTGAGGGCCCTTGAGATGTCCTTCTGCGGCGCGGAGCGCCAAAGCCTGCCCTGAGGCAGTCCGCAGGGAATCTCACGCCCGCCGTGTGGTACGCCGGCCGGCCGGTCGCCGGCCCGGCAGCCGGGCAAAACGTGGAGGGTACTGGGTACTACCCCTGTATATAGGCTATAAACAACACAACCATTCCACCGTGCGCCCCGGGAGCGCCGGCACACCTGCACTGCGCGCACACCGTCCTGCGTCGGGTGCAGGGGGCGCAAGTGTCCCCCTGGCACTGCCCGCCAGGGCAAGTGTGCCGGCCCCTCGTGGCACCCGCAGGGCATGGCAACTCCTATGCGCTTATTATGCGTGGCAAATTTGTCTCCTTTACCTTTGCCTCCCGTTGTGTTATAATCCCCGGCGGGAGGTCAGCCGGTGATCATTTACTTTCACACGCACATGACCGCGCCCGAGACTATCGAGCGGCGCGGCGAATACCCGGTGCGCGAGAACCGTGGTCGCGGTCGGGGCACCACCCCCGGGCCCTCTCCCCAGGGCAGTGAGGT
>JBFYTF010000293.1:0-6482 GCA_041300865.1 Anaerolineae bacterium
GGGCCGCAGTTGGCCATGAGGGTGACCAACAAGACGGCAATCAAGGCCAGGCTAACGATCGACGAACTGCGCTTCATGCTTCCATCCTCCTTTGGACTCGTTCTTGCCAGAGATGAATGCCGCGCGCTGGAACCTGCTCCCTGCCAGTCGCCTCACCTCCTTTGCTTGCGTCTAAGACAGCGCACACCGCTTTGCTCTCTCGATGCTGGCTTTCGCTTGCATCTTCCCAACGGACAAAACCATTCTAGCGCAGCTCATGCGGTCTGTCAATTCGCGGCAGGAGCCGGCTATCGAGCCGGGAAGCCATGACTTGGCACTTGGCCTTGTCACTGCGGGAACCATATCCTTGACTTTTGTGGCCTCTTGGAGTACAGTCAGTGACGCTAGCTCAAAATCGGACGCCAGTCCCGGTCAGACTATCGGGGAGTAGTGACGAGATGTCTATCACGTACGAGCCAATCGGCCTCATCCGCAGTCCCTTTGCCGAAATCCACGACATGCCCATTCAGCCTATCGGTGCGCGGGGAATCCGGGGCACGGTTGAGGTCTTCACGCCGTTTGCCGCGGGCCTGCAGGACCTGGATGGCTTCTCGCACCTGATCCTGGTCTACCACTTTCACCGGGCCCCGCACTCCAGGCTGATCGTCGTCCCGTTCCTGGACGAGAAACAGCACGGCGTGTTTGCCACTCGCGCCCCAACCCGGCCGAATCCCATCGGCCTTTCGGTGGTCAAGCTCATGCGTGTCGAGGGGCAGGTCTTGGAGATCGAGAACGTGGACGTTCTGGACGGTACGCCCCTTTTGGACATCAAGCCCTACGTGCCCGCGTTTGACCATTTTGAGGTGGAGCGGGTAGGCTGGCTGGCAGCGGCCGGGCGGAGCGCGGGGGAGGCGAGGTCCGACGGCCGGTTCCGCTAGCGGTTCCGGCGCGGAGCTTTTTCCTCGCCCGCTCAGCTATTCCTCCAGGGTCGTCAGATCGCCCTCGGGTAGGCCAAGTGCTCGGGCCTTGAGCACGCGGCGCATGATCTTGCCGCTGCGCGTCTTGGGCAGCGAGGCGACGAACTCTACTTTTTCTGGCTTCGCAATCGGGCCCATCTCGTGTCCGACGTGCTGTTTGAGCTCCTCGGCCAACGCGTCGGACGGCTCGTAGCCTGCCTTCAGCATCACATACGTGTGGATGGCGTTGCCCTTGATGTCATGGGGCAAGCCGATGGCGGCAGCCTCGGCCACGGCCGGGTGGCTGACCAGCGCGCTCTCAATCTCGGCGGTGCCGAGCCGATAGCCCGAAACCTTCAGCACGTCATCCACGCGGCCGATAATCCAGAAATACCCATCTTTGTCCTTGCGAGCGCTGTCGCCTGTGAAATAGAGACCGGGGTACTTGCTCCAGTACTGCTCAACGTAGCGATCGGGATCGTTGTAGATGGTACGGAGCATGGCCGGCCAGGGGCGCTTGAGCACCAGGTAGCCCTCTTCGCCCGGCGCTACTGGCTGGCCGGTTTCGTCGTACACGTCGGCCTCGACGCCAGGGAAAGGATAGGCGGCACTGCCGGGCTTCAGATCCACAACTGGGAAAGGAGTGATCATGAACGTTCCGGTCTCGGTCTGCCACCAGGTATCCATGATGGGGCACCGCTCCTTGCCGATCACGCGGTGGTACCACTTCCAGGCCTCCGGATTGATCGGCTCGCCCACCGTGCCCAGCAAGCGTAGCGAAGAGAGGTCGTGCCGGGCAGGCCACGCCTCGCCAAAGCGCATCAGGCCACGAATGGCAGTCGGTGCCGTGTACAGAACCGTGATGCCATAGTTCTCGATCATGCTCCACCAGCGGTTGGGATAAGGAAAAGTGGGCGCGCCCTCGTACATGAAGCTGGTGGCACCCAGCAGCAGCGGGCCATAGACGATGTAGCTGTGGCCGGTGATCCAACCCGGATCGGCCGCGCACCACCAGCGATCGTCCTCCTTGAGATCGAAAACCCATTTGAGGGACGTGGCGGTGCCGACCATGTAGCCCCCATGGGTGTGGAGAATCGCTTTCGGTTTTCCAGTCGTGCCGGAGGTATAGAGCAGGAAAAGCGGATCCTCGGCATCCATGACTTCCGTGTCGCACCGGTTGCCGCCGCTCAGCGAACGGGCGATGGGCAGGGATGCCAGGTCGTGATACCAATAGTCGCGCCCGGGCTCCATCGATACCTGGTGCCCGGTGCGCCTGTGGACGATCACATGCTCCACTGTCGGCGAGCGCTGGAGTGCCTCGTCTACGATGCCCTTGAGATCGACGATCTTGCCCCTCATGAACCCGCCGTCACAGGTGATGACGACTTTGGACTCGCTGTCCTCGATGCGGCCGTGAAGCGCCTCAACGGAAAAGCCACCGTAGACCACCGAATGAACCGCACCAAGCTTGGCGCAGGCCAGCATGGCAATCGGCAGCTCTGGCACGCGGCTCATGTAGATCGTCACCCGGTCGCCCTTCTTGACACCCATGCTGCGCAGGACGTTGGCTGCCTTGCACACTTCGCGGTTGAGCGCGTGGTAGGAAAAGGTACGCAGGTCCCCGTTTTCGCCCTCCCAGATCAGGGCCAGCTTGTTGCGCCGCCAGGTGTTCACGTGCCGGTCCAGGCAGTTGTAGGCGATGTTTGTCTTGCCTCCAACAAACCACTTGTAAAACGGCTTGTTGGACTCGTCGAGGATCTGATCCCACTCCTGAAACCAGGTGAACTCCCTGGCTTGCTCGGCCCAGAATCCGGCCAGGTCTTCCCGTGCACGTTGGGTCAGCTCATCATAATTCGCGGCAGTTGCTTCGGCGATGATCTTGGCAGATGGTTTGTAGATGTCCTGGTTTCCCGGCATTTGAGTCATTCTGTCTCCTTCCCGTTTGCAGCGGTCTGCACCTCTTCGGAGCTTGTGTGCAGGACAGCAGTTCAGCGCAGCTCGCCTCGCAGGTGCGCGACCAACAGCCTGGTTACCGGGACGGAATCCCCCGGTTTTTGGGGATGAGGTCGTGGTGCGAGGACTGGTCGAGAGAGTATTGCCTTCCGACAGCGGATGCCGGATTATACTACGAACGGTTCCGAACTGTCAAATGCTTGGCGCGAGGCCAAGGCTGGTTCGGAGCGGGTCAAGCCCCGCGGCCCAAGGGAGGCAGGCCGTCTGCGGCTGCAAAATGGCCGCACAAACTCCGCCCCGTGATACTTGACAATGATCCTGGGCCGTGATATAATTGCACACGTGTGCAAACAGGCTCCATACCAGGACGGCATGGCATCTCCATCAGAGCGGAGCAGCACCTTCTTTCGGAGGGCGGCGCTGTGACACGGGTTTCGATAAAGGACATTGCCAGGGTCGCGGACGTCTCGCATTCTACCGTCTCGCGCGCGCTTGGCGACAGTCCGCTGGTGAGTAGCGAAACCAAGGCGCGGATCCAGCGCCTGGCGCACGAAATGGGTTACTCGCCCGATGCCCAAGCCCGAAGCCTCGTGATGCGCCGCACGCAGACCATTGGCGTCGTAGTTACAACCATCACCGACCCTTTTATCGCCGAGATCGTGCAGGCGGTGGAGCGGACGGCCCGCGACCACGACTACAGCGTCATCCTGGCCAGCTCGAACGCCGAGACGGAGCGCGAGATCGCCGCCGTGGAGATGCTGCAATCGAAGCGCGTCGATGGCATGATCGTAACGTCGTCTCGCGTCGGTTCTCTCTACCAGGAGTATCTGGACCGCCTGGGTGTGCCCGTCGTGCTCGTCAACAGCCACAGCCAGCAGAGTGGGCCCTACACCTTTGCCGTGAGCGTTGACAACCATCACGGGGGCTGCCTGGCCACTGCGCACCTGTTGCAGCTCGGCTACCGGCGTGTCGCCTACGTCAGCGGGCCGGCAAACCACAGCGATGACGAGGAGCGACTGAGCGGCTATCGCCAGGCACTGGCCGAGCGCGGTATTGCCTTTGATCCCACCCTCATCCTGCAGGGCAATGGCCGTGCCAGTGGCGGTGAGCGGGCCTGGGCGCAACTCCTCGTTCTGCGCCCACGTCCGGTGGCCGTGTTCTGCTACAACGATGTGACGGCCATCGGGCTGATGCGCGCTGCACGCAAAAGCGGGTGTGCTATTCCGCGCGATCTGTCCCTCGTCGGCTTTGACGATGTTCCCTTTGCCTCCTACGTGCAGCCCTCGTTGACGACTGTGGCCCAGCCCAAAGGCGAAATGGGCCGGAAAGCGGTAGAAATGGTGTTGGCCCTCCTGGGCACCCCTGTCTCACCTGCCCTCGCGGGCGGCACCGAGGTGGCGGACGGCGTCAGGAGCGAGGAGTCTGGCGTACCGGCGGTCTCAAACGTCGTTGTCCAGGGCCGGCTGATCGTCCGTGAGTCGACGGCGCCCTATCTCGCCCTGGACACGGCAGCCTAGAAAGTTGAGGAGAAAGGAAGAGGCGCTGATGCAAGGAATAGCTCTGTCGTGGATGCGTTTTCGTGTCAAGCTGGGCGCCATCCCCGAAGCGGTGGCCCTCCTAAGCTTTCTTGCAGTTTTCTTCTTTTTCTCCTTGGCCGCCCCCAACTTTCTGACGTCACTGGCCCTGGCCGACATCCTCACCTTTGGCAGCGTCATGGGCATCATCGTCGTGGGCGTTGCCACGCTGATGATTGCCGGTGAGTTCGACCTTTCTGTGGGCTCGAACTTTGCCGTGGCCAGCTACGTCTGGGCAATTCTGATGAATGCCGGCATCCCGCCCCTGGCCGCTATGGTGTTCGCGGTGCTCAGCTCTGTCGTGCTGGGCGCCATCAATGGGCTGGTGGTCATCTGGTCCGGATTGCCGTCGTTCATCGTGACCCTGGGCACGATGCTGGCCTACCGCGGCATTGCGCGGGGTATTGGCGGTAGCGACTTTGCCAAGTTCACGGGGGAGCGGCCTTTTCTGTTCGACTTATTGAACGGGCCGATGACTTCGATCAATGCCCTCTTTGCCCAGGGTACTGCCCTGCGGGTCTCAATCCTGTGGTTCATCCTCATCGCCCTCTTGATGTCCTGGGTTCTGAACCGGACGCGTTTTGGCAACTGGGTGTATGCCACCGGTGGCAACGCCGGCGCGGCCCTGGAGCAGGGCGTGCCGGTGAAGCGCGTGAAGCTGAGCTCTTTTATGCTCGTCGGCCTGTTTGTGGGCCTGGCCGCCGTCATGCAGTTTGCGCACAGGACGAGTGTGGACCCCGTGCGCGGTGAAGGCTGGGAGCTGGTGGCCGTTTCCGCCGCCGTCATCGGCGGGGTATCCCTCAATGGCGGCTCGGGGACAATCATTGGTGCGGCCCTGGGCATGCTGCTGTTGACGACGCTCGATCAGGGGCTCGTTCTTATGGGCGTCTCGGTCCAGGTCTTTCGCGCCGTCGCCGGGGGAATCCTGATCCTGGCGGCGATCCTGAACGCCTATCTAAGCCGCGAGAGTTGAGGCGACGGTTTCTGTGATCAAAAGTCTGCCCCAGGTTGCGGAGGGCAGAGCAAAGCCCGGAAAGGGGGTGAGGCCATATCGGGTACTGGAGTTGGGAGAGGACAGAAAGGGCAGCCGCGGAAGCGGTTGCTAGGCAAGGAACGACCGTTGTATCAAGCTCAAACCAAGAACAAAGGGGAGGAGAACATGTCGAAGAAGCTATCGACGCTTATGGCTCTGCTGATCATCGTATCGATGGTGCTGGCCGCCTGTGCCACGACACCGGAGGCGGAGCCGACCGAGGCTGAAGTTCAGCCCGAGCCTACTGAGGCTGAGGCGCAGCCGGAACCGACGACCGCACCGGAAGCGACGCCTATGCCGGAAGCAACTGCCGTGCCTGAAGCGACGGCTGTGCCGGAAGCAACGACGGCACCTGAGCCCGAACCCGAGGGCGATGCGGCGACCAAGCCGCTCAAGATCTATGCCGTGCAGCATGCCCAGTGCTCCTTTGATGCCTTCTGGTGCACGGTAGAAGACGGCCTGAAATCGGCCGCTGAGGCAATGGGCGTGGAGCTCACGATCCTGGCGCCCGACAAGTTCGACCTGGAAAGGACCGCCCAGTTGATCGAGCAGGCCGTGTCGGCCCAGCCCGATGGCCTGGCTTTGACGGTCACCGACGCCGACCTCTTCCGTGAGCCCATCCAGAAGGCCCTGGATGCCGGCATCCCGGTGGTGGCCTACAACGCGGGCGCAGGTCCCGTGGCCGACGAGATCGCCTACCTGACCTACCTGGGCCAGGATGAGTACGCGGGCGGCTACCAAGGTGGCCAACGCCTGGCGGCCGACGGCGGCACCGGCGGTGTGTGCATCAACCAGCAGGTGGGCCACACCGGCCTGGACAAGCGCTGCCAGGGCTTTGTCGACGCCCTGGCCGAGATGGACATCCCGGCCGAGGTGCTGGCTATCAGCGATGACCCGGCCAGCTCCCAGACGGTCATCTCGGACTACTACACCGCCAATCCCGACACCGACATCTTCCTGACCCTGGGCCCCAACGGTGCCAACCCG
>JBFYTF010000309.1:0-14996 GCA_041300865.1 Anaerolineae bacterium
GTCCTGATGCCTTTGGGGCAGTGCCGGTCAAGGCGACTGCGCCGGCCATCCATGCCCTGGCCAGGTCGAGGAAGGTGAAGGCCATCTTGGAGGATCAGTCGGTCCAGTTGGCTTCTTGAGATATCGAACTTGACTCTGCCTACCTGGCTACTCTGATCGACCGCAGAGAGCAATGCCTGCCCTGCCTATCCTGGCGGTGAGGCCAGGGAGGCAGCCCTCAAGATGACACCTGCGGTCGTTGACCTAGTGCAGTTGCGGATAGGTTTGTCTGCATCCCCCTTGGTTTCCATCACGATTCAGATCTCGCTGCCATCGAAAAAGCTGCTTGATTCCGCACCAGGTGTCGGGGAGATGAACCACGTCGTCTGGTGAGCTGCGTTAGGTTTGACTTGGACTGGCTTGCGTGATATATTTGCGATGGTACGGGGCAGGACGTCAACGTCTGTAGGATATGCTTGAGCATTGAGGTGTACAGTACGCAAGTTCGACATCGTTTTGGGTAAATGGAACGTTGGAGCATAGGGTGAGGTCACAGATCGTGGCACGAGTTACCGTCAGACGGGTCGCCGCGTACTTTGGTGCGGTACTGACGGTTGCAGTTGTGACGTGCCCGCTCTGGTTGCTTCGCACTTCTTTGACTTGGGCAAATATCTCCCTGATATATGTTCTAGTCATCCTCGGCCTTGCCATCTGGCTCGGCACCGGCCCTTCGCTCGTGGCGGCGGTCATCAGTTTCTTCGCCAGCGAGTTCTTCTTGCTGAAACCGCTTTACTCGCTGGCAGTCAGCGACCCGAGAGAATTTCTCGATCTGTGGGTCTATCTGGTCGTGGCGATGCTTGCCGGTCAGTTGGGCGCATACGCGCGTCGTCAGGCCGCTGTGGTCCGTCGCCGTGCCGATGAGCAAAGATTGCTTTTCGGCCTGAGCAGCGCATTCAATCGTGTCGCTGACCGAAAAGGCGTATTCGATACTCTACAGAAAGTTCTTGCAGAGCAGCTTGGTGCACGCGAAATCTCGATTCTCCCCGGCAGCAGTGAGGTGGTTGCCCCAGGCAAGGGCCCGCAGACCATTTCATGCGTGCTGCTGGCCGTTGAAGACAGCGTCTATGGAACGTTAAAGGTGGCGTTCGACTCGCCTCCCTCGGCAGAACAATCGCGCTTGCTTGCTGCCTGCAGCACGCAGGCCGCGATGGCGCTCCAGCGTATTGAGCTTACAGAACAGGCACGGCGCAGCATCGGCTTCGAGGAGGCTGACCGGCTAAAGACTGCTCTTCTGCACGCTGTATCCCATGATCTGCGCACGCCAATCACGATTATCAAGACCTCCGCCAGTAACCTGCACACGCTCCGTCATCGCCTGTCAGAGGAAGAGCGACTGGAGATGATCGAAACTATCGAGAGCGAAGCCGATGAGCTCAACCGCATGGTGGGCAATCTGCTTGATCTATCGCGGTTGCAGGCGGGCGTGCTTGTCATCAACAGAGACTGGAATGCGTTGTCGGATATCGCCGGTGATGTCGCGGCCCGGGCCTGGGAGCGGTACCGTGCCGAACGCATCCGCCTCGTGTTTCCTGCGGACCTGCCCCTGGTGCGCTTTGACTATGGCTTGATGCTTCAGGCTTTAGGCAACGTGGTCGAGAACGCCCTGCGCTATGAACCGGACTCATCTCAGATCGAGATTCGCGGCGAACCTCTCCCGTCGGAGGTCAGATTGTTGGTGGTCAACCACGGGCCGACCATCCCGCCTGCGGAAAGAGAACGGATCATGGAGCCCTTCTACCACGAGGAAAATGGACACGTTGGGCTAGGTCTGGCCATCAGCAAGGGGATCGTTGAGGCACACCGCGGGCGAATATGGGTGGAGGGCACGCCCGGCGGAGGGGCGACATTCGTCCTCGCGCTGCCGCGAGAAACGCTGGAGGAGATGCAGTGTGAAGATACTGGTGGTCGACGATGAGCCGCAGATCCGCAAGCTCCTGAGGACAGGGCTTGCGGGATACGGCTACGATGTGCTCACTGCGGCCAATGGGCGGGAGGCACTTGCCAGCGCCGCGCAGAACGCGCCAGAACTCATCGTTCTGGACCTTGCTCTCGGGTCAGAGCCGGATGGCCTGGGCGTTTGTCACGAGTTACGGGAATGGAGCCAGATTCCGGTCATCATCCTTTCCGTGCGAGGTGAGGAGAAGGTTAAGGTGCTGGCGCTGGACGCGGGGGCAGACGATTATCTGACCAAGCCATTCGATATGGAAGAGCTGCGCGCCAGGATTCAGGCGGTGCTGAGACGAACCGTCAGGGAGCCTGCCGGCAGCCCGACCGGCGAAATCCAGGTTGGTGCACTGCACGTTGACCTGGTCAACCGGCGCATCAAAGTAGACGGTGAGGAAGTCCATCTCACGCCGACCGAATACGACATCCTGCGTCTGCTGGCCCTTCATCCTGGCAAGATCATGACCCACCGCATGATCCTGACCGAGGTATGGGGTCCAGAGTACAGCGCCATGACGCACTACGTCCGCATCTACATCAACCAGCTTCGCCGCAAGCTGCGTGAGAACCCCGCTGCCAACGTGCGCTACATTCTGAACGAGCCAGGCATTGGCTACCGGTTCGTTGACCTCGAGTGATTCTTTACGGCGTCTTTACGCTGTCAACCTCTCTCACTGACTCTTTCTTATCGGCCTCCGTGGTAAACTAAGACCAGGCAGTCTGCCTGAGGGGGCCACATGGACAACACCAGCATTATGGTGGTCGTTGGCGAGCACCAGTGGACACTGCAGGCCGTCCATCTCGCCTGCGCCGTCGCTCGGAGCAATGGCAGTGAGGTTGTCTTGCTCAACATGGTCCCGGTACGCCATACCTGGCTTCTTGGCACCGACTTGGGCCTGGTGGATTTTACCATCGAGGATCAGATCGCTATCGTCGAATATGCGCAGATCCCGACCATGTACGGAGTCTGCTTTTCCGTTTGTGTCTTCCAGTATGATGCCTATGTCAGCGCACTTCTGGATGCTGCTGAGCAACATAATGCTCAGGTCGTCTTTGCCCTGCCACCGCGCAGACTTGTCCCGTTATGGCACAAGATCGAGGTCGGCTGGCTGAGGAGAGCCCTGTCTAATCGCCATCGAAGCCTGTACACCCTTGAGCAACCGGACGATGTTGTGAAATGGGCGCCGTTGATCACACTTGCGCCTGACAGGGCCGTCCCGCTACGCGCCGATGAGCCAGAACCGCCCGCTGTAGACCGGTTCCCGGTGTCAAAAGCCGACGACTGCCCCGAGTAGCCAGCGGCGAGAATTCCCTCTACCTCTGGTGATCGAGGAAGAATATGGGATTGTTGGACATTCAAGAGCCAGAACCAGACAAGATCAGCCGCGATCAAGTGCACGGCATAGGCCGAGGTGGATCCCGCAGGAGGGCAAGCGACAACAGGCAATGAGCATCCGAACAGACTCCAACGAAGATACAGGAGTGGCTGTCCTCCATCGTACGCCAGGGAAAAAGCCGCCCTCCTCCTGGCAGCACTGGTTGATCGGGCGTCCCTTACCTACCGCGGATGCCCCTCACCAAACCATCGGTAAGCTGATTGGGTTGGCAGTATTCGCCGGAGATGCGCTGTCTTCCGTCGCCTATGCTCCCGAAGAGACGCTGGTCATTTTGGCGGCTGCGGGGACGGCCGGCTTCAGCTATGCTTTCCCAATCGCGGTGGCCGTCACGGTCTTGCTAGCGATTGTCACGATCTCCTACCAACAGACCGTCCATGCCTACCCAGGGGGAGGCGGTGCCTATATTGTGGCTCGGGACAATATCGGCGAACTCGCGGCTCAGACGGCCGGGGTAGCACTGCTGATCGATTATGTGTTGTTGGCTGCCGTGGCCGTTTCTTCGGGCACTGCCCAAATCGTTTCAGCCTTTCCACTTCTCCTCCCCTATCGTGTACCTCTGGCGGTGGTCCTGCTTGTTCTTATTATTCTGGCGAACCTGCGTGGGGTGAAGGAATCAGGCACAGCTTTTGCCATCCCGGTCTACCTTTTCCTGGCAACAACCTTCCTGACGGTGCTTGTCGGCTTCTTCCGTTACCTGACAGGCACGCTCGGCACCGTCGTGAACCCACCCGAAATAGTGCAGGCCGTCCAACCGGTGACCCTGTTCTTGATCTTGCGCGCTTTTGCCAGCGGCACTACTGCCCTCACCGGGGTGGAAGCCATCTCCAACGGGGTGACAGCCTTCAAGGAGCCGCGCAGCCACAACGCCGGCATAACCCTGATCTGGATGTCGGCCATTCTAGGCGTGCTTTTTCTCGGGATCACCTTCCTGCTGGGGGAGATCGGCGCCGTCCCTTCCGAGTCTGAATCGGTCATCTCGCAGCTGGCGCGGACGGTCTATAATGGTCGCGGGTTGTTGTACCTGGCCATGATTGCCGGCACCACGATCATTCTGGTCCTCGCGACCAACACAGCGTTCGCCGGTTTCCCCCGCCTCGGCGCCGTACTCGCCGAGGACCGCTTTCTGCCCCGCCAGCTCACCTACCGAGGTAGCCGGTTGGTTTACTCGAGAGGTATTGTCGCGCTGGGTGCCATCGCCTCCTTATTGGTCGTCTTGTTCGGTGCCAGCGTGACGGCCCTGGTTCCGCTGTGGGCCATTGGCGTGTTTCTCTCCTTCACCCTGTCCCAAATCGGGATGTCGCGCCGGTGGTGGAAGATCGGGCACCTGGCACCAGGTGAAGAAGTGCGGGAACGAGGATCCGTCTTGCGTTACGACCCGGGCTGGAGGCTGAAGATGGCCGTGAATACCGTGGGCGCGCTCGTCACGGCGGTCGTGACCGTTGTGTTCGCGGTCGCCAAATTCCGCGCCGGAGCCTGGATTGTGATTTTGCTCATTCCCGCACTGGTCATGGTCCTGTCTGCGATCTACCGCCACTACGGCAGTCTGGCAGCGAGCCTCGCGCTCAAACAAGATGCAAAGCGGATGCACGTCAAACGCCACAGGGTGCTTCTCCCCATCAGCGGAGTGCACGAGGGTACGCTGGCAGCCCTCAAGTATGCCCGTGCGCTTTCTAAGGATATCACTGCAGTCTATGTGTCGATGGACCCGGCTGAGGCCGAAGGTATTCTCGGCAAGTGGGAGCTACACGGCGAGGGCGTACGGCTGGTAGTCCTGGATTCACCCTACCGGCTGTTGTTGGAGCCCTTGCTCGACTATATCGACGAAATCATGACCAAGCGCCAGCCCAACGAGATCATCACGATTGTCATCCCTCAGTTCGTCCCCCGTCACTGGTGGCACAACCTGCTCCATACTCAGACGGCCACCTGGCTACGACTGGGGCTGCTCTTCAAACCGGGGGTTGTCATCGCTGCCGTTCCCTATCAAGTGGACTGATTGGAGACTGACATGAGGATCATTGTCGTAGGCTGTGGCCGGGCGGGCTCAGCTTTGGCCCATCAGCTGTACACAAAAGGACACCAGGTCACGGTCGTCGATCAGAATGAGGCTGCTTTCGACAATCTGCCCGCAGATTTCCAGGGACGTCTGGTACAGGGAGACGTGTTGACGCGCAACGTGCTCCAGCGCGCCGCGATCGAAAGCGCTGATTCACTGGTGGCGGTCACGAATTCCGACTCCCTCAATATACTTTTGGCCCACATAGCCAGGTCGGAATACCGGATTCCCCGAGTGGTAGCAGGGAACTATGACCCCCGCCAGCGCCCGTTGCAGGAAGCTTTTGGCCTGCCGGTAGTCAGCTCGGCCAGTTGGGCAGTGGAGCGTATTGAAGAGTTGCTGTCGAATGTCCCCCTTCGCCCCGTTTTCTCTGAGAGCGACGCAGGCTTTGAAATCTACCAGCTCGAAGTCACTGAAAGCTGGTCTGGGCGCCCGCTGCAGGACCTCCTACCCGACGACCGTTCCAAAGCGTTCGCCGTCACCCGCTCGGGCCGGTCTTTGCCGGTAACTGGCTCACTGCCGATCGAGACCGGGGACTTGATCTACTTGAGTGTCGATTCAGAAAAAGTCGCAGAGCTGCGAAGCCGGTTGGGCTTGCAGCAGGAGAAATAGGCATGAAAGTCCTGATCGCTGGGGGCAATCCAACCGGATCGCAGTTGGCCTCCCTCTTGTTGGAGCAAAACCACAAAGTCTGCCTCATCGAACACCGGCTCGACGTACTCGCCCAACTGCATCTCGAACTACCCACCGAGGCGATCTACGCCGACAGCGCTACAGACTTGCGAGCGCTCGAAGGCGCCGGGGTTCGTGACGCGGATGTGCTGGTGGCCTGTACCTCCAGCGACACCGACAACCTGGCGCTGTGCTACCTGGCCCACACTCTCTTCCGCGTGCCGTACACGGTTGGCAGGATCAACAATCCGAGACATGCCTGGCTGTTCGACCAGCGACTGCACGTCAACGTCGCGCTCAACGAAGCCACCATCTTTGCCCACCTGATCGGTGAAGAGATGTCGTCAGGTGACATGATGACGCTGCTGAAGCTGCGCAAGGGGTTGTATTCACTGGTGGAAGAGAAGGTCCACCCGGAGTCGGTGGCGGCGGGCAAGGCTGTGCGCGATCTGGGCTTGCCGGCGGAGAGCGTGTTGTGCGCCGTCATCCGCACGGACCAGCTCATCATCCCACGCGGCGACCTTGTCTTGCAGCCGGACGACGAGGTGCTGGCAGTTGTGCATGCCTCCGAAGTCGCTACGCTGGCAGATATTCTCGGTAGGCGGGGTTGACGTTGATCCGGTCAGCATATTGACGTACCAGCCCGCATAACCGCTTCCTTCGGGTCGCTCGACACTGTCCAGCGAGTCGTGTCGCCATCTCGACGCTCACCAGCCACGAAAAGGCTGGCTGATTCTGCACTACCAACTGCCGGCCCCTCGCCTACGGAGCCACCCACACGACGTAGCTCAGCTCCTGGTCCCCTGCCCGGCCTGTGATCTGCCAGCAACCTGCCGCCGGCACCTCGATGCCGGCCAACATGAAGGAGCCCATGTCCACCTGGTAGCCGTTGGTGGCTCGCGAGGCGACCAGGGCGGGTGCCGGTCCATCCAGGCGCCGGCCGGTGACCACCAGGTCGGGGACGGGCTCCTTCTGCGAGTCATAGCCCATCCGCCACCAGAAGGTCTTTTGCGTGTAGCCACCCGAGCCGAGAGGCAGCTGCCGCCAGGTGCCCGCGGTGGGCAGTACCGTCCAGAGGTCCGGGCTGCCGTACCAGAACGAGCCTGCCTCGGGAGCCAGGGCATCATACGGCGCCGGGGGCACGAAGGGCGGCTTCTGTGCAAGGGTGACCTCGCAGGTGGCGAGTGCCGGCCGCCCGGCATCCGCGGCGGCGAGCTGGGGCGTCCCGGCGACGGCCAATATGCCGGGCCAGTAGTCCTTGCTCTCTACCGTTGCGAGGATCTCGCCCGTCTCTGGCGCCAGGCGCATGATACGACCGGGCTCCAGGCTGACGGCATACAGGGCAGCGCCGTCGCCGCTCATCGCCAGGCTGTTCAGCTTGTGATCGGTCAAGTACTGGCCGCGCACGTTGAGAGCGCCGGTGTCAACGGCCAGCAACCCCGTCGCCGCCAGGGCATAGAGCGTGTCGCCATCGGGGCTGAGCACCACGGGGTTCACGACGCCGACCTTGGCGTGGGCTGCCGGCGCCACGTGGGTGGCCACCTGTGCCTGTAAAAGTGTGAGCAGGCGACCCAAGCGGCCCGGAGCCCTGTCGCCGGCCTGCGGAGCCTCAAGCTCCACACTGCGCCGGACTACAAGCCCGGCAGTATCGATCTCGAAAGCCAGGCCCCCTGCGCCGTTGATCACGTACAGCGTCTCGCCGCCAGGGGCCACGGCCAGACCCCACAGCATCGGCTCAACTTCCCGGCGCGCTGCCGCGCCCGGCAGATCGATGCAGGCGGCAAAGCCCTCGGCCAGGTTGAGAGCGTGGACGAAGGGGGACCCGGATCGGGGATCGAGGTAGAGGCTGTAAAGCCAGCGGCCGTCGGGTGAGGCCACGGCACTCTGCCTGTAGCCGGCCATCAATTCTTCGGCATTGCTCTTGTCGGCGATGATGGCCGGATCCAGCCTGCCGCTCGCCAGATCGTAGAGCCGGACCCTGTAACGCTCAAAGACCGGCTCGGTGCCCACGTCCTCGCGGAGGTACTCGGTGAGATAGAGCCGCGTGCCGTCGTCGCTCAGGGCATCGAACTCGAGGTATCCTTCGAGGTCCACCATCCGCGCCGGGGCGTCGAAGGAGAGGTCCACCACTGCAAAGTGGCTCGAGGCGCTGTCGTTCCAGACGCCTTGGTTATCTTCCTCCCACCAGGACAGCCGCTGTAGGACAAGCCACCGCCCACTGGGCGAGAGCCCGGCCGGCAGGAACCCAATCCAGGGCAGATCGTACTCGCCCGCGAGGCCGATTTCGCCGGCGGTCCGCCCCGTTTTCGTCTCCACGGCCCGCACGACGGTCTGGCCGGCCGTCTGGCGGACTTCATAGAGGCGCGAGGCATCGGGTGCCAGGATGGCCCTCTCCAGTGTCTGCATCACGTCGCCGCTGTTGCCGTCGACGACCGCCACTGCGGCGGTGTGTCCGGCGAGCATGTAGAGCTGCGACTCGGCCAGCTTGGCCTCCGGTCCATCGTCATCCGGCTGAAGATCGCTGCCATCGGCCGCCGGCATAGGCGGAGCACTTGCTTGCCCCGGGTCCGGTGCTGGCGGCTGGCGTTCGGTCCACAGAACCGCCGGCACGAGCAGCACGGCCAGGGCGATCAGTCCTACCCACAGCCATCGTTGTCTCACCATCTCGTCCTTCTTTCCACTACTTCAAGGATTCGGCGATGCGGACCGCCTCCTCCAATTCCAGGTCGCTCTCCAGGCGGTAGGTCACCTCTCCCTCGGCCCAGACCAGGACGTGCCCGGTCACCAAGCGCACGACGTCGACGCTGCCGCCACGCAGCTCCAGAAGGTAGGGCCCCTCCGTCCAGGCAGCGGGGCTGCCGCCCACGTCTGTCTCCTCGACGACGCGTGGCTGAAACTTGTCCCCGAATGTGCCAGGGCCGAGCTGGTGCAGCGCCAGGCTCACCCGTTCCGGCCTCTCCCGGTCCATCCACACCAGGACGACCACCGGGCCGCCTACCTCCTGGACATAAACGTGATCGGGTAGGCCGAGGTCTGGTGGATGGGTGGGCAGCCGGATCGGAAAGCCAGCCTGCCGCTGCGCCTCGGCCAGGGTCGCCTCGCCCGCCAGGGCGGTAGGTGGTGGCAGCGGCGTGCCGGGCGTAGGTGTTGCTCCGTCCTCCAGAACAAAAATGCGGATTGCGCCGATGCGTAGGGCCCTGACAATAGCGGCCCGCACCTGCGGCACAGCCAGCAGCCCTGCCACGAGAAGTGCCACCACGAGTCCGGCCACGAGCAGCCTCTGCCTGCCTGCCCGCGGCTGGCCATCCCGCAGCATCTGCGCCCGCACTGCCCCTGCAACGTTCGGTGTCTCAGGATAGGGCAAGGCCTGGGCCAGGCTGCGCACACGCTCTTCCCACTGCTCCTCTGCTTCGCCGTTCACGTTCCTCGTCCTTCCCGCAGCAGCGGAAACTCGTGCTCTACGACCGTTTGCAAGCGGGCCAGTGCCCGGTGCAGCCGCGACTTGACGGTGCCTGGCGGTACTCGCAGGACCTCCGCCGTCTCCTCGACTGGCAGATCCAGATAGTAGCGCAAGTAGATTACCTCCCGGTCCGCGGGTTTCAAGTGCCGCACGGCGCTCCAGAGCAGGTGAGCCTCTTCCTGCCGCTCCATGCCCGACGCAGCCCCGGCTGTCTTTGCCTCCGGCTCCATGCGGAACAGCCGCTCCAGAGCGGCCAAATACCGGCCGATGCTCCGCCGGCGGTTGTGGGCCAGGTTGGCAACAATGCGCAACAGCCACGGTCGGAACGGCCGGGCCGCGTCAAAGCGCTCCAAAGAACGAAAAGCTCGGATGAACGCTTCCTGGGTCACGTCCTCGGCATCGTCAGCGCTGCCGAGAAGCAGATAGGCCAGGCGAAAGGCCGGGCCTTCATGTTGGCGCACCAGGAATTGCCAGGCACCCTCGTCGCCCTGGCGCGCCCGCTCGATCGGCTCCCGTTCGTGCACGAAGGCTCTCCAATCCGGTGTTCACAGATCATACACCGCCCGAGAAGCGGGGGTTCCAACTTGGCCCGGCACCGGCTTCGGTGCCGGGTCAGGCCCTCACGGCCGGTTGGGTTTTTGCTGCGGTGCGAGTTGTGGCTGGGGGCGCCGGCGCCCCATGATGGCGCGCGTTAACCTTGGGGCTGCTACGGCACGGCGGCCAGGAGCATTTCGGCACGTTCTCGATAGTAGCCCTGCGTGTCCAGGTCGGCCGCGCGCTGGAGGTGCTGCCTGGCCATGTCGCCGGCACCCACCCTCATGTAGAGGCTGCCCAGGTGAAAGTGGGCGCTGACGAGGCCGGGATCCAGGGCGAGGGCGCTGCGCAGCGCACTCTCCGCTTCGGCCGGCCGGCCGGCGAGCAGGTAGGCCCAGCCGAGCAAATCCTGGGCGCGGGGGTCTGACGGGGCCTCCGCAGCCGCGTCCTCTGCGGCTGCGACGCCTGCCTCGTCCACCCGGTACACGTGGTCGACGTAGAACTGGGCCAGGAGAAGCCGGAACCTGGGATCGTCGGGTTCGGCCTCCACGGCCGCCTGGTACCACTCCTCCGCCCGCTCATAGTCGGGCTGGCCGGCAAATGCCCTGGCCATCTCGACGCGGAAAGCGGCATTGTCAGGATCGCGCTCCAGCGCTTGCCACAGGGCGGCCTGAGCAGTCGCAACACGGTCCAGGCGGAGGTGATGGTTTCCCCAGAAATAGTGGACGAGCGCCGAGTCCGGGTCGAGGGCCAGGGCACGCTCCAGTAGCCGGCCGGCCGCAACCGTCTCCCCCAGGCGATCCAGCGTGTGGGCCAGGTAGGCGTGCGCCTCGGCGCTATCCGGGTCGCGTTCCAGCGAGCGCTCGAAGTGGCGGCGGGCAAGGGCCAGCTCATCGCGTTGGAGAAAGGCTGCGCCCAGCAAGAGATCGCGGCGGGCGGGCAGCGCCTCGGCTTGCACGGTATCGAGCACGGCCAACATGTCGGCGTCACCTGCCTGCCGCAAGTGCCCGGCCGCTGCCTCGGGTTCGTCGCCGGCCAGCACCCGCCCCAGGAGGGCGTGCGCAACGGCGGACTGGGCGGGGGAGGGATCGCGCGAGAGCGCTGCCTGCACATAGTGCTGCGCCTGCTGGAAGTTTCCCTGGGCCGCGCTGCCACGTGCCAGGGCGAGGTAGACCTGGGGGTCGTCGGGGGCGAGGGCTCGTGCCCGGAGCCAGATCTCGAGCGCTGCGGCCCAGTCACCCTGTCCCGCCAGGCTCTCTCCCAGGGCGAGGGTGGCCTGAGGGCCGGCACCCAGGCCTTCTGCCTGGAGCAGGACAGGCGCTGCTTCGGCGAAGCGGCCCTGTGCCAGGAGCACCTCGCCCCTTGCCTGCCAGGGCAGACCCCAGCCGGGGGCCAGCCGCGCCGCTTGGCGGTAGCCATCGAGCGCCGCCCCGTACTCCCCGGCTGAGCGCCGCCCGGAGGCCCACTGCATTGTGGCCACCAGCTCGCGAGGGTAAGGCACCAGGCCGGCGAGTAGGACGAGGAGTGCCAGGATGGCTATCTTGATGGCGGAACGCCAGGCGCTCACTGTTCTTGTCCCCCCTGCTGGCTGAATTGTAGCACAGAATTGCAGGCGGGACAACCTTCGTGGATCTGCAACCCCCAAACAAAAAGAGGACCCGGCGTGGCGCACCGGGGGAAGTGGGCACCACGCCGGGTAGTTCCGGGCTGGTTGTGACCGGAACCCTGTATAAAGGCGCCGAGGATGACGCCAAAATGAGCAAAAACCTCGGTCTCTACTTGTTGCCGTGAACGCCCTTGTTCACGGCGGCTACACAACTACGAGCATCTAACATTAGTATACCATCCCCTGTCAAGGAAATAGCAGCAAATGCATGGCAAAAGTGTGCTAAAAACGTGCCATTTGCAGGCTCGTTCCAGTTTCGTGCCGGCTGCTCAGGTGGTCGTTTCAGCGTCGTAGGGGCTGCTCCGCCGGGCGTAGGCGCGCAACCCAAACAAAAAGAGGACCCGGCGTGATGCACGGGGGAAGTGGGCATCACGCCGGGTAGTTCCGGGCTGGTTGTGGCCGGAACCCTGTATGAAGGCGCCGAGGATGACGCCAAAATGAGCAAAGAACCTCGGCCTGTACTTGTTGCCATAAACGGCCTTGTTTATGGCGGCTACACAACTACGAGCATCTAACCCCAGTATACCACGCCCTGTCAAGGGAATAGCAGCAAATGCATGGCAAAAGCGTGCGATAAACGTGCCATTTGAAAATGCAGCTCACCTCACCCCCGGACTTGGACAAGTCCGGGGGTGATGGGGTCAGAGTCGACTCTCGTTTGACAACCGCGACCATTGTGCCTATAATAGACTTTGCTCGTGCGAGCGTCTACGGCCGGCGGAGACCGACTCCAGGCCAGGGGTACCGGCAACGCCGAATTCGGTCCTGGTTGCCGGCCGGTGGGAGGGAGGAAAACTTGGAGCCCTTGAAGCGGGTCCTGGTCGTCGACGACGACGCGGATACCTGTGCCCTGATCGCCGACATCCTCGAGGATGACGGCTACTGGGTACACCCCTGCCGGAGCGGTGAGCGCGCGCTCGAAATCCTCAAACAGGAGCAGTTTGACCTGATCCTGTCCGACATCCGGATGCCGCGCGTGACGGGCATTGACCTCCTTCTCGAAGTCCGGCGCATGAAGCTGCCTGTTGACGTTATTCTGATCACCGCGTATGCCTCCCTCGAGACGGCGGTCCAGGCGCTGCGGGGGCAGGCGTTCGACTACCTGGTCAAGCCGTTCTCCCTGAGTGAGCTGCGTGAGACGGTGCGCCGCGCCCTCACCGAAGACAGAGACAGAGCCCGCCTCCAGGCCGTGCTGCAGTATCGAGACCTGGCCGTGGACGTCAAGGGCCGCCGGGTATGGATGAACGGTAACCAGATCGAGCTCACCCGCCTGGAGTTCAATCTGCTCGCCTACCTGATCCAACGCCTGGGATGCACGGTAACGTCCCAGGAGCTGCTGGATCGCGTCTGGGATGAGGACGATCGCAGCCTTGAGACGCTGCGCTCCTGTGTGCGGCGGCTGCGCAAGCGGCTGGGCGATGAAGGCCAGGGCCCAGAGTACATCAAGAATGTCTGGGGTGTGGGCTACCAGCTCGGTGAATGACCCCGACCTAGTCCAATAGCGTATCTGCTCAGGCCGAGCCGTATCGGCCAGAACTCGGCCCAGGAGGTGGAGGGTGCCTGACCCCTATCCCGCTTTTGTCTTTGGCATGCACGACCGCGGCGCCGAGCACTTGATGCTGGACAAGGGCAAGCGCGGTTGGGTGTTGGTCACCGAAGCTCTGGGAGCCGATCCGAACAACGGGAGCGGCAGCAACTACACCGACTTGGCCAGCCAGGGCTTGGGAGTTATCGCCCGGCTCAACCACGGCTACGGCTCGGCCGGCACGATCCCCCTCTCTTCCCAATACAGCGCCTTTGCCCGGCGCTGCGGCAACTTTGTGCAGGCCAGCCCCGGCTGCAGCGTCTGGATCATTGGCAACGAGATGAACCTGGCGGCCGAGCGACCCGGGGGTGCCGCCGGGCAGGCCATTACCCCCGAGCTCTATGCCACCTGCTTTCGCCTCTGCCGCAACGAGATCCGCAGCCGCCCAGGCCACGCCGGCGACCAGGTAGTTGTGGGGGCCGTGGGGCCGTGGAACACCCAGACCAGGTACACGGGCAACCTGCGGGGTGACTGGGTACGCTACTTGGCCGACATCCTCAGCCTCCTGGGCGAGGAAGTCGACGCCATTGCGCTGCACACCTATAGCCACGGCCAGAGCCCCGACCTCGTGTTCGACAACACCAAGATGGATCCGCCCTATCAGGCCTACCACTGGCACTTTCGAGCATACCGCGACTTTATGGCCGCCATCCCCCAGGCTCTCCGCAACCGGCCGGTGTACATCACCGAGGCGGACCAGTACGGTGCCTGGCACGACCAGAACAGCGGCTGGGTGCGAAACGCCTACCAGGAGATCGACACCTGGAGCCGCCAGCCGGGCCAGCAGCCGATCCAGGCCCTGATCCTCTACCGCTGGATCGTCGGCAATCCCCATGATCCGCAGGAGGTCGGCTGGGCCATCTCCAACAAGCCCGGGGTGCAGGCGGACTTGTGCGACGCCATGAACAACAACTATGCCGTCGTCCGGCCCAGCACGCAGCCCGAGTACCTTGTCGCCTGGCTGGAGGTCGCGGCCCCCACGCGCATGGAGCCCGGAGTGACCACGACTTGCACTGTCAAGCTGCGCAACGATGGGCGCCAGACCTGGGCCAACAGCGGCACGGCAGCCGTGCGACTGGGCCAGCGCTGGCTCGACGCCCAGGGCGCTGCCGTGGAAGGCCGGCGCACAAGCCTGCCTGGCCCGGTGCCGCCGGGGGGGACTATCACCGTCAACGCGCAGGTCCAGGCACCCGCCACCCCTGGCTTCTACACGCTCTACCTGGACCTGGTGGAGGGCACGGCGGGCTGGTTCGCCGACCAGGGATCGCCCCCTGGCGTGGCGAGAACCAGATCGGCCCCCGCTACGCTGTCGTCTGGCTCAACGTCCAGCCACCCGCCGGGGGCCCGGTCAATGAGTTGTGCCAGGTGCCGGCCCGGCTGCGCAACGCCGGGGCCCTGACCTGGGTGATGGATGGCCCCAACCCCTTCTTTCTGACCTACCGCTGGCTCGACGCGGACCGGCAGGTCGTGGTCGCCGATGGGCTGCGCACTCCCCTGGGCCGGCCGGTGGCACCAGGGGAAGAGATCGCCCTCAACGCCCAAGTTTTGCTGCCGGCTGCGCCCGGCGCCTACATCCTGCAGATGGACATGGTCCACGAGTTCGTCACCTGGTTTCAATGGCGGGGCTCACCCGTCTATGAGGC
>JBFYTF010000321.1:0-12754 GCA_041300865.1 Anaerolineae bacterium
GTATACCACAACCCGGAAAGGGGGCTCCTCCTTCCCGCCCTACACTCGTGGGATGCACCGCCTGCGACGCCGGCACTTGACAAAAGGAACTGCCGAGTGTATCATACCGTCCGCTTCACACCTGCAGCGCAAAGCAGTCTGGCCCCGTAAGGCCGATTTCTCACAGGCGAACGTCGACATAATCACGAGTGCAGTCCTGGCTTCATCAGCGGTCAATGCGTCGTGTGGACCTAGCGGTGGCGGGCACCTTGCCGAATGCCCGGTGGCGAACCCTCGAAGGTCAGACGCACGATGTGACCCCGGAGGTTCCGGCTCCGGTCCTGGAGGAGTGGTTTGGATAAAGGCGTTACAGCTGACAAGCTTTACCTCACGAAAGCACCAGTCACAAGCACCGGGATGCTCATCCGCCGGCCTGCCGCCGAAGTGTACGAGGCGTTTGCCAACCCAGACATCACCACCAAGTTCTGGTTTACCAGGAGCAGCGGAAGACTGCAGGCCGGCAAGCAGGCTCAATGGGAGTGGGAGATGTACGATCTCTCGATCCCTGTGACCGTCATAGACACGGAACCGGACAGGCGGATCGTCGTCGAGTGGCCCGGATACTATGGTCCTACCGTTGTGGAGTGGGCCTTTGCGCCACAGGAGGATGGCACGACCTTTGTCAGTATCACCGAAACCGGTTTCACCGGCGATGGGGACGAGCTGGTCAAACAGGTGACCGACTCGACGGAGGGCTTTACCCTAGTGCTTGCCGGCCTCAAGGCTCTCCTCGAGCACCATGTCAAGCTTAACCTCGTGGGGGATCGCTTTCCAAAGGGACTAGAGGAAGGCTAACCCGGGATTCCCGGTTTCCCCGCCGGGCAACAAACAACCCGGGTGGCGGGGGCGCAGACAACCGAAGGTGATCGCGCTATCCGTCCAACTCCGCGACTGACTCCTCAACGACCGCGTCCGACTCGGCCAGGCAGCCCCGGAGCTTGAGGACAAGCGTTAGTATCCCGTCGGCCAGCAGCGGCAGACCGAGGAGGGGCAGCAGCCTGGGCACGCAGGCTCCGCAGCTCGTTCACTGGCCGGCAAGCGCGCAGGTCTGTCCTAGCTGGCCTGCGAGCAGGACGGCCAGGGCGAGCGTTGTCCCCAGCGCAAAGGAGTGGATCCTTCTTCGAAGCTCGTCCGTAAGCTGGCCTAACCGCCTGAACATGGCAATCTCTCCTCAAGCCAAAGGTGTGCTGTGGCGACGGGGCTCCCACTGCTAGTTCGCGCCCGCCGTCTCGGGCACCGGCTGCTCTGCGCGGGCCTTGTTGGCCCGGTAGGCGATGGCGTTCTGGCTGCAGACCTTGGTGCAGTCCAGGCAGACGTTGCAGGCGTGAATGTTGATCTTGCTCTCGCTCTTGGCCGAGATAGCCCACGTGGGGCAGACCGAGGCGCAGGTTTTGCACCCCGTGCAGGCGTGGGCGTCGATTTGCACCGAACGGCCCAGCCGGAGCCAGCGGCCCAGCGAATGACCGAGACCCTGCAGGGCGCCCGCCGGGCAGAGCAGGTTGCACCAGCCCCGCCCGCCACGCGTAAAAAGACCCAGGACAAAGAACCAGAGGACAAAGCCCACGACCATAAACGAGGCCCAGTAAGCGATCCCGGTAAAGTCGCCAAACACGGCGCTGATCAGGTTCTGGGTGTAGGTAAAGTTGCAGAACGAGCAGCAGACGTTGGCGCCGACGAACGAGGCGCCCATCATGCCCACCGTAAAACCGTAGCGCACGGGGGATGGATTAAACTTGCCCGCCAGGTCGATCTGGAAGCGAGTGGGCACCAGGCGGCTCAAGTACTCGGTGATGCCACCGGCCGGGCACAGCCAGCCGCAGAAGAGCGGCCCGGTGAAGATAGCGATAGCCGGAAGTACCAGGACCGACACCAGGTAGAGGGGCTCCTGGACCATGGTGGCATACATCCAGGGCTGGGCCAGCCACTGGATGGGCATGCGCAGGCAGATGCGGTGGGCGTCGGGCAGCAATGGGGTGCCGGTCAGCCAGAGCAGCCCGCGGGTCAACACAGCAAACGGCCAGTAGAGCAGGACGATGCCCAGCACGGCAAAGGCCATGCGGCGAAGCCAATGGGGCAACAGCGTGCGGTAGGACCTTGGATAGAGCGACATGTGAGCCTCCTGGTCTCTAGTTGGCAGCGGAATTGACGATCTTGACCGGCAGGTCGGTCAGAAGCGTCTGGCTATCGGCATCGATGATGCGCAGCTCGCCGTCACAGACAACGCTCTGGTTGCGCTCCTTGGGCGGGATCCGGAAGAACCAGTCCATGTTAAAGGTGTCACCTGGCTCGATGTACCGCGTTGAGGACTGGGTAGCCTGGTCCCAGGCCGCCTCGAACGTCAGCCATTCGGTCTCCAGGTCACACATGTCCATCTCGATGCGGATGCGGTAGGGCTGCGTGCCCACGTTGCGCAGCCAGTGGCTGGAGATGCTGATAAAGTTTGGCTGGAGCGTGCGTTTGATCAGGCCCTGCTGGCCCACGTCGACTACCAGTGCGCCCTCCTCGCCGTAGGCCAGGAGGCCACCCTCCGGGTAGTCGTTCCAGTCATCTCCGTGGGTCCTGGCCCAGGACCCGCCCACATCGCAGCAGGACATTGTCTCAGCCCGGCCCTCCGACGGGAAATTCACCGAAAAGTGCATGAGCTCGGACTTGGTGAAGAGCGACTGGGCCCATTTGCCAAAGCCGATGGCGAACAAGAAGCCTAGCAGTGCGAGAGAGAAAACTCCGATGCGTTTCATCTAGTCCTCCTTAGCGTGGATCTGGCCTCCGGTCATGCGTGCGTGGCGCGTGCCATAGGTGACGAGATCAGTAGTGTGGGTGACCATGAAAATGGTCAGGCCGGTACTCGCGTGGACATTCTGGAATTGGCCGGGTGCCTTCCGGGACGACGACGATGTCGGCCCCCTGGCGCTCTGCAACCAGGCGCAGGCTGTCCTCTACCCCGTTCAGGAGCAGGCTGGTCGCGATGGCAAGTGCTGCGACCTGCCGCGGGCACAAGGCAATCATCCAGCTGCGAAAGGCGCTGCCTGCGGTGTCTTTGCGCGCGAGCTCGAGCAGATTCATCAGCCCGGCGCCCCCGGACCTTTTACCCGGCGCGCCAGCGAGAGCACGGCCACGCTGACCACAATGATCGAGAACCCGGCAAGGGCCAGCCTCGGTTTCATGACCATGCCAGGCCGATCAGGACACTACCCACTGCTTTCACCGTGTTGCCTCCTTTGCGTTTCTGACTGAGGTGACTGACGTTTATGGCATGGCTTCTGTTCAGGCCTCAGGAGCGACCTGCGAACCGTCGTCCCGCAAGTAAACCAAGCCCACCAGCCCGACTGCCATGGTGAGGATACCGGCGAAGAGTAGCGTCGGTTTCATGACCATGTTGCAGATCATCTCTTCGCTGGCGCAGACGCCGATGAGGGTAGCCGGCAGCAGGACGGCCGCCAGGCCCAGGGAGATGGTGACGATAGACAGCGCGCGGAGGGTGGACCGGCGCCGCCCGGCGAGCATGACGATGCCCGCAAGTCCCAGGGGGAGGGCAACTGCGACCTCGGCCTGGCGCGTCCAGTGACACTTCATGGGGATGGACGTCCCGTTGGGCAGCTCGATACTCGAGCCCTGCGACAGGCAATCGGTGAACTGAGGGACAACGCCGATGACCAGCGCGAGGATGACGATGACGGCGCCGATGGCTTTCATGGCTTGGAGCTAGTCCCTTTCTCCTGTGCGGTGTGATGGCCACGTGCCTGCCGCAGATTATAAACAGCATTGGCTATTTTGTCAAACAAGTTCGGACCTGATTCCGTGTAGGGGGCCGTCGCCCGTCGGGTGTTTCCTTGCCTCCTTGTTCGAGTGCGCCTACCCAACGATTCCAACTCTATCCAACCGAGTACGCCTGTTGTGAGACGGCTTGTTGTGGTATAGTGATCCCTGACGCCCTGGCGTCTGTTTTGCCTGGGTCAGAGACGCCCCCCGGACGTACTTCGAACGCAGCGCACATTGCCCGCGCTCGGGAAACCGGTCGATGGCGAGCCAGGCCGGAGCAGGCAGAGCGCATGACTCGGTCCCAACAGCGGACCAGCAGAAAGGAGGATCACGTGGACGAGTCTGAACAGAGGCCGGAGGACATCGAGCTTTTGTGGACAAGGGTCGAGCCGCTCGGAGTGTCCCGCCGGGACTTTATGTTGCTGCTGGCAGCAGGTGGCACGGCTGCGGTCTTGGCCGCGTGTGGCGGGGAAGAGGCCACGCCGACGGCAACAGTGCCGACAGACATGGCGACCGAAGCAGCACCCCCGGTGGCGGAGCCGACCGCCGGGCCGACGGCCGAGGCCGATGCCCAGGCGCAGCCGGAACGGCTCGCGGTCAAGGCTCTGCCCGAGGCGTTCTTTATCATCCATGGCACCAACGCCGAGATGCGCTGGGAGCGGATGGCCGATCAAGGGTACCTCGTAGACAGCGGGCTCTTTTTCATCCGCAACCACGCGGAGACACCGGTCCTGGATGCCGGGGAGTGGCGGCTGCAGGTGACGGGCAACGCCGTAGAGAGCCCGCTGGAGCTCAGCTACGACGACCTGCTGCAGATGCCGGCTCACTCTGTCACCGCGTTCCTGGAGTGTGCGGGCAATGCCCGCGGGCTGTTCGACGTCCTATTGGACAACCCGGCAGAGGGCACGCAGTGGAAAACGGGGGCCTTTGGCATTGCCCACTGGACCGGCGTCCGCCTGGCCGATATCCTCGAGCGGGCAGGGCTCATGGATTCGGCCGTATCGGTGATGGGCACCGGGCTGGACAGCACGGGGGTGGCCAAGCCGATGCCCATCGAAAAGGCACTCCAGGACGACACGTTGGTCGTCTATGCCATGAACGGCGCGCCCCTGCCCTACGACCACGGCTTTCCGGCGCGGCTGCTCGTGCCCGGGTGGGCCGGGATCTATAACGTTAAATGGCTCGGCTCTCTGGAGGTGGCCGACGAGCAGGTCTACTCCAAGTGGAACACGACGAGCTATGTGTTGATCGGTCCCGACTTCGAGGATCCTGAGGGCCCGCCTGAAGGTGAGCCGTTCGAAACCCAGACGGTCAAGAGCAACGTCGGGCTGCCCTGGCCGGCCACACTCGCTGCAGGCGAGCAACGCATCTTTGGCTACGCCTGGTCGCCCTTTGCGGAGATCGCCCAGGTGGAGGTGAGCCTCGACGAGGGCCAGACGTACCAGCCGGCCGAACTGGTCGGCCCGAACATCGCCGCCGCGGGCACGCGCTGGGAATACACGCTGGACGCCCAGCCGGGCCTGACCTCTATCACGACGCGCGCGACCGACGGGCAGGGCAACAGCCAATGGCCGGTGTCGGAGCAGGTCTGGAACCAGCTGGGCTACCAGTGGGGGGCAGCAATTCCCCATCCGGTCACGGTCAGCGCGTAGGTCAGGCTCTTGCTCCGGGCGCTTGTGCGCCGTGCGAGCGCCAGAGCCCGGTCGCGAGCACAGCAGCGCGAACTCGACAAGGAGTGTGCACGCCATGATGAACAAGAGCGGAGTGCGATTGGCCATTGCTTTTGTCGCCTTGCTCCTGCTGGGCAGTGGGGTGTTGCTGGCTGGGTGTGGGGGGAACGAAGAGGCGCCCGCTGAGCCGACCGCGGCCGACGCTGCTCCCCCACCCGCCGACAACCCGACGCCCGAGTCCAGCCCCACCGCAGTACCCGACGAGGCACCGCCAGAAGGTGAAGGGGCGCCCGCCGAGATCCTGGCCGCCGGTGGCGAAGAGGTGTATGCCGCCGAATGCGCCGAGTGCCATGGCGAGCAGGGCGAGGGGCTCGTTGGGCCGGCTTTGCTCGGCGGCGCCAACCTGGCGGTCTACAACACGGCGCGGGGGCTGTACGACTATGTCCACCTGGCGATGCCCCAGGACGCGCCGGGCAGCCTGACCGACCAGCAGTACCTGGAGGTCGTGGCCTTCATGTTGCTGGAAAACGCCGTGGTCGAATCGGACACCTCGCTCAGCCTCGAGGGTCTGAGCGACATCCCGCTCCAATAAGCGCCTGTCCCCCACGTATTGCGCGCAACCAGCCCGGTCGGAACCCGACCGGGCTGGCCTCTCGTTCACCACCTCAAAATTGACCCTTGACACCAAAGGATTTTGGCGGTATCATGTCGCTGCTTCGGAACTGCACTGCGCAGCAGGTCCGCTCAACAGCCCCAACTGTCAAAGGTGACCCTGTACATAATTCAACTCAGGCCAAAGCGAGGTGTCCTACATGGCAAACAGATCGACTGCCAGTTCGATCGACGAGTACATAGCCGAGTTCCCGCCCGAAACACAGACGCTGCTAGAAGAGTTTCGAGCGCTGATCAGGGCCATTGCTCCCGACGCCACGGAGACGGTCAGCTACGCGATCCCCACGTTCGATCTCAACGGGCGGCACCTGGTGCACTTTGCCGGCTTCCAGAAGCACATCGGCTTCTATCCGGTCCCTGGCGGCTACGAGGAGGCGTTCGGCGAAGAGCTCAAAGCCTACAAGCGGGGGAAGGGCTCGATCCAGTTCCCCCTCAACAAGCCGATGCCCTGGGATCTGATCCGCCGCATCGTCGAGTTCCGCGTACAGGAGAACAGGAGCCGACCGGCCAAGTAGGCGTCACCGCCCTCCCATGCCCGTGAGGGTGATCCCGCGCACGAACCACTTCTGCCCAATGATATAGATCACCAGAATCGGCAGCACCGCAATCACCGAGCCGGCCATCAGCAGGTGCCACTGCACGCTGTACTGTCCCTGAAACGTGGCCAGCCCCAAGGGCAGCGTCCGCATCTCTTCGGAGTTGGTGACGATCAGCGGCCACAGGAAGCTGTTCCATTGGCCGAGGAAGGTAAAGATGGCCAGCGTTGCCAGCGCCGGGCCAGAAAGAGGGAGGATGATCCGCCACCAGATGCGGAGCGATGAGGCACCGTCGACGCGTGCCGCGTCGTCCAGCTCCACCGGGATGGACAGGAAATACTGGCGGAGCAGGAACGTGCTGAACGCGGAGAAGGTAGGTGGCAGGATTAATGCCCGAAAGGTGTCGATCCACTTCAGGTAACGCATGATGATAAAGTTGGGGATCATGGTCACCGGGAAGGGGATCATCATCGTCGCCAGATAGAGCAGGAAGAGCAGGTCCCGGCCGCGGAAGCGGAGGCGGGCGAAGGCAAAGGCCGCGAGTGAAGCGGTCAGAAGCTGCAGCACGGTCACCGAAGCCGCCTGGATGATGCTGTTCACGTAAAAGCGCCCAAAGGGCATGACCGTGACAGTCTCCTGGTAGTTCTCCCAGCGCACAGGATCCGGGATCCACTGCGGTGGGTAGACGAACACATCCCCTGGCTCTTTGAGCGAAGTGGACAGCATCCAGGCAAAGGGCACGAGCATGACCAGGCTGCCGGTGATGAGCAGCAGGTGCAGGCCCAGGTTCTTGGCCCTCTGTTTTCGCCCGCGGCTTCTGATTTGGGCTCCCGCCATGTGGCTACTCCTGGTCGGCCTCGTAGTGCACCCAGCGGCGCTGGTAACGGACCTGCAGCCACGTGAAGACAAAGATAACGGCGAACAACAACCAGGCAATGGCTGCCGCCTTGCCCATGCGCGACCAGCGGAAGGCGTTCAGATAGATGTAGTGCACCACGGTGGTCGTGGCAAACGCCGGGCCACCGTCGGTCATGATGTACGGCTCCTCGAAAACCTGGAGGGCCCAGATCAGCGACATGATGACGACAAAGAAGGTGGTGGGCGAGACCATGGGCAGCGTGACGTTGCGGAACTTGGCCCACGCACCGGCGCCGTCCACCTCCGCCGCTTCATACAGCTCCTGCGGGATGGCTTGCAAGCCGGCCAGGTAGATGGTCATCGTAAAGCCGACGTTCTTCCACAGATTGAGGACCATGACCGCCACCATGGCCCACTTGGTGCTGTTGAGCCAATCAGGCGGCCGGATCGGAATGCCGAGCAGGTCGCCCAGGCTCCACAGGAAGCTGTTGAGGATGCCAAAGTTGCCGTTAAAGATCCACTGGAAGACGAGGGCTGCAGCCACCAACGACGTCACGACGGGCATGAAATAGATCACCCGGTAGGTGGTGATGCCCCGCAGCGCGCGGTTGAGGGCCATTGCCAGGAACAACGACAGCACCACCCGCGCCGGAACTGTGCCGAAGGTGAAATAGAAGGTGTTAAAGACGACAGTGCGGAATTGGGCGTCGGTGAACAGCAGCTCTTTGAACTGATCGGCGCCGACATAGACGGGCGGCGTCAACAGGTCCCAGCGGAAAAAGCTAAGGGCCAGCGAGGCCACGACGGGAAAGGCGGTGAACAACAAGAAGCCGGTGATGTTGGGCCCCAGGAAGAAATAGCCCTCGTAGGCCCGCTGCCAGCGGTACCAGCGCAACCGCCGCTGCTCGTAAGGAGACACCGGTCGCTCAGACGACACTGCTGCGCGCATCAACCCACCCAACACAAGGCGGATGACGAATGGCCGACAACTGCAGCCATTCGTCATCCGTCATCTTGGTCTTGTTGCCTATACTACTTTGGATAGCCGTTGGCGGCCAGGAAGGTGTTGACCGCCTCGCACAGCTCGGGCACAACCTCTTCGGGTGTCGCTTCACCGGCCCACAGCCTGTCCAATTGCGGGCTGATAATCGAGCCACTGAGCTCGTCCCATTCAGGGAAGTAGCCAAAGCCGCCGGGCTTGGCCGACTCGCCGCCGATGACGAACGCCTGGCGGTTGGCCGGCTTCTCTACCCCCAAAAAGTCCTCGGAGTTGGCCACCGACCGCAGGGCGGGAAAGATCTCGCCGTTTTGGGTGTACATTGTCTCGCCGCCCCCGGCGCTCTGCAGCCACTGCAGGAATTCCCACGCTGCCTCTTTGTTGTCCGCACCGGCGCTCATCACCCAGGCCGCGCCACCGTTCATGTCCCAGCGCTGTCCGCCCTCGGGGATCGGCACGGCTGCCACGTCATAGTCCAGATCGGAATTGGCGTTAAAGCTTGCCACGCGCGACGAGTTTTGGATGATCATGGCCACCTGGCCCGTCTCAAAGACAGCTTGATCGCCGCCCTGCTGGCTCATCGTAGCGCTGCGGACGGCATAGCCCTTGTCCATGAGGTCGTAGAAAAACTGCAGGCCCTTCATCGCCTCAGGCGTGTCGAGGGTGCACTTGCTGGGGTTGCTCAGGTCGTCCAGCACCATGCCGCCTGCCTGCCCGACCCAGACCGGCCACTTGCCGCCTTCCATGCCCAGGGCGAACTGTGTCACGCGGCCGTTGGCGTCCACCTTTGTCAGCTTCTCTGCCGCCGCGAGCAGATCGTCCCAGGTCCAGTCGTCAGTGGGATAGTCGACGCCCGCCTCATCGAACAGCTTCTTGTTGTAGTACAAGGCGTGGGCCTCGATGTCGCGGGGCAGGCCGTAGACGTCACCTTCATAGCGCGCCGAATCGAGCAGGTAGGGCCAGTAGTCATCCAGGTTGTAGCCGCTCTCTTCGATGTGGGGTTGCAGGTTCTCCAGGACACGCTTGGCCGCGTAGCTGGGCGTCGGCCACAAGAACAGGACGTCCGGGATGACCGTCGGATCGCCGCCGGCCCACACGGTGTTGAGCTTGGTGAAGTATTCATCCCAAGGGGCGACCATGTACTCGAACTGGACTTCGGGATGTTCTGCCATGTAGGCCTGCGCCACCCGTTCGTGGCTGGCCTGCTCGGCCGGGCTGCCCCAGAATCCCCAGAGCAGTGTGACCTTCTCCGGCTCGGCCGGCGCCTCCGACTCTGCAGTCGGCTGGGCCGCCGGCGGCTGAGTCGCCTCGGCGGGCGTCTCGGGTGTGGGGGCGCAGCTCACGAGAATCATCGCGGCGACCAAAATCAAACTGACTACTAACCAACTTGTCTTCATCGTACTCCTCCTGTTTTTTCGAATGGAACCCGATCGTTGGGCGGCACACCTTGCGGTCCAGGCGCTAAGCTTCACCTCCCCTCCAAAGCGAGCGCATAGAGCTCTTTGTCAGTTGGGAACCATCGGTGTCTGGCAGCCCGTCACGGGGCTGAGTATGTGGGGTGTTTGGTGTCCACACGGCGTGTGGAGCTGGGCTAACATGCCCCGCCGGCGGTCGCCCCGCACGGGAGGGCATGCAAGCTGGCGGGTGCGCCACTCCTGGCCTTCGGCTGGGAACAGGCGAAATGTTGCCCAGTGGCATGGAGCCAATGGGTGTAGCGGAGCAGTACAAGACGTCAAAGGCGCGCTGGCGCGCTTCCTCAGTCAGCTCGGCCATGAGCGGCTCTCTCCAGGTCAGGACAAATCCGCCACCCCAGTAGCGTTGAAGGCATTGTATAGTGGTTCGCGGTGATTGTCAAGCCATCGCCTCTCCACTTACCGCGGAGGGATTCTTGCGCAGCGCCGGGCGGTGGGCGGTGGGGGGCAACTTGACATCGGGGCGGAGTGTGGTACAATGCGAACACCCGCTCGAGTCTCTGCCGTCCCTTCGAGGAACGGGTCGGACGGACAATCCATTCCTCTCGATGCTGAACAAACGCCCTGCCGCGCGTTCCGCTGCACTGCCGCCCCTGCAGCGTCGCTCACTGCCCATGTTTCTGGCCGGGCAAACCGTGCCCCTTTCGCGAAGATGGCTCGTGGCGTGTAGTTGACTGCCGCGAGCGAATGAGAATGGGTTTCGAGAGCCGGGCAGGCACCTGGCTCACCACAGTAAAACAGGAGGCAAAATGGAACACCCGAGGGAACACTCAATGGGAAGACAAAGGCCTATGGCGCAGGAACGGTCACCACATATGCAGGAGTGTATCGACAACTGCCTGGAGTGTCACAGCATCTGCCTGGAAACGGTGACTCACTGCCTGCAGATGGGAGGGAAGCACGCCGAACCGCACCACATCCGGCTGCTCCTCGACTGCGCCGAAATCTGCCAGACGAGCGCCAACTTCATGCTGCGCAACTCTGACTTCCACGGTCGCACGTGTGGCGTCTGCGCCGACGTGTGCATCGCTTGTGCCGAAGACTGTGAAAAGTTCCCCGACGATGCCCAGATGATGGCCTGCGCGGAAGTCTGCCGCCGCTGCGCCGGGTCTTGCCGCGAAATGGCCCGGATGGCAGCCTAGGCCCGCGGCTCGCACTTGCAAGAGGCTCTGCGGGTTCCCGTGTTTACCGCCCGCGGAAGTGGATTTCCCAACCACTCCGCGGGCGGTGCTCACGTCTTGGCGCAGGCAGCGCATGGTCGCCAGGCGCGCTACGTTAGCTAGCGGCAACGGGCCTTTCCACAACACCACCCGTTGGCCCGCTGCCGGCTCGTTCGCTCTCAATCACCGCCGGACAGGGCCGGCAGCTCCTCAGTCTTAACACGCCGGCGCCACAACAGCGTCCCACCGACGGCGAGCCAGTAGCCCACGTGGGCCACCACCTCCGTGAGGGCAGGGTTGCCATTGTAGCCTACGAGTGCCTTGAGTATCTCGCCGAGGCCCGATCTCTCGTCCAGCACCGGGTTCAGGTCCCAGACGTCCTCGATAATGGCGGGCACCAAGCCGGCCTCGATAAACTCGTGCACGCCGTGGGCTACGAGGCCGGCCGCAAAGATCATGAGTAGAAGGCTCGTGACCCGGAAAAAGCTGCGCACATCCAGACGGGTCGTGGTCGCAAAGAGCAGCCAGCCGGCCAGAGCAGCAGCGGCCAGGCCGGCAGCCGCGCCCCACAAGACAGCGCCGGCCGTGGAGGCAAAGGAGGCGGCTGTAAGAAAGAGGGCCAGCTCTATCCCCTCGCGAAGGACGGCCACAAAGGCCAGAGCAAAGAGCGCCCACTGACCAGCGCCAAGCGCCGCGCGGCGCACGTCTCGCTCAAGCTGAGCCTGTACGCTCCGGCCCTGGTGCGCCATCCAGAAGATCATCCACGTCAACACTCCGGCTGCCAGGAGCATGGTCGACCCCTCAAAGATCTCTTCAACCCGCCCCTCGAAGGCAATACCCAGAAGGTACAGCGCGATGCCAACCGCCAGGCTGGTGAGCGCTGCCAAGCCGGCCCCGAGCCAGACGATCCGCGCCCGGTCTCTGCTGCCTGTTCTACTCAAAACGCCAAAAACGGCCCCCAGGATGAGGGCCGCTTCCAATCCTTCCCGGAACGCCAGGAGCAACGATGCGATCACTCTTATCTCCTTGTCTAGCAGCCTGTCGGAGAGGGGATTCAATTTCCTCCCCGCAGGCCGAATTCGATGCTTCAGTTGCCGATAAACATGCTACCATCAACCGTTTCGACGTTCCGAAATAGCCAACTGGCCGCTACTTGCGGCTGCCAGGAGCTACTTGGCGTGCTTGCCGTCTTCTTCTTGCGCCGACCAGCAGACGCCAAGAGAGGCAGCAAGCTGTTAACAGCCAACGCCGATGACATGCAGTCGCCTCAAGTTGTAAGCCAGGCATACCAGACACCACTCACCTACTACTGCCACCATGCCGCGCAGCGAGAACTGGCGAAACCCCAGTACTTCCTTCACGATGCCAATCACCGGCTCCACGGTGGACTTGCGCAAGCCATAGAGCTGCTTTCCGATGACGGTCCTGAGCTTGTAGGCCATCTTGACGATCAGACTCGCCTCTTGAGCTGGAGGTGCTGGCTCCTCGGCGAACCGCTCTTGCCAACTCTGGTGATGGCTGTCACGGCCAGTGGCAATGTACGGCTCAATCTCCCGGGCGGTCAATCGCTCCACGTTGGCAGAGCTCCAGT
>JBFYTF010000345.1:0-4075 GCA_041300865.1 Anaerolineae bacterium
GTTACAACGCCTGGTGGAGTTCGAACTGGAACGGGGGCATGAGCCAAAACACCATCCAGGAGGTTGGTGGTGTTTCCGTCCTGGCCGATAGCAGCGTTGCTCCGGGCCAGATCGCCGTCAAGGCGCGCGTGTCGGTGACGTTCGAGATGTCGAATTAGGGGTTGCGAACCCTGATTCAAAGTGCCGCCATCCGCGGGCCTGTGGATGGCGGCACGCGTTCCAGCCTAGTTGAAAGCCTTGACGATCGCCTCTGCCATCTCGCGCGTACCTACAGCCGACGGATCGTCGCGCCTGGTCTTCAGGTCGTAGGTGACGTTCGTGCCTGCGCCGATCACAGCCCGCACCGCCTCTTCGACCCGAATGGCGGCCTGGACCTCGCCAAGGTGGCGCAGCATCAGGGCCGCACTGAGGATGGTCGCCGTGGGGTTCACCTTGTTTTGGCCGGTGTACTTTGGTGCCGAACCGTGTACCGGCTCAAAGACGGCGATGTCGTGGCCAAAGTTGGCTCCCGGAGCTACCCCCAGTCCGCCGACCAGGCCCGAGCATAGGTCGCTGACAATGTCGCCAAAGAGGTTGGGGCAGACCAGGACATCGTATTCGTAGGGGCGCTGCACCAGCTGCATGCACATGTTGTCGACGATGCGGTCGTTGAACTCGATCTCGGGATATTGCTCGGCTACCTCGTAGGCCACACGCAAGAAAAGCCCGTCGGTGGCCTTCAGGATGTTGGCCTTGTGCACGGCCGTAACCAGTTGCCGGCCATTGGCCTTGGCGTACTCGAAGGCAAAGCGCACAATACGTTCGGTGGCCCTCCGGGTGATGAGACGGATCGACTCGGCCGCCTCGCCGGGGATGACGTCGTGCTCGATGCCAGCATACAGGTCTTCGGTGTTTTCGCGCACGACGACCAGGTCGACACCATCGTGGCATACCGGGATGCCCTTGAGGGTCCGCGCCGGGCGCAAATTGGCATAAAGGTCGAGAGCCTTGCGAATGGCGACGTTTACACTGCGAAAGCCGGTCCCGATGGGGGTCGTGATCGGCCCCTTGAGGGCCACCCTGTTGGCGCGGATGGAGTCGAGGACCTCTTCAGGCAGGGGTGTGCCGTAGCGCTCCACGACGTCGGCGCCGGCATCGTGCACATCCCAATCGAACTGGAGCCCTGTGGCCTCTAGTACCAGGCGCGTGGCGGCCACCAACTCGGGCCCGGTGCCGTCACCGGGGATGAGTGTTACTCGATAAGCCATGGCGGTTTGCTCCTTTTCCTATCCTTGTGCTGCGGCCAACAATGGCGTGCTCCGGTTGCAATACGCTGAGGCGCCAGGGGATGGTCAAGCTCCCTGGCGCCTTGGCAGTTCGGTTACGGCGCTCAGGCGGCCGGCCAGAAGCGCGACGGTACCTGGAGGGCCGCGGGACAGATTGCCGCATGCCCGGCAACCATGTGCGCCTCCGGCTGGGCCTCGACCAGGGGCTCTCGCTCGTCGATACTGCTCCACGCCCGGCCCCGCGGGCCGGCATAGTAGGCCCGGGGGCGGATGAGCCGGTTGTTCTTCTGCTGTTCCAGCATGTGCGCCGTCCAACCGGCGATGCGGGCCACGGCGAACATGGGAATAAAGAGGTCAACGGGAATGTCGAGAGCGTACAGCAGCGGCGCTGTGTAAAAGTCGACGTTGGTAAAGATGCGCCGCTCCTTGAAATAGGGGTGGGCCAGGACGCGCTGCTCCAGGCGCTCGGCGATGTCGAACCAGCGCGTGTTGCCCGTGCCCTGCGCCGCCTCGTGGGCCAGGTCGTGGAGGATGATGGCCCGCGGATCCTCGGCCTTGTAAACACGGTGACCGAAGCCGAAGAGGCGTTCCTTCTTCTCCATCTTGCTCTCGAACCAGGCGTCCACGTTTTCGACGGTGCCAATCTCCAGGAGCTCTTCCATCGAAGCCTGGCTGGCACCGCCGTGCAGCGGTCCTTTAAGCGTACCCAGCGCCGTGACGACGGCCGAGTAGACGTCACCCAACGTACTGGCCGTGACCCGCGCCGAAAAGGTGGAGGCGTTCATCCCGTGGTCGGCGAGGAGCACGAAGTACTTTTCCAGAGCGGTGGCTGCCCGTGCGTCGGGCTCCTCGCCAGTGAGCATGTAGAGAAAGTTGGCGGCATGGGCCAGGTCAGCGCGGGGCTCGATGGGCGGCCGGCCGCGGCGCAGCCGGTCGAAAGAGGCGACGATGGTCGGCAGCTTGGCCGTCAAGCTTACCGCGCGACACAGCGACGAGCCCCCCCTCTCCTCGTGGATGCAAGCGCGGTCGAACATGGATAGGGTCGAGGCCACGGTGCGGAGGCCCTCCATGGGCGTGGCGGTCTCGGGCAGCGAGTGCATGATGCCCCACACCATCTTGGGCAGGGCGCGGTTGCTGCGCAGCCAGTCGGAGAGCAGGGCCAGCTCGTTGGCTGCCGGCAGGCGTTGGTACCAGAGAAGAAACGCCGTCTCTTCGTACGACGCTCGCGCAGCGATGTCCGCGATGTCGTAGCCACAATAGGCCAGCCGCCCTGCCTCGCCGTCGATAGAGCTGAGGTAGGTCTCGGTGAAAACAACTCCTTCCAGTCCTCGCTTAATGTCCACATTGGGCTGTTCCATACGTAACTCCTTTGTGCGGTCTCTCAAATCGCCGGCGAAGCCGTGCGCCTAGTGCGCGGCGCGGGGCGCTGCCCTTTTTTGGTGACGGCGCACTCGCCACTACGGACTCCCGCAGCTGTCCGGAATAGGCCGCTAATAGCCAAAATTCGCCAGCGCCTTCTGGGCGATATAATCGCCGATGGCCAGCGACGCGGTGGCCGCTGGTGACGGAGCGTTCAGCACGTGAATATAGTGGGGTGCCTCCAGAAAACGAAAGTCGTCCAGCAGGTTGCCCTTGCTGTCCATGGCCTGGGCGCGGATCCCAACTCCCCCGGCGGTGACATCCTCGACGCGAACGTCGGGCACCAGGACCTGGAGGGCCTTGACGAAGGCATGCTTGTTATAAGAGCGCCACATCTCGGCCAGGCCCATCCTCCAGAACTTGGCGGCCATGACCCAGAAGCCACGAAAGGTCACCAGCTTGAAGACATAGGCAGGGCTGATGTCGCTCTTGGCATAGCCCTCGCGGGCAAAGGCCAGGACGGCGTTGGGGCCGGCCTCAACAGAGCCGTCGATCTTTTTGGTAAAGTGAACGCCCAGGAATGGGAATCGCGGGTCGGGCACGGGATAGACCAGGCCGCGCACGAGACGGCTGCTCTCCGGGGCAAGCTTGTAGTACTCGCCGCGAAAGCCGATGATGCGCACTCCCTCGGTGCTGCCCATCAGGTGCGCCACCAGGTCGCTCTGCAGCCCGGCGCAGTTGATGAGCGCCCTGGCCTGGACCTCTCCCTGGGTTGTCTCGACGATCACCTGGCTGTCGCGCTCCTCGATGCCGGTCACCTCGGTGTTGAACCGGATGGTGGCGCCGGCCTCCTGGCTGAGCTGGGCGTACTTGGCTGCCACTGCCAGGTAGTCCACGATGCCCGTCTTGGGCGACCAGAGGCCGGCCACGCCCCGGGCGTGGGGCTCGTGCTCCGAGATCTCGTCAGCGGTTAGTCGCGCGAGGCCCGGGACGCCGTTGGCGACGCCGCGGCGGAACAGCTCGTCAAGGCGCGGTAGCTCTGCTTCGCTCGTGGCCACGACCACCTTGCCGCACAGCTCGTAGGGCAGTTGGTGCTCCTCGCAGAACTCGATCATGCTTCGCGCACCCTCGACCGCCATCGTGGCCTTCAGGCTGCCGGGCTTGTAGTAGAGTCCGGCGTGAATCACGCCGCTGTTGTTTCCCGTCTGGTGGGCAGCAACGCGTCCCTCTTTTTCCAGGATGACAAGCTTGAGACCGGGGCGCAGGCGGGTCAGGGCCAGGGCCGAGGCCAGGCCCACGATCCCCGCACCGACGATAGCGATGTCGAATTTGGAATCCGTCACGACGTCTCCTCCTAACTGCTGCATTTCTGAGGGACTTATAACCACTATTATAGTTGAGACGCGGCGCTGCTTCTGTAGATTGTACCACAATTTCGGCGGCGGCAAAAA
>JBFYTF010000355.1:0-3303 GCA_041300865.1 Anaerolineae bacterium
TACCGTCTACTCGGCTATCCTGATCCTCGTACTCGTCATCGACCTGGAGCACAAGCTGATCCTCAATGTGGTCATGTACCCCGCCTGGGTGATCGCCCTCGCCGGGAGCCTGATCCATCCCGTCCCCTATTTCTACCGCCTCGCCCTCCTGGGCGGCGTCTTGGCTTTTGGTGTCCTATACCTGATCTACCTGTTCGGCATTGTTTTCGTGAAGGGCATGAGCCGGGCGCGGGGCAAGGAGATCAATACCGTGGCCTTTGGCTTCGGCGACGTCCGCCTCGGAGGCTTCATGGGCTTGATCCTGGGCTTTCCCGACGTGTTTCAGGCCCTTTTCATCGCCATCCTCCTGGGAGGAGTTGCTGGGCTGCTCTACTGGCTTGTCCGAGCTCTTGTCCTGCGGCGCTATTCCCTCTTCACGGCTATCCCCTACGGTCCATACCTCGTGATAGGTACCTTCCTCGTCATGTTCTTCGGCCCATTCTAGCAGCCGGCCGGGTGGCTCAGCGCATAGCAGGTTGCGAAAACAGAGCTGCGGTGGTATAATCCAGCCCGGCCCAGGCCGGCGTGAGCCGAGTTCTGCCACGGGGATGTGTCGCGGATGATGACAATCAGCGAGCTCGAGGAAGCCTACGAGCAAGCCCATGTGCGTCTGCTGCGCGGTGAGCTGGACGACGAAGAATTCAAGGCAGACGTCGAGGCGCTTCGGTACGAGGACGATCTGGGCCGGCAGTGGAAGATCGGCTGGTACACCGGCAAGTGGTACAAGCACGACCAGGGCCGGTGGATCCAGGACGTGCCTGTCGAGCGGGGGCCGGGCAAGGCTCCTCTGACCGCGCCGTCCCACCATAGGTTCGGCAGCAGCACGCAAAGGCTGGGGCGCCGTTCCCGGGCCGTTTGGCTGGCGGCAGGGATCGCCTGCCTGCTCCTCGTGGCCAGCGTTCTCCTGGTTCTGGGCTTGAACGGCACCGGCCTGCCGGCCGCTCAGGTGGCCGGTGGGCCCGCAGCTTCCTCGCCAACCCTTACACTTCCGGTAGCTTCCACAGCGGCGGCCATGGCCGAGCCACAGCCCAGCCCAACGTCCGCGCCGGCAACGGCCACAGAGGCGCCCAAGCCGGTACCAACGACGCGAGCGCCTGGCTCGCCCCTGCCTTCGCCGACAGTCACGGTTACTGGCACGCCCTCCCCAACACCCACTGCAACTGCGTCTCCGGTGCCCAGTGCAACGACGACACGTGCCGCGCCACCGCCCACCGCCCCGCCACCGCTGACCGGGCAGATCTTTTTCCCGGTATACGACCCGAATCCCGACCGGCGTACGATGGACATCTATAGCGTGCTTTTGCCCTCGGGCCGGCCGCGGATCGTCGTGGGCCAGGCGAGCCAGCCCGCCCTGAGCCGTGACGGAAAACGGCTGGCCTTTCGTTCCTGGGACGCCGCCCAGCGCGGCATCGTCGTGCGGGAACTGCTCGTTGGCAACACCTGGACCTGGGTGAACTATGGTGAGGCGGCCCGTCCCAGTTGGGGGCCCGACAACAACGCCATCGTCTTTGCCTCCCAGCAGGAGTCAGACCGGCGCTGGCGCCTGTATCGCACCCTGGGTCTGGAGATCGACCGCGTGCGGCGCCACGGCGGAGACATCTTTGGGCGGGTGCCTGCCTGGCTGGCAGACGGCCGCATTGTGTTCTGGGACTGTCCCGAGGACAAGTGCGGGCTGTACGCGATGCAGAGCGACGGCACTTCGCCGGTGCGCCTGACCATGGCCGAGCACGACACGGCCCCGGCTCCCTCGCCGGACGGCAGCCAGGTTGCGTTCATGTCGAATCGGGACGGCAACTGGGAGGTATACAGCGTCGACATGAAACGGCCAGAGGGCCTTGAGGGAGAGGGGATCATCCGGCTTACCAATAACGCCGCCCGTGATGGCCTGCCCACCTGGTCGCCCGATGGCCGATGGCTGGCGTTTGTGACTGACCGGGACGGCGTCTGGGCGGTGTGGGTGACCAGCCCCGACGGCTCGAACCAGTTCAAGTTGTTCAACCTGGGCGGACCTCTGGATGGCCAGATTGCGGCCGTGACCGCCGACGATCAGCACGGCTGGACATGGGAAAGCATGGCCTGGGGCCCCTAGCCTTTTGGCGACGAGGAGATGCGAAGGACGGCAGATGCAGCAAGAAACGACGCCGGAACCCTCCGGCCCGCCTTCTCCTGGCGAGCATGAGCACTGGCTGGCAACAACCTATGAAAACGCGTGCCATTACCTGGCCCTCAACCTGTGGGAGGAGGCACTGGACCAGCTGGAGCAGATCACCCAGGTCGAGCCCCACTACCGAGACAGCGCGCAGCTCGCGAGCCAGGCGTGGAGGCAGGTGCGCCTGGCGCAGGCCTACAGCCGGGGTGTGGACAGCTTGAAGAACGGCGAGGTCGAGGCAGCCATGGGCTACCTTTCCTGGGTGGTAAGCTGTTGTCCGGATCACCTCGACGCCCTGGCCCGACTTCGCGAGGCACAGCAGCAGGCCCGCCTGGCCGAGCTGTACCGGCGCGGGCTGAACTACTATACTGAGCGACGCTGGGACGAAGCGGTCGAGATCTTTGCGGCCGTCATCGCTGCCGAGCCGGGCTACCGCCACGCCTTGGACATGCTCCAGGATAGCCGGCAGCAGCTCGCCGTGGCCAGCGCGCGAAGCGGCGGCCCGGAGGTCGCGCAGGAGGCAGAGACTGCCTTGGCGAGACAACTGGAGGGTCTCTACAACCAGGCGCAGAAACGCCTCCAGGCAGAGGAATGGACCGAGGCCGAGGAGAGCCTGCAGCAGATCGCCGCCCTGCAGGGCAGCTACCGTGATGCAGACCAGCTTTTGGAGCGAGCCCGCCTGCAGGGCCAGTTGGCGAGTCTCTACAACCAGGCGACGCATGCCTGGAAGAGAGGTCAGCGCGCGCACGCCATCATGCTTTTCGAGCAGATGATGGACCTCGATCCCGAGTACCGCGACGTCGCCAAACGTCTGCAGAAGCTGACGTAGCCCGCAGCCCGGCGCGGGACGCTCCGGGACAGGTGCAAGGCTGTCGTGGCCGCTGTGCTGGGTAGCCAGCAGGCGGCTTGACTTTTTCTCGGCCCCGGTGTATGATAGCGCGCAATGTCGAGACCGGGGGGATCCCATAGAGGTGCATCATGCTCAAGACACACAACTGCGGCGATTTGCGGATAGAACACGTCGGACAACGGGTCACCCTGGCGGGCTGGGTACACCGCCATCGCAGCCATGGTGGGGTTGTGTTCATCAATCTGCGCGACCGGTCGGGAATCGT
>JBFYTF010000268.1:0-8826 GCA_041300865.1 Anaerolineae bacterium
TGGCCAGGAAGGCGCTCTTGGCCTGGTTCGCCGCCTCGGCCGCCTCTTTGGCCTCGCGCATGGCCGCCTCCGCCTGCACCAGCTCCGCGGTGCGGTCCGCGACCCGCTGCTCCAGCGTGGCATTCTGCTTCTCGAGCAGCCGCTGGGCGTCCAGCAGCTCGGTCCGGGCCCGGTACTCCTGGCCGATCAGGCGCTCCTGGAAACGGTAGAAGAGGATGAGGAGCGCCATGACCATGATCAAAAGCCCCAGCGTCTCGATGCTCTGTGTGATCCAGTCAGACAGGAGCAAGGAGTCCCTGTCACCGAGAAACCACTGCGCCAGCAGGCCCTGCTGCGCCAGGGCGGCAAAGACCGCCAGGGTGAGGACGCTGATCGCCGACATGACGAGGCCTGCCCTCACGCCGATGAGGATGAGCGCGCCAATCGACAGCGCCATGAGATACAGGCGGCCACTGCCGCTCAGGCCCGTGGTCGCCAGGTTGATTAGCCCAATGAGATAGGGTACCAACAGGACGCCCCAGGCCCGTATCCGGCTGTCAAGTCCCCGGAAAATGGCCAGCGCCGCCAGCAGCAGTGTCAGAATGCCGTATAAGATGACCGTCGGCCATTGGTCAGGCTCGGAAATCGCGTTTAGGATCGCCATCGCCAGCATCGCCCCGGCCGCCACGGCAACGATGACCAAAAAGACGTTCAGGATCTTGTTGCGCCAGTCGCGCAGCACCGCCTCGGTTTCTCCGCCAGTCATCGTATCCACGTTGCCTCACCTGCCCATCTAGAGGTGTTCATCGGACATCTCACGCCCCTCGCGCAGCGACTCGCTACGGTCGAGGGCTGCGACCAGCTCCTCGACCCGGATGGGCTTGGCCAGGTAGTCGTCCATACCTGCCGCCAGGCACGCCTCCCTGTCCTCCGCCATGGCGTTGGCCGTCATGGCGATGATCCGCGGCCGGCCGTGCCCCGCCCAACGGGCATGGATCTGCCGCGTCGCCTCCAGCCCGTCCATCTCGGGCATCTGCACGTCCATGAACACCACGTCGTATGGCTGGCGCTCCAGAGCACCAAGAGCCTCCACGCCGTTGGCTGCCACGTCCGCCCGGTAGCCCAGGCGCTCCAACAGCCGCAGCGCCAGCTTCTGGTTTACCACGTTGTCCTCGGCCAGCAGGATGCGCAGGGGCTGCCGCGTGCCCATCTCGGCGTCGAACTGAGCGACGGGTGCGGCCGGCCTGGCCGTCTCGACCTTGTGTCCGGCGAGGATGCCCACGAGCGCGTTGTAGAGCTGCGAGGCCCGCACCGGCTTGACCAGGAACGCCGCCAGCTCCTTTGCCTCCTCCGCTTCCCCCCGGCCCAGCGAGCTGACCATCACCAGCGGCAGTGAGCGCGCCTCCTGGTGCTTGTGGATCTCGGCCGCCAGCGTTACCCCGTCCATCTCCGGCATCTGGCGGTCGAGGATGGCCAAGTCAAACGCTTCTCCGCGCCGCACCCACTCCAGCGCCTCTGCCGAGTTGCCAGTGGCCCGGGGCAGCATCCCCCAGCTCTCGACCTGCAGCGTCAGGATGCGCCGGTTCGTAGCACTGTCGTCTACGATCAGAACCCGCCGCCCGCGCAGATCGGGCGCCTCTCCCTGGAGTTCCGCCCGGCTGGGAATCGAGGCCGGCTGGGCTTCGACGGTAAAGTGGAAAGTGCTGCCCTGGCCGGGAACGCCCGCGCTCTCCGCCCACATCCGGCCACCCATCAGGTCGACCAAGCGCCGGCTGATGGCCAGGCCCAGCCCCGTGCCCCCGTACTTGCGGGTCGTCGAGCTGTCCACCTGGCTGAACGACTGGAACAGCCGGTCCACCCGCTCCGGCGGTATCCCCAGCCCCGTGTCCCGCACCGCAAAGTGCAGTACCTGTAGGGCCGAGCTCACCTCGTCCTGACGTTCCACGGTCACGTTGACCACCACTTCGCCTTCCTCGGTGAACTTCAGGGAGTTGCTCAAGAGGTTGAGCACGATCTGCCGCAGACGTGTCTCGTCGCCGGCGATCCCGGCCGGTACCCGAGGATCGATCCAGCAGCCCAGCTCCAAGCCCCTCGCTGCCGCCTGCCCCGCCACCAGCCCCACGGCGCTCTCCACACACTCCCGCACGTCGAAAGGCTGGTGCTCCAGCTCGATGCGCCCGGCCTCGATCTTGCTAAAGTCCAGGATATCGTTGATCACGGCCAGGAGCGCATCGCCGCTGCTGCGGATGGTCGTGGCGAACTCTTGCTGGTCGGGGGTCAGTGGCGTGTCGAGGAGCAGGCTGGTCATGCCGATCACGGCGTTCATCGGCGTGCGAATCTCGTGGCTCATGGTCGCCAGGAAGGCGCTCTTGGCCTGCGTCGCTGCTTCGGCCGCGACCTTGGCCTGGTGCAGCTCCTTCTCGACCTGCTTGCGGTCGCTGATGTCGCGGATGGTCTCGATGGCACCGACGATCTCGCCTCCGGAATCGCGCAGCGCTGAGGCAGTGGCATAGAGGTAGGCCTGCCGGCCCCGTAAAACGGGAACGAGGGCTTCGCCGATCAGGGTGGCGCCATGTCGCTCGATGTGCGCGTACCGGGCCTCCAGCTCCTGGTCTGGCAGCAGCACGAGGTCAATGAGGATTGGCCGTCTCTCGCCATAAAAGGGAAGGCCGTATTCATGGTCGCCCTGGCCGAGCATGTCGGCCGCTTTGACCCCGGTCATCTCTTCCATGGCGCGGTTCCAGGCGATGACCTTGCCCTCGCGGTCGATGACCAGCGTGGCATCGGGCAGAAAGTCTATGATGTCGGCCATGCGGCGCTGGGACTCTTCGATCGCCCGCGTCGCTTCCTTGAGCTCGGTAATGTCGTGGTAGATGGCTACCAACCTCGCCTGGCCGTCGCCGGTGCTGACCGGGACGCCCAGCAATTCGACTTCTACCTGGCTGCCATCCTTGCGGCGGCGCCGCGTCACAGCGTGCACCCGGCCAAGGTTGAAGGCTTCATCCGAGAACTGGAGGGCTTCTGCCCGCATCTCGGGAGCCGCAATGAGATCCTCCAGGTTACGGCCGACAGCCTCGGCCTGGCTATAGCCGAACAGGCGCTCCGCCGCAGGGTTCCACGACGTGATCCTGTCGCCGGCGGCGACGGCGACAATGGCCACGGGGCTATTCTGGACCAACGACTCGGAGTATTGCTGCTGTCTCCGAACCTCGGTGAAGAGACGCGCGTTCTCGATGGCGATGGCCGCCTGGTGGGCCAGAGACTGGAGCACAGCCAGGTCGCTGTGGTCAAAGGCGTTGAGGCGATTACTCTGGACGTGTAGAACGCCGATGACCCGCTCTTTCGTCTTGAGGGGCACGGCCAGCTCCGACTGCATCTCGCCTGCTTCGGGCAAGGAGTAGTAGCGCGATTCCTGGCTGAGGTCGTTTACCAGCAGGGGCTCACCGCTGCGTGCTACCCAACCGGTGATCCCCTGCCGGCCAATCTGAACTCGCGGCGGTTGGAACTCGTGCGATTCCCATACGGCTCCCGCCCCGGCCTTGAACACCAGCTCATCCCCCTCGACGAGGGCGATACCCACCAGATAGTACCCAAGCGTTTCCTTGAGGATGCGGCTGATCTCCCACAGCAGTTCGTCCACAGGCAGAAGGGAGATCATGCGGCGTGAGACCTCGCCGATGACTTGGAACTGCTCGGCTCGCCGCTGCTCGGCCTCGAACAGGCGCGCGTTCTCAATGGCCGCCGCCGCCTCCCGAACCAGGGCCACCAAGAAGTCGAGATCGACCTGGGTGAAGCGACCCTGGACCCTGTCACGGTAGACGGACAACAAGCCGAGGGTCTGCCCGCGCGAGATAAGGGGCGCGCACATGAACGTCTCGGGCGACTCTTCCACCTCCAGGGTGCCCGGCACGTGCACGCCACGGGGATCTTGACTCGGATCGTCTATCACCTCGGCGACGCCGGACTGGGCGATGTAGCCGACGATGCCCTTACCGGCGGTTACGACACTCGATCTGAACTCCTCGGCATAGCGCCCCAGAGACACGATGGTGTGAAAGCTCTGGCCATCGCCCTGCCGCAGGCGCAGGACGGTGTCCCGGGCCCGGAAGAGGGAGTGGACGTGGCCGGCAACGCTGTCCAGGACCGCCTCCAGCTCCAGCGTAGCCGACACCTCGCGGCCGACCTGGGCGATGGTCGCCATCTGAAACGCTCGTCGCTCCGTTTCCCGGTACAGCTGGGCATTGTGCAGCGCTCCTCCGACGTTGGCGGCGATGGTCGACAGCAGACGCTGATCGTCCTCGTCAAACCGGCCTTGCTGGCGCATGCTCTGCACCCCGATGACGCCAAGGGCCTGCCCGCTGAGCAAGATCGGCACGCCCAGGTAGGACTGGGGGACCAGGCCAACGTGCACGGCGCCCATCGCGGCACTGCGCGCCTCGTAGTCGTGGTTGATGAGCAGGGGCTGGGCCGTCTCAATGATCCACGAGGTCAGGCCCATGCCCAGCGGCATGGGCGCCGTATCCTCCCCAAAGGAGTAAGGGAAGCGAATCAGATCCGCTTGTTGGTCGAGGAGGGCAACGTAGGCCATGTCGGCGTCAAAGGTATGACGTACCTGGTCGCCCACGGCCTGGATCAGGGCTTCCAGGTCCAGCTCCGACGCAGCCGCCAGGCTGATGCGATTGACCGTCGCCAGCTCGGCCGCCAGTTGCCGGCTTTCGTCCAACAGCCGGCGGCTTTCGTCGAACAGGCGGGCGTTTTCGAGGGCAACGCTCATGCTGTTGGCCAAGGTGGTCAGCAGCCGGACGTCCGAGTCGCTGAAGGCGTGCTCGCGGTCGAGGTTCTGGAGCGACACAGATCCGGTCACCTGGTTCCCGGCGATGAGCGGCACAAACAACATCGATTGGGGCGGTTCTGTGCCGGGCAGCACGGCCATCCCCAACTCGGCCATGCGCTCGGCAGTGTTCTCGTCGATCAACACCGCCTGGCGGGTGCGGACGAGGTGATCAACGTTCCGGCTGAAGGGCAACGGCCCATCGTCGTAGACTCGCCGTCCCCTTTCCATGGCATACCGCGTGGAAGTGAGCCGGGCCGCATGATCGTAGGTAAAGATGAACACCGCCTGAGCGTCAAAGATGTCGCCCATCTTGTCACCGACCAGCCCGTAAATGGCCTCCATGTCCAATTGGGCAGCCAGCGCCTGCTGCACGCTGTTGATCGCTTCCAGCTCGGCGGTGCGCTGCTGGGTCTCAGCCAGGAGGCGGTTGGTCTCGTCGAACAGACGGGCGTTCTCGAGGGCGACGCTCAGGCTGTTGGCCAGTGTGGTTAGCAGCCGCACATCCGAGTCACCGAAGGCGTGCTCGCGGTCGACATTCTGCAGCGAAATGGCCCCCGTCACGTGGTTCCCGGTGATCAGCGGCACAAACAGCATTGACCGGACTGGTTCGGTCCCCGGTACCGGCGCCATGCCAAATTCGGCCGCACGTTGCCCGGCGTGCTCGTTGATCAATAGCGGGCGGGCGGTGCTGATCAAGTGGTCGGCCATCCGGGTGAAGGGGTATGGCTCAGGGGTGTAATAGCGCTGCCCCTTCTCGATCATGTAGCGCATGGAGGCGAGCCGGGACACGTGGTCGTAGGTATAAATGCCCACTACCTGGGCGTCAAAAAGCTCGCGTATCTTGTCGCCGACCAGGTCGTACATGGCCTGCATGTCAAGCTGGGCGGACAACCCCTGCTGGACAGTGTTAATCAGCTCGAGCTCGGCGGTGCGCTGCTCCAGCCCTCGATTGGCTGCCTCAAGCTCTGCCGTGCGCTCTGTGACGCGCCTATCCAGGCGCTCGGCCCAGGCGGCATTTTCCAGGGCCACAGCCGCCTGGTTCGCAAGCAGGGAAAGGAGGTCCCGGTCGCGGACGGAGAACCGGCCGAAGGTAGTGGCCATGCCGGCGTAGAGCAGCCCCACCAGCGTGCCGGACGCCAGCAGGGGCACGCACAGCTGGGAGACCTGTTCAAGGTCGGGGGCATTGGCCGGCACGTGGCGCAGGACAGCCTGGCGCTTCAGAGTGACCAAGTCGAGGAGGGGAGCCACGTCCGCGGCGAGACCGCCCGGCTCCAGACTAAAGCCGGCGGCCACCTGCCGCTGCCCTGTTTCCTCAACGCGGTAGAGGGCGGCGCTCTCGGCCCCGGTGAGCTCGACGACCTTGTCGACTAGCAAGCGCGCCAGGTCGCCGGCCCCACGCCGGGTGTTGAGCTGCAGGCCGATGTCGAGCATGCGGCGGAACTGCTCCTGGCCACCGCCTGGACCCCGCACGGCGTCCGCCAGCGGCGCCAGGGGCAGCCCGCGGCGGGCGACCTGGTGCAGCCACTCGCCGACGATCCAGCGGTTGACGGGCACCTTGTTCAGGGAGTTGCGGCGCAGGCCGTCGTCGCTCAAGCTGGCCATACCCGCTAACATCACCTCGCGGGCGCGGTCGAGGGCCAGCCAGGCGTCATCGCCCACCTCACCCTCGCCTGTGAGTGGTGGCGGAGTGGCAGCCGCCAATGCCTGGTAGCGGAACCACCAGATCTCCTGGGGAGGATACTCCTGGGCCACCCCGGCAGCTCGCTCTAACAGGGCCACCGCCTGGGCCGTGAGCGCTCGGGCGGCATCCAGGTCGCCAAGCTGCAGCCTTGCGGCCCCGAGCCAGGCCAGGCAAGTGGCCTGCTCGGCCGGGATGTCGAGGCTGCCGAAACGGTCTGCGGCGGCCTGATACAACTCGGCGGCGCGCGACATCCGGCCGGCTGCGTGGGCAGCGCGGCCCAGGCCAAAGATGTAGGAGGCTTCGACGCTGGCGTCGCCAACCTCCCGGCAGACCGCCAGCCCTTCCTCAAAAACGGCCTCCGCTCGGTCGGCGTCGCCGCGGCCTAGCCAGGCCCGGGCCAGGGTGTCCAGATAGTAGGCCAGATCCACCCGGGCGCCCATGCGGCGGACGACTTCCACTGCCTCGGATGCGTCGTTGCCCGACAGAACGTACAGCCCAACCTGCTGGCTCGTAATGGCCAGATTGTTGTGCACCTGTGCCTGCCCACGCCGGTCGCCAACGGCCTCGTAGGCAGCCAGTGCCTGTTCGTAATAGCTGCGCCTCTGGGCAACGTCGGGGCTGCGGATGCCAAGGGTGTTCAGAGCCCGGGCCTCCCCCGCGCGATCGCCCTCGCGGCGGAATATCTCCAGCGCGGCCCTGGCCTGGGCAGCGGCTTCTACCACGCGCTCCTGGCGAGAGTTGGTAATGGACAACCATAGCAGTGCCATGGCCTCGCCGAGGGGGTTGTCGAGAGAGCGAAACTGGGCGAGCGCTTGTTCGCCCAGGTCGCGTGCCTCGTCAAAACGGCTCTCTACCTGGTATGCCCTGCTCAGCCCCACGAGGGCGGCCGCTTCGAGATGGAGCGCACCGCACGCTCGGGCAACGTCCAGAGCGGCACGGGACAAGGCCTTGGAGTCGGCCACCCGCCCCTGGCGCAGATACAGATCTACGTGCTGCAGCGTGGCCTGCACGCGACGCTCGGCGTCGCCCAGGTCGCTTGCCAGGCGCGCCATGGCCGCGCGCGCTGCCTCCTCGGCTTCGAGGTCGCCAAGGCGCTGGTGCGCCTCGGCCTGGGCGTCGAGGAGGGCGAAGGCGGTTTCGGGGGGGAGGTCCGGGCGGGCCAGCGCCTGACCGGCGATGGACAAGGTCGCCTCCCAATCAAAGGCGGTCCGCGCTCGCTCGGCAGCGGTGATCAGGGCTTCTAACGACGCACTCATCTCCCCTTCGGTCATGGCTACTCCACATCCCTGCCGCCGGCGCCGGCGGATTTCGGTGCGAGCGCCGCAGAGCAACCCGCACGACCGCGCCACAACCCGGCGGGTTGCGTCATGGATCTAGGTCAGCTGTGGCAGCGCGACCGGGTCCTTCTGGGGACGGCAGACTCCCCGGCAGCCGGACTGTCGCGGCCACACGTTGCAGCAGGCAGCCGGCGCGCATGAACACCTCCGCGACAACTGATCCCAGGAGTCGTTGTCGGCGCCGTGCAGGCGGCCAAAGAGCGGAATCTGACGGATCAGGGAATCTTGCCGGCGGCCAACCACCGTCTCCGAGTAAACTGACGACCCAGAACATTGTAGCACGGGCACCCAGTTCTGTCAAAGGGCGGTAAACCGGCTTACAGGGCGATAGCATCTAGCGGTGAAAGCTCTGCCAGAGCTCCGAGATCACCCGGATTTGGGCGGAGCGGATGGTTGCTAAGTTGTGTTGTTTCTGGCCTACATGCGGGAGTAGTACCCCCTGACGTGCCAGGGAGCCCCGGCACCATCCGGCCGGCGGCCGCGCCGGGATGGCGGGTGCCCAGCGCAGTCCCCCGTCCCCTTGGCCGCCGAAAGCAGAGGCTACTCCACCGGCCGGCCGGGTGCAGCCGTGGCGGGGCTTGGGCAAAGCGTGGTGTGTGCTGGGGGGTGCGTCGAGCGCCGCCAGCGGCCGGGAGCTGGCGCCTGAGCAGGGCTTTGATGCCGGCTACGGCGATCCCCTGGTGCAGGACTTTCAGGGAGGCACGATCTTTGGCGACAGCACCGGCACGGCCGGCCGCGAGGCGTGCGTCCTTTTCGCAGATACTGAGCGGTCCGGGCTCACGGCAGGCCGTGCCTGGTGGGAGACTGCGGCCCTGGCGGCGCAGGGTGCGTGCTGTTGTCCCGGTCGGGCAGAAGGTGTTGCGCGAAGGCCGGAGCACCTGCGGCCGGGGCTGCCAGGCGGCAAGGACTTGTGCCGGGCAGCAGGTAGTGAATCGTCGCCGGCGACACATGCAGGCGACGACGAGCCGGGAAAAGTGTGGGGCCACCGCGCGGTG